>NZ_JBWKCI010000004.1:342620-396264 GCF_056436565.1 Streptomyces sp. NPDC043726
CCGCGTAGACCTGACGCTTGTCCTCGTTGTTCGAGCTCGTGCCACCCAGCGTCCGGGCCGCCACGCCACCCATGTCGAAGATGAGCTGGTCGATCACTGATTCCTCCAGATGTCAGCCGCGGGCAGACCGCCCGACAGCAACGAAACGGGTCGAGAGAGACGCAAGGGGGTGCCCCCCGGGGAAAACCCGGGAGACACCCCCATCACGCGGGGATCAGGCCGCGTAGACCTGACGCTTGTCCTCGTTGTTCGAGCTCGTGCCACCCAGCGTCCGGGCCGCCACGCCACCCATGTCGAAGATGAGCTGGTCGATCATCACTAACCTCCAGGTACTGCCGGGAGGGTCGGCCGCGGCTGCGGCCTGGGGTCGGTTGGCCCTTCCCGGCACGAGCCGATCAGGCAGGCGCCTGGAGGGGGCCGCAAGGCGCTTTCCCTTGCGGCCCCCCAGGCGTCTGCCAGGCTCTGGTGCCGGGAAGGGCCCGACCCCAGGCTTCGCAGCCGGACCGACCCGGTCAGTGCCTGGAGGAAACACACCCTCCTCCGGAGACATGAGGAGGCGATGGCCGGCACGGCTGGTGCGGGATCGACGACACAGCAGGACACCGCGCCTGCACCGCCAACGATGCGTTCACGCAGCCACGCGGGGCTGCTCTCTGACCCCTCTGATCGCCATACGGCCCACCAAGGGCCCTAGAAGTGAACAGCAACGCGCTGGGGCCCCACGGGCACCCGAGGCTCGCACGGGACCGGGAGATCGCCGTAGACGGCCCTGGAAGCCGCACAGCGGAACAGATCAAGCAGACGAGTCGTCACCTGACAGATTCTCGTCAGCCAGCGCCAGGACATCAGCTCGCGCAAACCGACCAAAACGACCCGAAGCCACCCCGCGCCGCTCGGCAGTGACCTCGAACCGACCCTCCGACCAGCCCAGCAGCTCGGCAGCCTCGGCACTCGACACACTCGCGACCAGCCACGCAAGACGCTCACCGACGACCCCGGAGACAGCCACGACCGGCAACCCGTCCAGGTCCTTCACGGCATACAGCGGCCAACCACGGAAATCACCCACCGGCCTCAGCACGCCACGATCAGCCAGAAGCTGGACATCCGAACGATCCACCTCCAGACCCGTCCGCTCGGCCAAACGCTCCGCCGCCTTCTCCGAACCCAGACCCGGATGATCACCGACGGCCGCCAGGACCTCCGGCACCCGATCCGGCAACGTGCGCGCCAACTCCTCCGACCAACGGTGCTCCGGCGTGTCCGGATCAGGGATCAGACCTCGGTCACGAGCACGTTGCAACTGCCAGTTCTTCAGACCCAGATAGCGCGCCAACTGAACAGGCCCCATGCCTTCACGGCTTCCCGAACGCATACGCTTCGGCTCCTTGACCTCATCGACGACGGCGACCTCACGGTCCGCACCGATCGCCGACAGGATCTCCGGCACCCGATCCGGCAGCGTACGCGCCAGATCGGCCGACCAGCGGCGGTCCTCGACGTCCGGCGCGGGGATCAGACCACGGCTCAACGCACGCCTCAGCTGCCACTCCTCGATCCCGAGCCAACGCGCAAGCTGAACAGGGCCGAAGTCAGTGCGGTGCCGGCTGGTCACAGCAGCATCCCTTCGTCGTCGGGCAGAGCAGTCCACAGAGGGCATCCCGGGCCTGCAGCACGGCAACCCCCTGTCGCAGTCTCGCCTACCGCACTGACAGCGGAGGACTCGGACTCATCACGACTGCGAGGAAGACCCCAGGTCAGACCCAGCATCGGGGTCCGGCGCCGCCACCGCCGTACGCAGCTGCGGCCAGCTCAGATCCTTCGCCACCTTCGACGCCGGAACCCAGATCCGGCCCCCGTCACGGTCCCGCCACTCCGGGATCGTGAAGGAATAGCCGCCCATCTCACCCGCCGTCGTCAGACGCGCCCGCCACAACACGCCCGCCGCGTCCAACGCCCGCTCGAACGCCTTCCTGCCCCGGCCACGCGATGCGTCCCGCGCCTCACGCACCCGCGCACGCAACTGCTCACGCTCCGGCACCGACGCCCCACGGCGCAGACTCGCCTCCCGCTCAGGACGCGTCACCTGCGGCGCCACACGGTCACTCCGCTCCTCCGCGTCCACCAACTTGTAGATGCGCTCAATCTCACGGACGATCGGCCAGGAACGGTGATAGTCGAACGCGTCCCGCACCAGCCAGCCACGCCAGTCCACCCGACTCACCGTGAGATGGATGTGCTCCTCCCCGTGCCGGACCGCGACCCACGGACACTCCCCATAACCCATCAGCCGCACGTAACGCTCGGCTATCCGGCCCCAGTCGGAGTCGGACAGAATCCGGTCCTCCGGAGCAGTCCGCAGCGCACAGCGCCAAATCGGACGGGCCACGTCAGCCCGCCGCTCCGTGTGCGTGTCGATGAGCTGCACCAGCTGGTCCAACGTGCCGGGGACGTTCCCCGCCACCAGGCGGGGATTCTCGTGCTCCTCATGGCGGCCGGGGCCGAAGTCGTAGCGCAGCGCGCGAGCCGCGCGGCGGCCCTTGGTGATCTTGGCGATCACCGAGCCGTCCCGGCGTGGGGAAAGGGAGCGGACAGGCCCCGCGTCGACAGTGCCGCGTCCCCCAGGCGCGCGATCACCTCGTCCGTCCGGGGAGAGAGCTCGCCTCGCTCACGAAGTGCGGTCACCAACTCCCTGAGATCCGACGCCGCTTGGACGAGCTGAAGGTAAGCGGCTTCGTTCACCTCCGGCACCTTCGGCACGTCCCCCGGAACTCCTGGGTGGCCCTGCAGCGCCTCTTCCACCACCGCCCGCACCCAGGCGCCCAGTTCCTTCCTCTCCGTGCCGCCGCGCGCCGCCTGCCAGCGCTCCAGCTCCTCTTCGTTCAGGCGCACGCTCACGCAGTGCTTCCGCTTCGCGCCTGGTGTACCGCGTACCAACTCCCACTCCCTCCCCAGCGACAGCTCCCACCGCCCGCCCGCCGGCGCCAGCCGACACCGCGACAGCGGTCCCACCCCTCACGGTAACCACACGTCGAGCACCGCGAGATCGTCGAGCCCCAACACGCCATAAGCGAAGCCCTATTGCATAGCTCGCTCCCTTCCACCACCAACACCAGGGCCACAACAACCAGACACAGCACGGGCGTTCCGGCTTGCGCGTCGACGCCAGCGCCACAACAACCACGCAGCGAACGGGAGTTCGCCGTGTTGTTGGCATGGGGCGTTTCAGGGCTCGACGTCCATTGCCGGAGGGCTGGTGAGGGCGGTGGCCTTCCGTGGATGGCTCGTCAAAAGGCGACAGGGGCGTTGTCCGACGCAATGCTGGCGTCGGACAACGCCCCTGTCATGGGCGACCGTTCAGGGTTGCTCAGGCTGGCCTACGGGCCTCCTCCGCCCTCTGTTGCTCCAACAGCCGCTGGATCATCAGCGCCCTCTGCTCCCGGGACATCTTCTGAATGGCTATCTCCGCACACGCCACTCCGTCGTCCCACGGCATCTTGATCTGGCGTCGGGTGCCGGGCTGAGCACCCCATGCGGGGACGTCCGCGGGACGGCGCTCAGGAGCCGGCTGTGGCGCCGGTACCGCACCCATCTCCTCTATTACGCCGTAATGACCGTCCCTCGTCGCGGGGTCCATTACGCCGTAATGGCCGTTGCCGGACTCTCGGTTCATTACGGGGTAATGGCCGACGTCTCCCGGGGCCAGGGCAACGCCGGTTCCCGCGGCGGGCCGCTTCATTACGCCGTAATCATCCGCCTGAGCCGGAGGCTGGGCAGCGGTGGGAGCAGGTCCCGATGCGGCGGAGCGCGCTGTCCGGGACGCCTGCCGTGCGGCCTCCTTCTCCGCCCTCTGCCGCTTGAGGCGATCGAGGACCAGCTCCTGCTCCTCAGCCGGCTTCTTTCCCACCGCGCGCAGGAGATCGATGGGCTCCTTTCCTATGCGCTCCTGGAGTTGTGGGGTCAGATTGAGCAAGGCAAGGCGCTGGGAGACCCAGCCCTGGGAACGATGCAGCCGCGCGGCGAGGGCCTCCTGGGTGCCGTAAATCGCCTTCAACCGGAGCAGCGCACGCGCTTCGTCGAGCGGATCCAGGTCCTGGCGATGGATGTTGGCCACGAGCGCGGACTCCAGCAGGGCGTCCTCGTCGGCGCCCTGGTCGTCGTCGACCAGGACTTTCACCGTGGCGAGGCCCGCCATCCGGGCCGCTGCCAGGCGGCTGCTGCCGTCGATGACGACATGGGTCGCGTCCGGGTCGATCTCCGCCTCGCTCTGGGGGTTGGCCTTCAGATAGGCATGCCGGTTCATGACCGTGATCGCCTGCTTCTGTCCGTGCTCCTTGAGGCTGCCGGCAAGCTGGGTGAGATCGCCCAGGGACGAGCGGGGGTTGTCCGGGTTGAGGCTGATGCGATCGACCGGCAACTCGGTGAGCGCCGCCTCGGTCATGAGAACTCCCCGGTCAGGGCAGGGATGCCCACCGCCTGTGGGCGCATGGGGACACCGGAGCGCAACGGGTTCCGCGTCAGCAGCACAAATGAAGTCATGAGAACACTTTGCTAACTTGAGAGGTCAATTTATGCCTCAACACGTCAGTTATTGCAGAGTTGTTGATCGAGATGTGTGGCGGGTGTGCCACATGGCGGCGCGACCGAGTTGGGCCGGACCCTCCGATGGGCTGAAGTCCGCCTGGCGGGGGGAGCCCCCAGAGGGCCGTCGGCTCGGCGATCGGCAGGTGGCTCTGCGCGGGGTCGAGAAGCTCCGCCCAGCGGCATCGAGAAGCTCCGCCCAGCGGCGGTGAGGCGTCGGCCGCGAAACAGGTGAGACGGGCCGGAGGCCATGTGGGGGATCCGGCCCGTCCGGGGGTCAGCTCGTTGTGCAGGTCGCGCCGTTCAGTGTGTACGTCGTCGGGGGCGCGTTCGTCGTGCCCTTCGTGCCCGTGAAGCCGACCGTGACCGAGCCGGCGGCCGGGATCGTGGACGTCCAGGAGGCGGCGGCCACCGAGACCGCGTTGCCGGTCTGGGTCGGGGTGCCGCCCCACATGTTCGTGACCTTCTGGTCGTTGGGGAAGGCGAAGGCCAGGGTCCAGCCGTTGACCGGGGCCGGGCCCGTGTTGCGGATCGTGATCTCCGCCTGGAAGCCGCCCGGCCATTCGTTGGACACCCGGTAGCCCACCGCACAGGTGCCCGCGGGGGTCGCCGTCGTCGTCACGGCCACCGTCGCCGAGCGCGGCGAACGGTTGCCGGCCGCGTCACGGGCGTAGACCGCGAAGGTGTACGACGTGTTCGCGGTGAGGCCCGTCAGCGTCGCCGTCCTCGTCGTGGAGGACGCCATCGTCGCCTCCGTCCCTCCGGTCACCCGCACCACGTCGTACGCCGTCACGCCAACGTTGTCAGTGGCCGCGGGCCAGCTGAGCGTCGCCGAGGTCGCCGTCACCCCGGAGGCCGTCGGGGTTCCGGGTGCCGTCGGGGCCTGGGTGTCGGGCGCCGTGCCGCCGAAGATCGTGGCCTCCTTCGACGTCTGGGCGATGCCGTTCGCGCCGTTGAAGATGCGCTGGCCCCACGAGCTCAGCTGATTCGGGTCGAACCCGATCGCCAGGTCCAGGATCGGGTCGGTGTTGCCGCTCCAGGACCAGGCCAGGTAGCCGAGGTCCAGCTGCTCCGCCGCCGCCATCATGGTGTCCTCGTCCGGGTCGCCCCACTGGTCTGCGGGTCCGCCGAACTCGCCGATGAGGAGGGGGAGTTTGGCGGTGACGAAGGCGTTCAGGTAGTCGGTGATCTCCGCCACCGTGTCGTACACGCTGTACATGTGGATCGAGAAGATCAGGTTGCCGGTGGTGTCCGCCGCGTACACCGCCTGGGCGTTGGCGCGCATGACGTTCTGCCAGTCCTGGCCCCAGTTGGGCGCGTCCACCATGATCGTGTGCTGCAGGCCCGCGGCCCGCAGCTTCTTGATCGCGGCGATCGTCGGGTCCGTCCAGCCCGCCGGATCGGTGTTGCCCCAGGGCTCGTTGCCGATGTTGACGATGACGTAGTCCTCCTGGCCGGCCAGTACGTCCTTCAGGCCGATCCAGTAGTCCGCCGCCGAGTCCAGCGTGGCGGCCGCCGCCTCCTCGCCGTAGCCCGTGGTGTCGTGCACCTCCAGGACGCAGATCAGCCGGTTCGCCTTGCAGCTCGCGATGACCGCGGCCACGTCCTCGGGCGTGTTCCGGGTCCAGCGATGGCCGTTGGACAGCACGACCCGCACGCTGTTCGCGCCGAGCCGCTTGATGTCGGCCAGCGACTGGGTCTGGCCGGGGTACCAGGTGTGGGCGTGGTTCACGCCGCGCATCACGAAGTCGTTGCCGTTCGACTCCAGCAGGCGGCCGTTACTGATGTGCAGGCCGGTGGCCTGCGGGGCGACGGGCGGCTCGGCGGCCTGGGCGGGGGCCGTGCCCAGGGCCAGCAGGCCGAGCAGCGCGGCCAGCGCCGTGAGCAGTGCGGCTAAGGGCGTTCGGGTTCGTCTCGTGCTCTGTCTTCTCACTGCGACTCCAGTAAGCGCCGGAAACAGGGACAACCACAGAAACGTGGGAGCGCTCCCATAAACCCACTCAGGCAGGGACACGTCAAGATGTCGCGCAGACCCGCGTGCGCTCGGCGCCCAGGCCCGGCGCGAGGGACGCCGTCACCGCGAGGGAGAGCGCGGCCATGGCCGTCATCGCCGTTGCCGGGGAGGTCAGTTGGGCGATCGTTCCCGCCAGCGTCGCGCTCGTGCCCTGCCAGGTGAGCATTCCGGCGGAGTGCAACCCGAGTGCGTGGCCGCTCAGTTCGTCCGGGGTCAGTGCCATCAGCTGCTCCTGCTGGACGAGGCTCGCGCCGAAGCCGACGGAGGCGACGGCGACCGCGGTGGCGGCGAGCGGGAGCGCGGGGTGCAGGACGAACAGGAGGTACGGCGCCGCCAGCAGGCACAGGAGCGGGACCCCGAGCCGGGCGCGCGGCGCGGGCGGGAGCAGGCGGCCCACGGCGACATCGCCGACCAGCATGCCGAAGGCCGCGCAGGCGAACAGGGTGCCGGCGGATTCGGGGTCGTAGGAGACGTAGAGGGATTCGCAGCCCACCACCAGGCCGTTGGGGATCCACAGCGCGAGGTAGACGGTCCGGCGGGGGCGGGAGGACCACAGCAGGGCGTTGGCGCGCCAGGTCGCCGAGACGGAGGGGCGGCCCGAGGCGCGGGGCCGGCGGGGTGTGAGGCCGAGGCGGACCACGGCCGCCGCGAGGACGTACAGCAGTGCCGAGAGCAGCAGGCACAGGCGGGGCGTCAGCAGCGTGACGAGGGCCCCGCCCGTCGCGTATCCGGCGATCTGCGTGATCCCGCTCATCATGTTGAAGAGCGAACGCCCCGGCAGGTAGCCGTCCTTGGCGAGGATCTCGTTCAGCAGGCCCCAGCGCACTCCCCCGCCGAGCGAGGCGACGAGTCCCTGGGCGAGCAGCACGGCGAAGACGGCCCAGATCGGCAGGCCGGGGACGGCGAGGACGGCCGTCGCCGCCGCGAAGGCCAGCGAGAGGCCCGTCAGGGCCGCCCTCGGGGGCAGCCGGTCGGCGCCGGAGAGGAAGAGGGACGCGCCGAGCACCTGGGCCAGCGAGGGGCCGAACATGCTCACCGCCGACAGCAGCGGGGAGTCCGTCGCCCGGTACACCAGCGTGGCGAGCGCCAGGCCGCCGATCGTCTGGGCCGCGATCTGGGCCGCGGAGGAGAGGAAGAGAGGGGTGAACTCGGGGGTGCGGAAGAGGAGTCGGTAGCGCATGAGCGGAGTCTCCGGCGGGCCGCGCGGGGCCGGTTAATGTTTCGCGCGGGCACGAAAGGTGGGGGGCTTCATGGGCTGGTGGCAGATCAACGCGGACACGCTCGCGCGCAGCCGGTTCGTGCTCTCGCCGCTGGCCGAGACCTTCGCGAGCCTGAAGCTGCTGCACGCGGGCGTGGGCACGCATCCCGGGGAGCGGGACTGGCTGCGCGCCCACCGGCCCGGGTACCGGGCCCTGCTCGCCGCGGATCCGGTGACGGCGCTGCTGGTGCGCGCCGGGCTCGGGCGGGACTGGATCGCCGACTTCCTCACGCCGACGCCCCGGGACGGGGAGAGCTTCGAGGAGGGCGTGGCCCGGGTCCGCGCCGCCCGCCCCGAGGACGCCCGCGCCCACCTCGCCGTGTCCCTGGCCGGCCCGCTCCCCGCCGACCTGGACCGGGACGACCTGCCGTCCCGGGCGGCGGCGCTCCTCGAGTACGTCTGGCAGGAGGCCGTACGACCGGACTGGGACCGGCGCCGACGGGTGCTGGAGGCGGACGTGGTCGCCCGGACCGTTCAGGTGAGCCGGTACGGCTGGGCGGCGGTGCTGGACTCGCTGCGGCCGGGGACCCGCTGGCTCGGGGAGAGCCGGTTCCAGGTCAACCGGCACGAGTACCCGCCCCGGGAGCTGTCCGGCGCCGAGCTGGTGTTCGTGCCGGTGACACCGAGGGCGGGGTGGGTGGCGTGGGAGGGGTGCGAGCGGTACGCGGTCGTGTACCCGTGTGTCGGAGCGCTGGCCGAGGAGGGCCGCAGGCCCGCGCCGGCCGGACTCGGGGCCCTTGTCGGCGGCGCGCGGGCCGCGGTCCTGATGCTGCTCGGCTCACCCCTGAGCACGACCCAGCTGGTCGCCGTCACCGGGCAGGGGCTCGGCTCGGTGGGCGGCCACCTGCGGGTCCTGCTGGACGCGGGCCTGGTGGAGCGGCGGCGGGCGGGGCGGTCGGTGCTGTATGTGCGGACGGCGGCGGGCGAGGTGCTGGTGGAGGCGGCCGGGGCGGTGTCACCCGGCGGAGCTAGCATCCGGGCATGACTGTAGACAGCAGCAAGGGCAGCCCCCTGGACGTCCCGATCGGCGCGCTCACCGGTGGCTCCGCCGATCTCAAGCAGTACGCCGGCCAGGTCGTGCTGGTCGTGAACGTGGCCTCCAAGTGCGGGCTGACCCCGCAGTACGCCGGGCTGGAGCGGCTGCACGAGCGGTACGCGGAGCGTGGGCTCACCGTGCTCGGGGTGCCCTGCAACCAGTTCCTCGGGCAGGAGCCGGGCAGCGCCGAGGAGATCGCCGAGTTCTGCTCGGCGACGTACGGCGTGACCTTCCCGATGACCGAGAAGGTCGAGGTGAACGGCGAGGGGCGGCACGCGCTGTACGAGCGGCTCGTCGGCTTCGCCGATGCCGAGGGGCACAGCGGGGACATCCGCTGGAACTTCGAGAAGTTCCTGATCGGCCGGGACGGAGGCGTCGTCGCCCGGTTCTCGCCGCAGACCGAGCCGGACGCGGCGGAGCTCGTCGCGGCCGTCGAGGCGCACCTCGCGGGTTGACCTTGCCCCTGGGGCAGGGCTGAGCCTCCCTGTCGCCGGGCGGAAGAGCCGCCCGGTGACGGAGGATGAGGCCGTGGACGAGGAACTGCTCACCATCGGCGCGTTCGCCGCGCGGGCGCGGCTGTCGGCCAAGGCACTGCGGCTGTACGACCGCCTGGACCTGCTGGCCCCGGCGCATGTCGACGAGGTCAGCGGTTACCGCTACTACCGCGCCGACCAGGTCGAGCGCGCGCGTCTGGTGGCGCTGCTGCGCCAGCTCGACATGCCGCTCGCCCGGATCGCGGAGGTCGTCGGGGCGCCGGACGGGATCACCGCCGCCGGCCGGCTCGACGCCTACTGGGCGGACGTGGAGACGCGGGTGGCGGGGCAGCGGACGCTGGCCGAGTACCTCCGTGGACGGCTGTCGGGGAGGAGCTCCGAGATGTACGGAAAGTTCGTGGTCGAGACGGTGGACGTGCCCGCGCAGGTGCTGATCACCGAGACCCGGCATGTGCTGGCGGGCGAGCTGCCGGCCTGGATCGGCGCCTCGCTGGGGCGCCTTGAGGAGGGGTCCCGGGAGTGCGGCGGCAGCACCGGGGCGCCGTTCGTCGTGTACCACTCCGACGTGTCGATGGAGAGCGACGGCCCGGCCGAGGCGTGCGTCCCGGTGGCGGACGAGGCTGCGGCCCGTGCCTGGGTCGAGCGCCAGGGCCGTACCCATGCGACGAAGCTGCGCGTGGAGCCGGCCCAGCGGCTGGCGTACACCAGGATCACCAAGGCGCAGGTGGCCCATCCGCAGATCCTGGCCGCCTTCGAGGCGGTGGAGGAGTGGATCCCGGGGCAGGGGCTGCGGATGGCGGGCCCGTGCCGTGAGGTCTATTTCGCGGACTGGGACGCCGCGGGCCCGGAGGACCCGGTCTGCGACGTCGCCTTCCCCGTGAAGTGAACGGCCGTGCCCGGCGGACGCGTTGGACGTCCGCCGGGCACAAGCCGAGCCCCCTCGGCAAGGACGGCGGGCTGGTCGAGAGGGCTCTTGCGTGGTGCTTGTGCGGTTGTCGATCGTCATCGGCCAAGGCTCAGGGGGCAGCCCCTTACGCCTTGACCGAGGCCACGAAGGCGCTCCACGCGGTCGCGGGAAACGCCAGGACGGGGCCCTCGGGGACCTTGGAGTCCCGGACGGCCATTGCCGAGAGGACAGGGGACTTGATCTCGACGCATGCGCCATTGCCCTGCGAGTACGAGGACTTGACCCACGTGTCCGTGACACCCTGCTTGATTGCCATGTTCGCTCCGGTAACCAGTTGCTGAGTTGCTGACCGCGTGCCGTGCGGGTGCCTTCCGTCCGCACGGCACGGTTTGCGCCAATCGGTGTTGCTCGATGGCGTGATCGACGCTACTCGCCAACTTCGGGGTGCGGAGCGACTATTCACTCGACTGGATGGCATATTCCAGTGGGGACTTCCGCCGCGGCCGGGCGAAGGTGTATCTTCCGGCGCCGCAGCTCAGCGCGCGTAGTCCTTGGCCACGTCGGCGATGAACTCGCGGCTCTGGTCGGCGTTCAGGGCCTGCGCCCGCAGGTGCTCGTACATCACGCTGTACTTCTGGACGTCCTGCGCCTTCTCCAGGTAGAGGTCGCTGGTCACGCCCTCGATGTAGACCACGCTGGAGTCGGCGGCGTCCGGGAACTCCAGGATCGCGTACTGGCCGCTCACGCCGGGGTGCGCGCCCATGGTGAACGGGATGAGCTGCACGGTGACATGGGGCAGCCGGGACATCTCGACGAGGTGCTCCAGCTGCTCGATCATCACGTGCCGGCTGCCCACCTCGCGGCGCAGCGCCGCCTCGTCGAGGACGGCCCACAGGCGCAGCGGGTTGTCCGGGGCAGAGATACGTTCCTGTCGGCGCAGCCGCACCTGGACGCGCTTGTCGATGTCGACCGGGGTGACCTCCGGCAGGGCGCCCGAGATCAGGGCCTCCGCGTAACTCTTCGTCTGGAGCAGGCCGGGGACGACCTGGGGGTCGTAGACCCGAAGGCTCGCCGCGTCCGTCTCCAGGCCGATGTAGACGCTGTACGGGACGTCCCCGAAGGCGTGCCACCAGCCCTGCTGGCGGGAGTCCTTGGCCATCTGCATCAGGGAGTCGACGATCCGGTGGTCCTCGACCTCGTAGACCCCGCACAGGTCGCGCACGTCTCGCTGGCTGATGCTGCGGCGGCCGTTCTCCAGACGGCTGATCTTCGACTGGGAGACCAGCAGCCGCTCGGCCACCTCTTCGGCCGTCATGCCCTTGAGCTCGCGGAGCCGGCGCAACTCCTGACCCAGCCGGCGGCGCCTGACAGTGGGATTGACATTGGACGCCACGGGACGTGCACCTCCGGCTGCATGAACTGCTTGCGACTTTGCGTATCTGCTGTTGAGCAGACTGCCACCAAGGTGCTTTCTACCGCTGGGAAACGGTGGATATGCGCTGTGTAAGCGCCAGTTCAGAGCGCTGACCGAATTGTTCCGCAATCTTCCGCACATGCGGCCGCGCGGGGCGGCGGGACCGTGTCGTCGTCCGGACACATACGGTCCCGCCACCCCGCGCGGACCAGCGGCTCCCGAACCGGCCTTGGGGACTGCGGTGCGGCGCTCGTGGTGCGTGGTGCGTGGTGCGTCGTGCGTGGTGCCGACTGCGGTGACGTTACGTCGTGGACCTGCGGCTCAGTGAGCCACGACGCGTGCCATCGAGCCTCGGCGTGGCTGCATCGGAACGCCACGAGCGGGTTCCGGTGCGGCCCTGCCGCCCGCGGCCGGTTGGCGGCCCGCCGGGGCTGGGCTGCGGCGCGGCTGGGCCGCGACGCCGTTCTGGACGTCCATCACGGCGTGCGCGACGAGACCGCCCATGGGGTCGTGCCTGATCAGGTCCCGCAGCCGGGACCGCGAGGACCTGCCCTCGTTGCCCGGATACAGGTGCTTGCCGAGACCGACCGCGTGCGCCAGTGCGGCGAGCGCCGCGGTCCGCGGGTCCGGCGGCACGCCGGTGCGGATCGCGGAATCCAGCCGGGACCGGATCTCCCGGCTGATGGCGTTGTCCGTCGCCTGGTAGCGAGTGGTCGGCAGCACCCCGCACATCTGACCGGCGACGGCATGCACCATGCCGCACCGCTCCAGATGCGAGAGGTAGGTCTGGCGCAACCCCAATCGGGGTCCGCCGATCCAGTGAACGGCACGCACGGGAGCGCCACGCCTGCGCAGCAGCTCCAACGCACAGTCCAAAGTCGGATCTCCAGTCGGCCGTGGTACCACCACGGCGATACGATCCCCGTCTGGGGCTATCCGTCCGGCCAGCGCCAGCTCCACTAGCTGTGCTCCGGCCAGACCGAGGTCGAGCGACTGCGGCTGTGCAGTGGTACCCGTGGCCGGGTCCAGTGCCAGCAGCAGAAGCTCCTCCGGAATTGTTCTGCGGCTCCTGCCCATCCATGCCTCCCCGCGTGGATGAATGACAGGGTGACCCCTCTCACATTGGTCTGTCGAGGGTGCGTGACCTGTTTGTAAGGGAACCAGTAGGTATGTCGTTCTCGTCTATCGCTTCGGTCAGGCCCGCACACAGGACACTGGTACATGGTTCGGACAGCGCTGCGGAGCGGTGTCCCGGGCGGCGGCGATTCAGACGGATCACGGTTTAGGAGGCATCGGTGGCGGGCGAGTCCCCCGACAGTTCGAAGCAGCGCGAGTCGTCGGCAGAACCGACGTCGGGGAGCGCGGTTCCGGTTCCGGAGTCCCGGAACGAATCCACCGACCCCCGTCTCGCGATGACCCGCGGCGGCGTGGACACGGCCACGCGCGTGTTGTCGTCCCGCGACCTGGCGGAGGCCAGAAAGCCGGCGCCGCCCGCGGAGAAGCCCGACCAGGCCGAGCCCCCGGAGAAGACCGAGAAGGCCGAGAAGGCCGACTCCGAGGAGCCCAAGTCCGGCGACGACCGCCTGCGCGCGGCCGTGGCGGCGTGGGTGGCGAACGGCGACGAGAAGACACCGGCTGCCGAGGCCGCGGACGCGGAGGAGACGCGCGAGGCCGAGGCGGAGGCGAACGCCGAGGCGAAGACCGCCGCCGAGGAGACCCCGAAGCCCGAAGCCGACGCCACCCCTGAGGGGGACGCGGACACCGAGGCGAAGGCGCAAGACGCCGAGGCGGAGAAGCCGGAGGCCGAGGCGGAAGAGCCCGAGGCCGAGGCGGAAGAGCCCGAGGCCGAGGCAGACGACCCGGGCGCCGAGCCCGAGGCCGAGGCAGACGAGCCCGAGCCCGAGGTCCAGGCAGACGAGCCGGAGGCCGAAGCCGAAGCCGAAGCCGAGGACGGCGAGTCCGCCGACGCTGACGCCGAGCCGAGCGCCGGCCCGGCGGCCACCGGCCCGGAGGCCGCCGCCACCAAGACCACCCCCCAGGACGCACCCGAGGCCGCCGACGGCGAGGACGCCCCACAGGGGCCGCCCGCAGCCGACGACGAGAGCCGCACGGGCGGTGCGGGTGGGAACGACACCCCCCAAGCCCCGCAGAGGCCCGAGGCCGCCGACGGCGAGGACGCCCCACAGGGGCCACCCGCAGCCGACGACGAAAGCCGCACGGGTGGTGCGGGTGGGAGCGAGGCGGCCGAAGGCGAAGCCGAGGACGCTTCGAAGCCCGCGGCCAAGGTCGTGGACCAGCCCACCACCGCCTTCCGCGCCGTCCGGCCCCCCGTGGACCAGCCCACCAGCAAGTTCGTCGCCCTCAAGCCCGACCTCCCGGCCAAGCCGGCGACGCAAGCGAAGCCCACGGCACCCGCCACCTCGCCGAAGCCCACGGCGCCCGATGCCACCGCCGCCGTCCCCCAGGTCGGTCCCGAGCGCACCACTCAGCAGCCGCTGCCGCCCAAGCCGCCGCTCGACCTGCTCGCCGAGCTGACGAACACCCCGCCGCCCCCGGACACCCCTGTCCGCACTCTGGTCCGCCGGGTCAAGATCTGGACTCCGCTCGTTTTGCTCCTGGTGGTGGTCTTCGCGATCGTGCAGGCCGTACGACCGGTCCCCACCCCCACCCTCGACCTCACCGCGCAGGAGACGTACACCTTCGACGGCGGCAAGGTCGACATCCCCTGGCCGCAGGAGGGACAGGCCGCCCTCGACGTCCAGGGCATCGGCACCTTCGGCTCCTCCGGTGAGCAGAAGCCCGTCCCGATCGCCAGCGTCGCCAAGGTCATGACCGCGTACGTCATCCTCCGCGACCACCCCCTCAAGAGCGGCGAAGAGGGCCCGAAGATCGAGATCGACCAGACCGCCGAGGAGCAGTCGGACGCCGGCCAGGAGTCCACCGTCGACGTCTTCGCCGGTGACTCCATCACCGAGCGCGAGGCCCTGGAGAGCATCCTCATCGCGTCCGCGAACAACGTGGCGCGTCTCCTGGCCCGTTGGGACGCGGGGTCCGAGAAGGCGTTCGTGGAGAAGATGAACGCCGCCGCCGAGGACCTCGGCATGACCAACACGACGTACACCGACCCCTCGGGCCTGAACAACACGACCGTCAGCACCGCCGTGGACCAGGTCAAGCTCGCCAAGGCCGGGATGGAGTTCCCCGCCTTCCGCGAGGTCGCCGCGATGATGTCGTACGACGACTACAAGGGCCAGAACCACGGCAACTGGAACCAGCTCGTCGGCAAGAACAACGTCGTCGGCATCAAGACCGGCACCACCACCTCCGCCCTCGGCAACCTGGTCTTCGCCGCGAAGCAGGACGTCGGCGGCGAGACCCGCACCATCGTCGGCGCGGTGGTGCGCCAGCCGGACACCGGCAGCGGCATCCTCGCCGCCGCGCTCAGCGCCGGCGACCAGCTGATCCGCGCCGCGCAGGGCGCGCTGGAGTCCAAGACGCTGCTGAAGAAGGGCGAGGTCGTCGGATACGTCGACGACGGGCTCGGCGGCCGTACCCCGGTCGTGGCGACGAAGGACGTCAAGGCGGCCGGCTGGACGGGCCTGAAGGTGGAGCTGGACTTCGCCGCCGACGCCGTACCGCACACGGCGAAGGCCGGCACCAAGGTCGGCACGCTCACCGTCGGCGACGGCGGCACCGCGGGCGCGGTCAAGGTCCCGGTGGCGCTCCAGAGCGACCTGGTGGAGCCCGGCTTCACCGACAAGCTGACGCGGATCGGCTGAGCCGCCGAGGTCGCACCGCCCGCGCCGCAGCCCACCGACCGGCCCCACCCGGGAGCCGCCCGGTGGGCTGCGTGCTAGCGTCACGAAACGGGTCAGGCCGTCGCCCACAAGGCACGACCGGAGAACCCTCAGAGTCAGGGCCGACAACACGCGGGAAACGGGACGCGGCCAGAACAGAAGACAGGACACCACGGGGAGCCTTGACGGTGGCCACCGCTGAGCCGACACGCACCGACGACACCGACCCGGGCCCGGGAACCGGCCCGCGAATAGACGGGTCCGAGGAACCTGCACCGCAGTCCCTGCTGCTCACCGTGCGTGAGCGGCTGCTGCGCCACCCGGTCCTGTCGGTCACGGCCCTCGCCGGGGTGCTGCACATCGTCTGGTTCTTCACCTTCGCCAACAGCGGCGGCGACCTCGCGGCGCAGGACGCCTGGGCCGAGTTCGTCGGCCGGCACCCGGACTCGGCGTACAACCTCGCCTGGTACGGCGGGATGCACCCGGTGTCCTACAGCGTGGTGTCGCCGTATCTGATGTCCGTGCTCGGCGTCCGTACGACGATGATGATCGCCGGGACCGTCTCCGCCGGGCTGCTCACGCTCGTCCTGCTGCGCAGCCGGTCCGTGCGCAATCCGCTGTGGGCCGCGCTCGCGGGCGTGTTCGCGCTGCTGTGCAACGCCGCCTCGGGCCGGGTCACCTTCGGCCTGGGCACGATGTTCGCCCTCGGCGCGGTGGCCGTGGTGTTCTGCTGGCCGTACCGCTGGCGCTACAAGCGCTGGGCGAAGGCGCTGTGCGCCGCCCCGCTGGCCGCGCTCGCGACGATGGCCTCGCCGGTCGCCGGACTGTTCGTGGGTCTGATCGCGGTGGCGATGTTCCTGCAGAAGAGACGTCCCGGCGCCTGGGCGCTGGGGCTCGCGCCGACCGCGGTGGTGGCCGTGTCGGCGTGGCTGTTCCCCTTCTCCGGAACGCAGCCGATGTCGATCGCCTCGGCGATCCTGCCGTTCACCTCCGCCGTCCTGGTGCTGTTCCTCGTCCCCAAGGAGTGGACGACGGTCCGGCTGACCTCGGCGGTCTACGCGCTGTCGGTGCTGCTGGTGTGGCTGATCAGCTCGCAGATCGGCTCCAACATCACCCGGCTGCCCATGCTGTTCGCGGGCGTCGCGCTGGTGGCGGCGCTCCCGTTCACGGTGCCGCGCTCGCGCAAGTGGTACGCCGTCGTGCTGTCCGTCGTCGGGTTCACGGTGTGGATCGGCGTGAAGTCGGTCGACGACGTCGTGCACACCACCCCGGCCGCCTCCTGGGCCCGGGAGCTGGCGCCGCTGGTCAACGAACTCCAGGAGGTCGGCGCCGAGAAGGGCCGGGTGGAGGTCGTCCCGGCCCGCTCCCACCGCGAGGCCTCCGCGCTCGCGCCGTACGTCAATCTCGCCCGCGGCTGGAACCGCCAGGCCGACATGGAGCGCAACCCGCTCTTCTACGACGACACCCTGAACTCGGCGAACTATCTGGAGTGGCTGCGGCGCTGGGCCGTGCACTACGTGGTGGTGCCGAAGGACGATCCGGACGGCGACGGCGGTGAGCGCGAGCGGGAGCTGGTGCAGCGCGGGATGCCGTATCTGAAGCAGGTCTGGGGCGACGCGAACTGGCAGCTGTTCCGGGTGATCGACCCGGCGCCGCTGGCCGAGCCGAACACCGTGGTGGAGCGGGCCGAGCAGGGCGAGTGGACGATGCGGGTGAGCAAGCCGGGGCGGGTGCTGATCAAGATCCCTTACTCGCCGTGGCTGAGCATCGTCGACGCCGAGGGCCACAAGCTCGACCCGCCGAAGGAGACCGAGGCCTCCAAGGACCGTCCCGACGGTGAGCCGAAGACGTACGACAACGTCAACGGCTGCCTGATGGAGACCGAGGAGGACGCCCTCGGGGACAAGTGGACGATGCTGGTGGCCCCGAAGGCGGGCACGTACCGGCTGGCGGCGCCCTATGACGTGCCGCGCGGCACGCCGTGCCCCGACGCCCTGAAGTGACCCCCCTCAGCGGAGCTGGTCCACGTACCTGTCGGTGCCGGGGACGGTGGGGACGAAGGGGGCGAGCAGCTCGATCCGGCCCAGCCCTTCGGTGCTCAGGTCGGTGCTCAGGTCCGTGAAGTACGGCTCCCAGCACTCCCGTGGGTCCGCCTCCAGGAACCACAGCAGGGTCAGCCGGGTGTCGACGCCCTCGACCTGCTTGACGTAGGTCATCCGGTCGCCGGGCAGCGGGGTCGGCCGGAAGATCGTCACCATCGCGGCCGGGGAGCCCGCGAGGCGCTTCGGCAGGTGGCGCGAGCGCAGCCACTCCAGCAGCTCGGCCCGCCGCTCGGCCGACTCCGCGTCGACGACCTCCAGCACGAGCCCCCGGTACGGGTGGTCCAGCGCGTGGAAGTCGCGCGGGCCGGCCGCGCCGTCCCGGTACACGGTCGCCTCGTGGTCCTGGAAGGCCGTGAAGACGTGGGTGCGTTCCCGGTGGACGCGGGCGTCGCGGTTGAGGCGCTTGTTGATGGCGACGGTCCACTTCATGTGGTCGTCGTAGCGGCCCGCGGTGATCCAGTACGTCGAGAGGTAGCAGCCCGCCGTGACCGGCTGGGCGACGGCCGACTTCTCGGGCACGCGCAGGAGCTGCAGGTCCCGGGTGGCGACCCAGCGGCGGCCCGCGTACATCCAGGGCATGGCCATGGCGCCGGCGTAGTAGTGATCGTCCTCGTACCAGCGGTTGTAGGCGTACTCGTGGCCCGGGTGCGGTTCGACCATGGTGATCAGGGCATGGCCCGGGCGGACGCCGTACGGGCCGACGGCGGCCAGTTCGGCGTAGACCTCGCTGCGGGTGCCGTCACTGCGGGTGCCGTCACTGCGGGTGTCCTCGCTCCCGCGGTCCTGAGCGCTCATGCGGTTCCCCTTTCCTGCGGTCGCCCATACTCTGACGCTCCGTCAGATGGAGCGCCAGAGGCCGGGAGGGGTCGGGATGTCTTTGCTCGCGGGCAGGACCGTGGTGGTGTCGGGAGTCGGGCCCGGACTCGAGCACCAAGTGGCGGCGGCGGTCGTCCGGGACGGCGGCAACGCGGTGCTCGGGGCGCGCACGGAGGCCAACCTCGCCAAGAGCGCGGCCGAGATCGATCCGGGCGGGGCGCACACGGCGTACCGCCCGACGGACATTACCGACGAACCGCAGTGCCGCGCGCTCGCCGAGCTGGCGCGGGAGCGGTTCGGGCGGATCGACGGCGTCGTGCATGTGGCGGCCTGGGACAGCTGCTTCGGGGGCCTGGAGGACGCGGACTTCACCACCTGGCAGTCGGTGCTCGACGTGAACCTGCTGGGGTCGCTGCGGATGACACGCGCGTGCCTTCCCGCGCTGCGGGACGGCGGTGGCGGCTCGGTGGTGTTCATCGGCACGCAGTCGGCGGTGGCGGCGCCCTCGCAGGTGCGGCAGGCCGCGTACGCCGCCTCGAAGGGGGCGCTGACCAGCGCGATGTACTCGCTGGCGCGGGAGCTCGGGCCGTCTCGGATCCGGGTCAACACCGTGCTGCCGGGCTGGATGTGGGGGCCGCCGGTGCAGGCGTACGTCCAGTTCACGGCGCAGACGGAAGGGGTGCCGGAGTCCGTCGTGCTGAAGCGGCTCGCGGACCGGATGGCGCTGCCGGAGCTGGCCACGGACGGGGATGTGGCGGACGCGGCGGCGTTCCTGGTGTCGGACCGCGCACGGGCGATCACCGGACAGTCTTTGCTGGTCAACGCCGGGGAGCTGATGCGATGAGTTCATGGATATGAACTGAGGCCATGTTCGCGAATACTTTTACCTCCCCTTGACCCTACGCTCACTTGTCGTGCTCACGCGACAGTGCGGACGATGAGCGCCGGGCTGAACCCTGGGAGGGCGCACATGAACGGTCTCGACTGGGCCGTGCTCATCGGCTATTTCGGCGTGATGGTGGCCATCGGCATCTGGTCGCACAAGCGCGTGGACAACGTGAGCGACTTCTTCACGGCCGGCGGGAAGATGCCGTGGTGGCTCTCCGGCATCTCGCACCACATGTCGGGCTACAGCGCGGTGATGTTCACCGGCTACGCGGGGATCGCCTACACCTACGGCGTGACGTCCTTCGTCACCTGGTCCTTCCCGATCGCCCTCGGCATCGCCATCGGCTCGAAGCTGTTCGCGCCGCGGATCAACCGGCTCCGCTCACGGCTCCACGTGGCCTCCCCGCTGGAGTACCTGAAGAACCGGTACGACCTGAAGACGCAGCAGGCGCTGGCGTGGTCCGGGATGCTGCTGAAGATCGTGGACGTGGGCGCGAAGTGGGCGGCGATCGCGACCCTGCTGTCCGTGTTCACCGGGATCTCGCTGAACCAGGGGATCCTGATCACGGGTTCGATCACGGCCGTGTACTGCACGATCGGCGGGCTGTGGGCGGACGCGCTGACCGAGCTCGGCCAGTTCGTGATCCAACTCCTGGCCGGTGTGGCGATGTTCGTGGCCGTGGTCGTCGAACTGGACGACAAGGGCATCGGCTTCTTCGGCGCCTGGGACGAACCGGAGCTCCAGGGCCACGGCGAGCCACTGGTGGGGCCGTACGGGACCGTCTTCCTGCTGGCGTTCCTCTTCATCAAGCTGTTCGAGTACAACGGCGGCATGCTCAACCAGGCGCAGCGGTACATGGCGACGCCGAACGCGCGTGAGGCGGAGCGGTCGGCCCGGCTGTCGGCGATCCTGTGGCTGGTCTGGCCGCTGGTGCTGTTCTTCCCGATGTGGATGTCGCCGCTGCTGGTGGATTCGCAGAAGCCGGACGGTTCGGACTCCTACGGTCTGATGACCGAACAGCTGCTGCCGCACGGCCTGTTGGGCCTGGTGATCGTCGGCTTCTTCTCGCACACCATGGCGATGTGCTCCTCCGACGCGAACGCCATCGCGGCGGTGTTCACCCGGGACTGCGCGCCGGTGGTGTGGCGCAGGGCGCGGAGCTGGAGCGAGGGTCAGGGCCTGCGCGTGGCCCGGGTCACGACGGTGGTCTTCCTGGGCCTGTCCATGGCGGCGGCGACCCAGGTGAACTCGCCGACGTTCGGGGACATCATCACGGTCGTGATCAAGTGGGTGGCCGGGCTGATGGGCCCGATGGCGATCCCGATGATGCTGGGCCTGCTGCGCCCCTTCCGCCGCTCGGGTCCCACGGCGGCGCTGACCAGCTGGTCGCTCGGGCTGCTGGCCTTCTGGCTGGTGAACTACCCGATCAGCTGGAACGTCGAGGGCGGGGTACCGCTGCAGTACCAGGTCTCGATCCCGCTCGCGGTCTCCCTGGTCCTGTACATCCTGGTCGGCTACATCAAGCCGGAGGACACCCCGGAACGCCTGGCCATCATCGAGAAGATCAACACCGACGACGACAGCGCGGCGGCCGCGGTACCGGCCCCGGCCCCGGCCGGGGACGACGTGGTCGGCATGCGGGTGAAGGACTAGCGCGGATAGCGGGCCAGCCAGCCCGGGGAGGAGCCCGCCGGGCCGTGCAGGGCCGGGCCCTGGGTCATCTCCATCGCGAAGTCGTCCGCCAGTTCCAGGATCGTGGGACGGCCCTCCAGCTCGGCCAGCCAAGCCGGGGGGAGGGCCGTCTCGCCGTGCAGGGCGCCCAGGAGGCCGCCCGTCAGGGCGCCCGCCGCCGCGGACGGGCCGTCGTGGTTCACCGACAGGCACAGGCCGTGCCGTACGTCCTCGCCCACCAGGGCGCAGTACACCGCCGCCGCGAGCAGACCGTCCGCCGTGCCCTCGCCCAGCAGTTCCTCGACCCGGGCCGGCGTCGGCATCCCCTGCCGCACCGCGCCGAGCGCGTGCTGGAGCGCCGCCGAGACCGGCTGGTGGCCGGGACGGGCCGCCAGCAGCGCCAGCGTCCGCTGGACCGCGCCATCGAGCGACTCCCCGCAGGCCAGGCCGTGCACGATCACCGCGTACGCCCCCGCCGACAGGTATCCCACCGGGTGGCCGTGCGTCTGCGCCGCGCACTCGATCGCCAGCTGGGCCACCAGTTGGGGCTCCCAGCCGACCAGGAGCCCGAAGGGGGCCGAGCGGGCCGCCGCCTCCGGACCGGCCTCGCCGGGGTTCTTCGGCGCCTCCGGTGTGCCCATCGTCTCGTCGCCCAGACCGATCAGCAGCGACCGCGCCGGATCGCGCCGCGCGTACAGCCACTCCTCGCGGGCCAGCCAGCCGTCGTCCTTGCGCCGCTCGTCGGGACCCCAGTCCCGCTGGGTCGCCGCCCACCGCAGATAGGCCCGGTGCAGATCCGTCGGCGGATGCCAGGCGCCGGTGTCCCGGCGGACCTGGGCGCGTATCAGCCCGTCGACCGAGAAGAGGGCGAGCTGGGTCAGATGCGTCACCGCGCCCCGGCGGCCGTAGCCGAGCCCCAGATCGACCAGGCCCTCGGCGCCGTACGTCTCCCTGATCTCCGCCAGGCCCATCCCGTCCACGGGCGCGCCCAGCGCGTCGCCGACCGCGACCCCGAGCATCGTGCCGCGCACCCGGCTGCGGAAGTCCTGCTGTTCGGAACGGCCCCAGACCGGGCCGGCAGTCGCACCCACCAAGACCTCCCCGGGACACCGTGCGGACGTACGACAGCTCAGCACTGTAATCGACCAGGAACGGTCGGTTCAGGGTGTGGAAGGGTATGCGGGGTGTGCGGAGAACGGCTCGTACTGACCCGTCTTGCTCACCGATGGTCACATTTGCGCCTACGACGGGTTTCCCAAGACGGGTTCAGGCGCCGTCCAGCCGGCCCGCCCGCTCCTCGTCCGCCGCCGCGAGCTCCTCGGCCCCCAGCGTCCGGTGCACCGCCGCCCGCTGCATCAGCGCCCACGTGTACGCCGGGCGGGCCGCGAGCACCCGGTCCAGTTCCGCCAGCGCCTCCTCGCACCGGCCGTGAACGGCCAGGGTGGCCCCCCGGCTGGCCCGCGCCGACACATACCCGGGATCCAGGGCCAGCGCCCGGTCGAGGTCGGCCAGGGACTCCTCGCACCGCCCCACCGCCCGCAGCGCGTCTCCCCGCTCACACAGCCCCCACGCCCAGTCGGGGTCCACGGTGAGCGCCCGGTCCA
Organism: Streptomyces sp. NPDC043726; assembly: GCF_056436565.1. Lineage (NCBI taxonomy): Bacteria > Bacillati > Actinomycetota > Actinomycetes > Kitasatosporales > Streptomycetaceae > Streptomyces > Streptomyces sp. NPDC043726. The sequence continues at coordinate 365,204 of NZ_JBWKCI010000004.1, forward strand.
GGTCCGCCAGTTGCCGCTCCGGCTCCCCCAGCGCCCGCCAGACCCTGGCCCGGCGCGCGAGGGCCCACGGGTACTCGGGGTTCAGCTCCAGTGCCCGGTCCAGGTCCGCGAGTGCCGCCCGCGGGTCCCCGTGCCGCAGCCGGGTCGCGCCCCGGGAGGCCCAGGCGAAGTCGAGGGCGGGGTCGAGCCGGATGGCCTCGCCGAGGTCCCGTTCGGCCTCGTCCCGGTGGCCCTGGGCCCGGTGGTACTCCCCGCGGACCGCGAGCCAGCGGGCGTCGTCCGGGGTCAGGGCGAGCGCCCGGTCCAGGTCGGCGACGGCCGCCGCGTAGTCGCCGAGCTCGGCGTGGGTGCGGGCCCGGCCCCGGTGGGCGCGGGCCAGGCCGGGGTCGAGGGCGAGGGCCCGGCCGTACTCCACGAGCGCCTCCTCGTGCGCCCCGGAGTCCCGCAGAGCGCCACCCCGTACCGTCAGCGCCTGCGCCTTCACGGCGGCCTCGAATCCCGCGCCGCGCACCAACAGCCCCAGTGCCGCTGGCACTCCGCCCTCCGCGAGCGCCGCGCCCAGCTCACTCCCCCACCGGCCCGCCTCCCCGGCCCCCGCGTCCTCGCCCGCCTCCGCCAGCGCCCGCGCCCAGCGCACCGCCACGGTGTCCCCCGCGTCGCAGGCCATGACGAACTCGCCCAGCACCTCGGGCAGCGCCTCCCGCGCCCCCGCGCACAGCCGGTGGTAGGACTCCGAGAGCCGCAGCTCCCGCCACTCCTCGTCCGCCCACAACTCCTCGGCGCCCCGCCCGCCTTCGGTCTCGGCCCGCCACGCGCCGAACACCTCCGCGAGCCGCCGCTGCCGTGCGGCCCACCCGCGCGGGGAGCGCCGCCGCTCCAGGCGCAGCATGGGCGCCCGTACGACGTCGTGGTACCGCACCCACCCGCCGTGCTCGACGACGAACGGCAGCGAGCACAGCCAGTCGTACAAGGCGTCGGTCTCGTCGTCCGGGCAGTCCACCAGCGCCCGGAACACATCCGCGTCCAGCCGGCGGGGCAGCGCGCAGGTCAGGGCCACCCGGCGGCGGACGGGATCGCTCTCCCAGCGCAGGAAGCGTTCGACGGCGGTGGCGCTGGGGTCGCCCACCTCCGCCAGGCCGCCGGGCCGCGCCTCGGCCAGCGTCGACACCAGGACCGGCAGCCCGCCGGTCAGCCGGAGCACCTCCGCCACCACGGGCTCGGCCACCACGCCCCGCGCCGCGAGCAGGCCGCGCGCCTCGGCGTCGGTGAACGGCGCGAGGGGCACCTCGGTCACCGAGTCCAGGCCGCTCCAGCGGGCGCCGGACAGCCGCCGCTGTCCGGCGGTGACCACGACCACGGCGGCCGGCAGTCCGCCGTACCGCTCCGGCCCGGTGAGCACGTCGTACAGCCACGGATCGAGGAAGGGCCCGGTCCGCTCGTAGGTGTCGAAGAACAGGACGATCGCCGGTACGGCCGAGGCGGCGGCGCGCAGTTCGTCGAGGAGGACCGGGGTGAGCACCTTCTCCGGTGTGAGGACCAGGTCCACGTCCTCGGGGCTGCGGAAGCGGGCGCTGAGGCCGGCGCGCAGCCGGTCCGCGCCCTGGGCGAGCCGGTCCACGGGCACGGCCCGGGTGACGAGCCCGGCGCCCGGCACGGCCGTGTCCAGCAGGCCGAGGCCCAGTTCGACGGCCGCCCTGCTGCCGTCCGAGGGTGCCTCCGGCTCGGCCGCGAGCGCGGCGACGGCCGCCGCCTCCGCCTCGTGCCGCCGCTCCCGGTAGGCGGCCAGACGGCGCTCCAGTTCCTTCAACCGCCGTCCCTGGTCCAGGAACTGACGGCACAGCACGTCTAGAGCTTCCGGCACGCTGCCCGCGCCCTCGTCGACGTACGCCGTCAACGCGCCGCGCTCACGGGCCAGTTGAGCCAACTCCCGGACCAGGAAGGTCTTTCCGACGCCCGCGCTGCCGTGCACATGGAAGCGGAAGCGGCGCCGGGCGTCCCCGGGCGGGATGTCGAAGTTCCCCGTGAACAGGGCCCGTTCGGCCTCACGGCCGACGAATCCGGCACGGGCGCGCTGCCGGATCAGCTCCTGCCACGACGGGTCAGCGTGCGCCATGCGCTCCATTCTGGCTCAATCGATCTGGATCACACCGCCCCGCCACGGGAAGATGGCCGTCATGGCATCGACACCCCCACGCACCGCCCTCCGCCTCACCGCCACCCTTCTCACCGCGAGCGTCGCGCTCTACATGGCGCTCGTGGCCTTCGGGAACATCACGGACTACGGGACGAACCAGCAGTTCGTACGGCATGTGCTCGCGATGGACACCACGTTCAAGGACGACGACCTGATGTGGAGAGCCATCACCAGTAAGGGACTTCAGGACACCGCGTACGTCGCGATCATCGTCTGGGAGACCGTGGCCGCGCTCGTCCTCATATACGGCACCTGGCTCTGGGCCCGCGGCGGCGACCGCGGGGCCCGGCGCTTCTCGACCTACGGTCTGCTCATGGTCATGCTGCTGTTCGGCGCCGGGTTCATCGCGATCGGCGGTGAGTGGTTCGCCATGTGGCAGTCCGGGGACTGGAACGGTCTGGACGCGGCGACCCGGGTCTTCGTGTTCAGCGGCATCGTGCTGATCGTCAACCATCTGCCGAGTCCGGCCGAGTCCTAGTCGGAGCCCGAGCTGCTGTTGCTCCGCGAACCCTTGCCCGAGGACTTCGCCAGGACCGACAGCAGCTCGCCGGCGCCCCGGGTCGCGGCGGCCCACACCCGGGCCCAGCGCGGAGCCGTACCCCGGGCCGTCCACACCACGCAGACGCAGCCCCCGACGGCCAGCGCCAGAATCACCAGAAGGATCAGTACGCCCACTGTCACGTCCCCCGCTCTCCGTCTACTCGACCACCGTCACGGTCGTCCCCGCCGTCCCGAACTTCCACACCGCCGAGCCGTCCGCCGCCTTCATCCGGATACCGCCCGTGCTGGCCCCCTCGGCCGGGGGCGGCGGGGACGAGCCGTCCACGGCGTTGGAGAAGGCGAAGTTCACGCCGGACCCCGCCGCGAAGTAGACCACGTTCTCGATCTCCACGCCGTCCGAACCCGTTGTCTCCTCGGCCCGCGTGCCCACCTCGTAGCTGCCCGGCTCCGGGGACACCGTGCCCGGCCAGACCGTGAAGGTGCGGCGCGTGGCCTCGCTCGCGTCCACCAGCCACACCCGCTTCTCGCCGAGCGAGTACACGATCCGGCGGCCCGTGCCCGAGTCGTCCGGCACCCGCGTCGGCTTCGCGGACTCGGCGGGCTTGGGCGTCGCGGTGGCGGAGGCGCTCGGCCGGGCGGCTTCGGCCGTGGGGCGCGGGCCCTTGTCGGCCTGTACGGCCAGGACGGCGACGGCGGCTATCGCTCCCACCGTCAGACCGGTCACCCAGACCTTCGGGGCAGGCACGGCACGGATCTCCTCAGCTCACCGACAGGGTCGGATCATCGTACTGCCCAGGGGCGGAGACCTTTGCTCCAGCCAGGTGCGGAAGCCCTCCGCCCCGGCCCGGTGCCGAAGCCTTCTACTCCAGCACCGGCAGCAGCTCCGGCAGATGCCCGTCCGACACCGCCGCCGCGCGCTGCCGCTCCTCCGGGACCTCGCCGTACAGGGTCGTGCGCGGCCGCGCCGGGCGCCCCGCCGCCTCCGCCACCGCGATCAGGTCCTTGACCGACTTGTAGGAGCCGTAGGAGGAGCCCGCCATGCGGGAGATCGTCTCCTCCATCAGCGTGCCGCCGAGGTCGTTCGCGCCGGAGCGCAGCATCTGAGCCGCGCCCTCCGCGCCCAGCTTCACCCAGCTCGTCTGGATGTTCGGGATCCAGGGGTGCAGCAGGAGACGGGCCATCGCCGTCACCGCCCGGTTGTCCCGCAGGGTGGGGCCGGGGCGCGCGATGCCCGCCAGGTACACCGGCGCGTTCGTGTGGATGAAGGGGAGGGTCACGAACTCCGTGAAGCCGCCGGTCTCCCGCTGGATGCGGGCCAGGGTGCGGAAGTGCCCGAGCCAGTGGCGCGGCTGGTCGACATGGCCGTACATCATCGTCGACGAGGAGCGGATGCCCAGCTCGTGCGCCGTGGTGATCACCTCGATCCACGTGGCCGTCGGCAGCTTGCCCTTGGTCAGCACCCAGCGGACCTCGTCGTCGAGGATCTCCGCCGCCGTGCCGGGGATCGAGTCCAGGCCCGCTTCCTTCGCCGCGCTCAGCCACTCGCGGATCGGCATACCGGTGCGGGTGGCGCCGTTCACGACCTCCATGGGCGAGAAGGCGTGCACATGCATCCCCGGCACGCGTTCCTTCACCGCCCTCGCGATGTCGAAGTACGCCGTCCCCGGCAGGTCGGGATGGATCCCGCCCTGCATGCAGACCTCCACCGCGCCCACGTCCCACGCCTGCTGGGCGCGGTCGGCGACCTGGGCCAGCGAGAGGGTGTACGCGTCGGCGTCCGTGCGGCGCTGGGCGAACGCGCAGAACCGGCAGCCGGTGTAGCAGACGTTGGTGAAGTTGATGTTCCGCGTGACGATGTACGTCACATCGTCGCCCACCGCCGCCCTGCGCACGTCGTCGGCGATCCGCGTCAACGCGTCCAGCGCCGGTCCGTCGGCGTGCAGCAGCGCCAGCGCCTCCTCGTCGGTGAGCCTCGTCGGGTCGTCGGCCGCGGTGGCGAGCGCCGCCCGTACGTCGGTGTCGATGCGCTCCGGTGCCATCCCGGGGGCCGCCGCCTCGCGCAGGGCGCCCCAGTCGCCGTACACCTCATCGAAGTCGTCGCGCCGGTCGGACGTACGGCCCTCGGTGTCGATGGTGGCGTGCAGATCCGTCCGGCCGGAGGCCTCGAAGACCTCCTCGGGCTCCTGCCAGGGGTGTCCCTCGACCACGGCGTCCGCTTTGGCGAGCCCGGTCGCCGGATCCGCCAGCGCCGCCACGTGCGGACGCAGCCGCGGGTCCAGCCAAGGCTCCCCGCGCCGCACGAACTCCGGGTACACGCACAGGCGTTCCCGCAGGGTGAACCCGGCGGCTCCCGAGCGGGCGGCCAGCTCCTCGATCTGCGGCCACGGCCGCTCGGGGTTCACATGGTCGATGGTCAGCGGGGAGACCCCGCCCCAGTCGTCGATCCCGGCGCCGATCAGCCGCTCGTACTCGGAGTCCACCAGGTTCGGCGGGGCCTGGAGGCAGGCCGCGGGCCCCATGATGTGCCGGGCGACGGCGATCGTGGCGACGAGTTCGTCGAGTTCCGCGTCCGGCATGCCGCGCATCGCGGTGTCCGGCTTGGCGCGGAAGTTCTGGATGATCAGTTCCTGGATGCCGTGGTAGGCGCGGGAGACCTTGCGCAGCGCGAACAGGGACTCGGCGCGCTCCTCGTAGGTCTCACCGATGCCGATCAGCAGCCCGGAGGTGAAGGGGACGGAGGAGCGGCCGGCGTCCTCCAGCACCCGCAGCCGTACGGCCGGTTCCTTGTCCGGGGAGCCGTGGTGCGGGCCGCCGGGCTCGGACCACAGCCGGGTGGCCGTCGTCTCCAGCATCATGCCCATGGAGGGCGCGACGGGCTTCAGGCGCTGGAAGTCGGTCCAGGTCATGACCCCGGGGTTGAGATGGGGCAGCAGGCCCGTCTCCTCCAGGATCCGGATGGAGACGGCGCGGACGTAGGCGATGGTGTCGTCGTAGCCGTGCGCGTCCAGCCACTCCCGCGCCTCCGGCCAGCGGTCCTCCGGCTTGTCGCCGAGGGTGATGAGCGCTTCCTTGCAGCCGAGGGCCGCGCCCTTGCGGGCGATGTCGAGGACCTCGTCCGGGGACATGAACATCCCGTGCCCGGCCCGGCGCAGCTTGCCGGGCACGGTCACGAACGTGCAGTAGTGGCACTTGTCCCGGCACAGCCGGGTGAGGGGGATGAAGACGCTCTTCGAGTACGTGATGACCCCGGTTCTGCCCGCCGCCTCCAGGCCCGCGTCCCGGACCCGGGCGGCGGACGCGGCGAGGTCGGTGAGGGCCTCGCCGCGCGCCTGGAGCAGGACGGCCGCCTCGGTGACGTCGAGGGCGACGCCGTCCCGGGCCCGTTTGAGGGCGCGACGCATGGAGTTCTCGGTCGGGCCGGTTCCGGAGGTCGCCGAAGTCGTCATCCTTCGAGCATACGGTCGCCTTGATCGACGCTCGCCGGTCACTCGGGCCTCCCTCGTACGTCAGGCGCCGCGTCTGCCGCCGCGTCAGCCGAGGAAGCCCGCGAGGTCGTCCAGCGCCCGCAGCACCTCGGCCTCCCCGGCGGGTGGCAACTGCGCCACGACCTCCTCGATCCCGAGGTCCGCGTAGTGCGCGAGCTTCCCGGCGGTCGGATAGACGGCGTACGGCACGACCTGGAGGGCGGCCGGGTCGCGGCCGGTGTCGGCCCAGACGGTCCGGAGCGCCGGCAGCGTCTCGGTCAGGCCCCGCCCGCCGATGGGCATCCAGCCGTCGGCGTACTCGCAGATGTGAGAGAAGAGCTTCGGCCCGGCGGCGCCGCCGACGAGCGTGCGCGGCCCGACGACCGGACCGCGCGCCTTCCGCACCGGCTTGGGGTAGGCGTACGAGGCCCGCACGCTGCCGAACTCGCCCTCGTGCGCGGTCGGTTCCTCCGCCCACAGGGCACGCATCAACGCCATCCGGTCGCGGACGAGTTCGCGCCGGGTGCGCCACTCGACGCCGTGGTCGGCGGCCTCCTCGACGTTCCAGCCGAAGCCGAGGCCGAGGGTGACGCGCCCGCCGGAGAGGTGGTCGACGGTCGCGATCTGCTTGGCCAGGGCGATCGGGTCGTGCTGGGCGACCAGGGTGATGCCGGTGCCGAGGCCGAGCCGCTCGGTCACGGCGGCGGCCTGGCCGAGCGCGACGAAGGGGTCGAGGGTACGGCCGTACTCGGGCGGCAGCTCGCCGCCGGCCGGGTACGGGGTGGTCCGCTCGACGGGGATGTGGGTGTGCTCGGGCAGGTACAGCCCGGCGAACCCCCGCTGCTCCAGCTCGCGGGCGAGCCGGGTCGGGGCGATCGTCTCGTCGGTGAGGAAGATCGTGACGGAGAGGCGCATGTCCCATCTGTACCGGGGGCGCCGCGAGAAGTCGATACCGACCGGTCGGCACAATTCTCGGGGTGACGCTCGATGTCCGCCGATTTCCTTCCCGTCCTTGCGAGTTCACGCCCGATGGGCACACTCCCGGGCATGTGTGATGACGACGCAAGGCTCGGAAGACGCGCCCTGTTCGTGACGGGCGCCGCGGCTGCGCTTACGTTGGGGAGCGTGACCTTCGCGAGAGGGGCGGACGACATGCACCACACCGAGACCCGTACGGTACGCGGGACTCTGCCGCCCGGCTCGCCCGATTTCGTGTACGTCCCCGTCGAAGTACCCGACGGAGTCCGGGAGATCAAGGTCTCCTACACCTACGACCGCCCGTCGGTCCCGGCCAGCACCCCCGGCAACGCCCTCGACATCGGCATCTTCGACGAACGCGGCACCGCCCTCGGCGGCAAGGGCTTCCGGGGCTGGTCGGGCGGGGCCCGGACCGAGTTCCACCTCCGCACCGACGACGCCACGCCCGGCTATCTCCCCGGGCCCGTCAACGAGGGCACCTGGCACATCGTCCTCGGCCCCTACACGGTCGCCCCGCAGGGCCTGGGCTACGAGCTCACGATCACGCTCTCCTACGGCGAGCAGGCCCCGGTCGCCGAGCCCGTGTACCCGCCGCAGCGGGCCAAGGGCCGCGGCCGGGACTGGTACCGCGGCGACTGCCATCTGCACTCCTGGTACTCCGACGGCCGCCGCACCCCCGCCGAGATCGCCGACCTCGCCCGCGCCGCCGGGCTGGACTTCATCAACAGCTCCGAGCACAACACGCACTCGGCGCACGCGCACTGGGCGGACGTGGCGGGGGACGACCTGCTGGTGATGCTGGGCGAGGAGGTGACCACCCGCAACGGCCATGTCCTCGCCGTCGGCACGGACCCCGGCACGTTCATCGATTGGCGCTACCGGGCCCGCGACAACCGGTTCGGCAGGTTCGCCCGCCGGATCCGCGAGTCCGGCGGCCTGGTCGTCCCCGCGCATCCGCACGCCACCTGCATCGGCTGCAACTGGAAGTTCGGCTTCGGCGAGGCGGACGCGGTCGAGGTGTGGAACGGCCCGTACACGCCCGACGACGAGGTGGCGCTGGCCGACTGGGACGGCATGCTGGTGGCGTCCGTGCGGGAGGGACAGGGAGACCGGACGGGACGGGGCTGGATCCCGGCCATGGGCAACAGCGACGCCCACCGCTCCCCCGACGCCGTGGGCTCACCGCAGACGGTGGTGCTCGCCGACGACCTGACCCGGGAGGCCATCCAGGCGGGGATCCGGGCGGGGCGGTCGTACGTCGCCGAGTCCCGTCATGTGTCGCTGGCGTTCACGGCCTCCGGCGGGCGGGGTCAGCACGCGGGCATCGGCGAGCGGTTGCGGGCGGACCGGGACACTCCCGTCACGGTCCGGCTGGAGGTCACGGGAGCGCCGCGCTGCACGGTCCGGTTCGTGACGGACCAGGGCGTGCTGTTCACCAGCGCGCCGCTGCCGGTCACGGGCGGCGGGACGGTGGAGTGGGTGACCACTCCGTCGTACGCGGCCTATGTGCGGGCGGAGTTGCGGCACGAGGCGGTGCTGGCGCCGTTGCCGGGGGCGTTGGCCGCGTTCACGAATCCGATCTTCCTCGGCCGCGACTGAGGGCTGCTTCACCGTGATCTCGTACCGGAACCAGGCGGCCTCGGCCTGGACGACGCTGCCGCGCCGAGGGCGATCCTGGCCCGGGTGCTGCTGAACATGCCCATGATCGCCGGAAGTCAGCACACCAGGTCGGCGACGACGGCCGCGTGATCGGAGGGCCACACCTCGTCCACGGGCCGGTCACCGGCCCGCCGCACCGCGCGCGCGGACACGGGCCCGCCCAGCTGGACGTAGTCGATCCGCGCCCCCCGCTGCGGCCCCTGCGGGTACGGGAGTCCCGGGTCCCAGTCCCAGGTCGCGGACGGGGCCGCGGGGTCGCCGGCCTCCGCCCAGGCGTCCCGGAAGTCGCGGGCGAACAGCCGCAGTTCGGGGGAGTCCGGCTCGGCGTTGAAGTCGCCGGTGACGATCGTCGCCCCGTCGCGCCGGGCGAACCTGACGAGCGCCTCGGCCTGTCGGCGGCGTACGGCGGAGGCGTGCGGGCCGCTCGTCAGGTGCGCGGTGACGAAGGACACCGGCCCGGTGCGGGCGTACAGAGCCAGCCGCCCGTCGTCCAGTTCCCCGGGCGCCGGAAGCCGCAGGACCTCCGTGGCCTCCACCGGCCAGCGGCTCAGTACCGCGTTGCCGATGTCCACGGACGTGTCCCCGATCCGCCGGCGCCAGCGCTCGGGGGCCGGAGAGGCGGCCCAGGTCCAGTACAGGCCCAGTTCGTCGGCGAGCCATTCCGCGAGGTTCTCCCCGTCGGCCGACCACACCTCCTGGAGTCCCACGAGGTCGGGCCGCAGTTCCCGCAGCACGGAGCGGATCGCCTTCTGCCGCTCACGCCATGGGCCGAACCGCCACCACAGGTTCCAGGTCACCACGCGCACGGACCCACCCCTCGGTCATGGCACCGTCAAGGGCACCATTAAAGGGGGCGAGGCACCGCCGCCCGGCGACACCACCGCAAAACATTCGTGAACACGTACCCACAGCGCCGCACCCGCCGACGACAGGAGCCCGACCGACCATGCCCCGCAGCATCGAGAGCAAGTACCGGACCGCCAGGGCGTTCCAGCGCCGCCTCAACGCCGTGATGCGCCACCTGCCGAACCACATCCTCCTGGAGACGACGGGCCGCACCTCGGGACTGCCCCGCCGCACACCGGTCGGCGGCCGTCGGGTCGGCGACTCCTTCTGGCTGGTCTCGGAGTTCGGGGAGCGCTCGCAGTACGTGCGCAACATCCTGGCCGACCCGAAGGTGCGGGTGCGCATCCGCGGCCGCTGGCACGAGGGCACGGCCCATCCGCTGCCCGACGACGACCCGGTGGCCCGGCTGCGCACCCTGCCCCGCTTCAACAGCGCGGCGGTACGGATGATCGGCGCTCAACTGCTGACGGTGCGGGTGGACTTGAAGGACTGAGGGCCGGTCCTTAACCCGGCCAGACGATCGCCTGCACCTCGCTGTACGCGTGCAGGGCGTGGGACCCGACGTCCCGGCCGACCCCGCTCTTCTTGAAGCCGCCGAACGGCGCCTCCATGTTCCGGCCGACCGTGTTGACGCCCACTCCGCCCGCCCGCAGCCGCCGGGCGACCCGGAAGGCCCTCGCCACGTCCGCCGACCAGACGTAGTCGATCAGCCCGTAGTCGGAGTCGTTGGCGAGGGCGATCCCCTCGTCCTCCTCGTCGAAGGGGATCACGGCCACCACGGGACCGAAGATCTCCTCCCGCGCGACGGTCATGTCGTTGGTGCAGTCGGCGAGGAGGGTCGGGGCGACATAGAACCCCGTGTCGAGGGCGGGCCGTTCGCCGCCCGTCACCACCACCGCGCCTTCCTTGCGGCCCAGTTCGACGTACGACTCCACCCGCTCCCGGTGCGCGGCGGAGATCACCGGCCCGACCACGGTGTCCGGCTCCCGGGGATCGCCCACCTTCAACCGGCGCGCATAGCCGCTCAGTTGCTCCACCAGCCGGTCGTAGACCCCTCTCTGGGCCAGCACCCGGGTGGGCGCCGTGCAGATCTGCCCGCTGTAGAAGGAGAAGGTCGTCCCGATCCCCGCGACCGCCGAGCCCACGTCCGCGTCGTCGAGGACGAGGGCCGCGCCCTTCCCACCCAGCTCCATCAGCTGCCGCTTCATGTCCCGGCCGCACACCTCGGCGATCCGGCGTCCGACGGCCGTGGAGCCGGTGAAGCTGACCATGTCGACGTCCCCGGAGCCGACCACGGCCTCCCCGGCCTCCGCGGCGGCGCCGGAGACCACGTTCACGACCCCCGGCGGCACCCCGGCCTCCTCCAGCGCCTCCGCCATCCGGTAGACGGACAGGGGATCCTGCGGGGCGGGCTTCACCACGACCGTGTTGCCCATGGCCAGCGCGGGCGCGATCTTCCCGGCCGCGTTGGCCCAGGGGTTGTTGTACGAGGAGATGCAGGCCACGACCCCGACGGGCTGCCGCACGGCCAGCGCGCCCATCACGGCGGCCTTCCCCATCGGCCCCGCCTCGTTGATCTGCGGCGGAACGGCCCACTCGGCGGGCTCCACCCGCGCGTACCGCCGGAACCGGGCGGCGGCCACCCCCACCTGCATCGCCCGGGCCGTGCCGGTCGTCGCCCCGGTCTCCGCCCGCGCCAGCTCGGCGTACGGCACCAGGCGCTCCCGTACGAGGTCCGCGGTCCGGGCGAGCAGCGCGGCCCGTTCCTCGGGTGCCGTGCGCGACCAGGACCCGAAGGCCTCGCTGGCCGCGGCGCAGGCGGCGCGCACCTGATCCCGCGAGGCCTCGGGCGCCCCTCCGACGGTCTCCTCGGTCGCCGGGTCGACGACGTCGTAGAACCCGCCCTCCGGCTCGACCCAGTGCCCGCCGATGAAGAGCCGCTGGCTCACCGGGTGCTCACCGTCCGGGTGTCCTGCCCGGAGCGCAGCACCTTCCCCGGCACCGCCCCGCTCACCACGTCGTCCCGGATCGCCTCGACCCCGTTGACCCACACGGCGCGCACGCCGAGGGCCTTGGAGTCGAGCCGTGGGCTGTCACCCGGCAGGTCGTGCACCAGGGTGGCCGTGCCCGCGTCGATCCGTTCCGGATCGAAGAGCACCAGATCGGCATGGAACCCCTCCTGCACCCGCCCCCGCTCGCGCAGCCCGAAGAGCCGGGCGGGGTCGTCGGTCAGCATCCGCACGGCCTGCTCCAGGCCGACCAGCTTCCGTCCGCGCAGACAGTCACCGAGGAACCGGGTGGTGTACGGCGCCCCGCACATCCGGTCCAGGTGCGCCCCCGCGTCCGAGCCGCCGAGCAGCACGTCCTCGTGCTGCCAGGTCTGGGCCCGCAGCGCCCAGGACGCGGGGTCGTTGTCGGTGGGCATGGGCCACAGCACGGTCCGCAGGTCGTCGGCGGCGCAGATGTCGACGAGACAGGCGAAGGGATCCTGACCGCGCTCGGCGGCGATGTCCCGCACCACCCTCCCGGTCAGCCCGCGGTTCGCCTCGCTGTAGGTGTCGCCGATGACGTACCGCCCGAAGTCGGCGAGCCGCCGGAAGACGCCCGCCTCCTTGGACGCGGCGCGGGCCAGCATCTCGGCCCGGACCTCGGGGTCCCCGAGCCTGGCGATCCGCTCCGGGACGGGCAGCCCGAGGATCGGCCCCCACCCCGGTATCAGGTTCAGCGCGCAGAAGGTGCCCAGGGACATGTTCATCGGGGTCAGGATCGGCATCGTCAGCGCGACGACCCGCCCGCCGGCCTTGCGGGCCCGCTCGCTCGCCAGCAGTTGCCGGGGCACGCGCTCGGGCACGGCGGCGTCGACGGTCAGCACGTTCCAGTTCAAGGGCCGTCCGGCCGCCGCGCTCAGCTCCGCGAACAGGTCGATCTCGGCGTCGCTGAACTGGTCCAGGCACCCGGCCACGATCGCCTCGATCTGCGTCCCCTCGTGCTCGCCGACCGCCTTGGCCAGGGCGAGCAGCTCCGCGGGCCGGGCGTGCCGGGAGGCGACGGGCCGCCCGTCGCCGTCGGAGTGGGTGGACGACTGGGTGGTGGAGAACCCCCAGGCCCCGGCTTCCATGGCGTCGTGCAGCAGCCGCACCATGGCGTCGAGCCGCTCGTCGTCGGGCTGCCCCCCGACGGCCTCGTCGCCCATGACGTACCGCCGCAACGCGCAATGCCCCACCATGAAGCCGGCGTTGACGGCGATCCGCCCCTCCAGGGCGTCCAGGTACTCCCCGAAGGAGTGCCAGGTCCAGGGCGCCCCCTCCTCCAGCGCGACCAGCGACATCCCCTCGACCTTGGACATCATCCGACGCGTGTAGTCGGCATCGGCGGGCCGGGACGGATGGAGCGGCGCGAGCGTGAACCCACAGTTCCCGGCGGCCACGGTGGTCACACCGTGATTGAGGGAGGGCGTGGCGTACGGGTCCCAGAAGAGCTGGGCGTCGTAGTGGGTGTGGGGGTCGACGAACCCGGGGGCGAGGACGAGCCCGGAGGCGTCCTCGACGGTCCGGGCATCCTCGGTGACGTCGGGCGCGATGACGGCGATCCGCCCGTCACGGAGACCGACATCGGCGGTGTAGGAAGGCCCGCCAGTGCCGTCCACAACGGACGCGCCTTTGATGACGTGATCAAGCATGGGTCTTCACCTCCTGGGTGCGGGGCCGGTGCACTTGCTCAGGGGCGCGGGGCTGTGTCAATTTGCGGCTACCGCCGCGCGGGCGCGACCAGCCCCCACGAGCCCGCAGCCGCCAACGACGATCAGACACCCCTCCGGAACCGCGAAGTCCGGTGCACAGGATCCGTGTCGATCTTCGGAATCACGTGCTCCCCGATCAGCCGGATCGTCTGCAGCGTCTCCTCCTTCGGCACCCCCACCGGCAACCCGAAGCTCAACTGGTCCGCCCCCGCCTGCTCCCACCGCTTGCACTGGCGCAGCACCTCGTCGGGATCCCCGCAGATGAGCAGTTCCTCCTCGATGAGGACCTCGACGAACTCCTCGGTGTACTCGGGCAGCGTCTCCGGCCACACGGGGAAGCCCTCGGGCCGCGGGAACGTGTCGTGGTACCGGAAGACCAGCGAGGGCAGATAGTGCAGCCCTCCGCTCACGGCGATCCGCACGGCCTCCTCGTGCGTCGGCGCGCAGATCGCCGTCGTCGTCACCATCACGTTGTCGTTGACGAAGTCCCCGATCGGCTCCGCGTCCACGATCGCCGTCTTGTACTTCTCCAGCACCCACTCCATGTCGGCGACCTTCTGCACGCTGAACCCCAGGACCCCGAGCCCCTTCTTCGCGGCCATGGAGTACGACGGCGGCGACCCGGCCGCGTACCACATCGCGGGGTGGGACTTCCCGTACGGCTTGGGCAGCACCTTTCGCGGCGGCAGCGACCAGTGCTTGCCCTGGAAGCCGACGTACTCGTCCTGGAGCCACATCTTCGGGAACTCGGCGATGGTCTCTTCCCAGATCTCCTTGGTGTGGTTCATGTCCGTGATGCCGGGCAGGAACCCGAGGATCTCGTGCGAGCCGGCGCCCCGCCCGCTGCCGAACTCGAAGCGGTTGCCGGAGAGATGGTCGAGCATGGCGACCTTCTCGGCGACCTTCACGGGGTGGTTGACCTGGGCGAGCGGGTTGAAGATCCCCGAGCCCAGATGGATCCGCTCCGTCGCGTGCGCGAGGTACCCGAGGAAGACGTCGTTGGCCGACAGATGCGAGTACTCCTCCAGGAAGTGGTGCTCGGAGGCCCAGGCGTACTTGAAGCCGGACTTGTCCGCCTGGATGACGTACTCGGTCTCCTCCATCAGCGCCTTGTGCTCGGCGAGCGGATCGGTCTCTGCGCGCTTGCCGACGTATCCCTGTACAAAGAGCCCGAATTCCAAGGCGGTTCACCGTCCCCGGTCTGGAGTTCCCGTCCATTTTTCTGATGGTCCGTCAGATCGCTGACTGTGGCACCACCGGCATGAACCGTCAAGAGCTGACGGTCAGTCAGATTACTGACACCCCGGCCAGCCAGCCGCCGTCGATCACGAACGGCTGACCGGTGATGTAGGAGGAGTCCTCCGAGGTCAGGAAGAGGGCGAGCCGGGCCACCTCCTCCGGTCGCCCGATCCGCCCGAGCGGCACGAGCTTGCGGTACAGCCCGTCCAGGGCACGCGAGGTCTCCTCCGCGTCCGCCGCCGGATCGAGCTGGGCCGGGTTGGACATGGCCGTGTCCACGGCGCCGGGACACATGGCGTTGACGCGGATGCCGCGGGGTGCCAGCTCCAGCGCGGCGACCCGGGTGAGTCCGACGATCGCGTGCTTGGTCGCCGCGTACGCCCCGACCGCCGCCATTCCGGTCAGCCCGGTGTAGGAGGCGGTGTTGACGATGGTCCCGCCGTCCTCCATCTCCGGCGCGACGGTCCGGATCCCGAGGAAGCAGCCGACCTGGTTGACCCGCACGACCCGCATGAACTCGTCGAGGGGCGTGTCCACCAGGGAGTTGAACCGCAGGATCCCCGCGTTGCCGACGAGCCCGTCGATGTGCCCGTAGGCGCGCTTGGCGGCGCCCACGGCCGTCTGCCAGTCCCCCTCCTCCCCCACGTCGAGGTGCACGTACAGCGCCCCGATCTCCTCCGCGAGGGCCCTGCCCTGCTCGTCGAGCACGTCCGCCACGACCACCCGGGCTCCTTCCGCCCGGAACAGCCGCGCCTCCTGCTCCCCCTGCCCGCGTGCCGCCCCCGTGACGATGACGACCCGACCGTCCAGCTTGCCCATGCGCCGACTCCTCACAGATGGGGTCCGATGTCGGCGCCGAACGCCGAGATCTGGTCGATGAGTTCACGGCGGCTCCGGCTGCGGAACCGCACCTGTATCCGGTCCACGCCCATCGCCCGGTACGCCCGCAGCGACTCGGCGAGTTCGTCCGGGCGGCCGGTCAGCGTGCGGCGGCCGACGTGCCAGTCCGGGGTGCCGACGTAGAGCGGTTCGGCGATGGCGCCGATGGTGAAGGGGCCGCCGCGCCCGGCCTGCTCCCTCAGCTGCCGGATACGGCCGATCTGCGCCGGCAGCCGGTCCCTGGGGTCCCCCTGGGGCAGCCACCCGTCCCCCTTGAGCGCCGCCCGGCGCACGGCGGCGGGCGAGGACCCCCCGACCCAGAGGGGGACCCGCTCCTGCGCGGGCCTGGGCAACTGCCCGAGGCCCTCGAAGTCGTACAGCTTGCCGTGGTGCTCGGGGAACTCCTCCGGACCGAGGGCGGCGCGCAGGGCGTCGATGTTCTCGTCGAGTACGGCGCCCCGCTGCCGGAAGTCGACACCCAGGGCCTCGAACTCCTCCTGTACGTGCCCGGCGCCGACGCCCAGGATCAGCCGCCCCCCGCTGAGGTGGTCGAGGGTGGCGTACTGCTTGGCGGTGAGGAGGGGGTGCCGCAGCCCCACCACCGCGATGTGGCTGAGCAGCCGTACGTGCTCGGTGCCGGCGGCGAGGTAGGCGAGGGTGGCGACCGGGTCGTACCAGACCGTGCTCATCGCGGAGGCGAGCCGGCGCGGGATGGCGACGTGGTCGCAGCAGGCGACGTAGGAGAAGCCGGCGTCGTCCGCGGCGCGCGCGACGGCGAGAAGGTCCTCGGGGCTCGCGGCGGCCTCCCAGGGCTCGGCGAAGAGGGTGCTCTGGGACTGGATCGGGAGCTGGATGCCGTAGGACACGCGCGTCCTCCTTGTCTGGCGGTCCGGGAGAGGTCGTCAGGGACGGGCGCCGGGCCACAGGCCGGCCTCCGTCAGTCCGAGCAGGTCGATGGCGTTGCGCCGTACGATCCGCTCGACGACGTCCGCGTCCAGGTGCCCCATCTGGGCCTCGCCGACCTCCCTCGACTTTGGCCAGGTGGAGTCGGAGTGCGGGTAGTCGGTCTCGTAGAGCACGTTGCCGAGCCCGATGGCGTCGAGGTTGCGCAGCCCGAAGGCGTCGTCGAAGAAGCAGCCGTAGACGTGCTCGGCGAACAGCTCGGACGGCGGCCGGTGCACCTTGTCGGCGACCCCGCCCCAGCCCCGGTTCTCCTCCCACACCACGTCCGCCCGCTCCAGGATGTACGGGATCCACCCGATCTGCCCCTCCGCGTACATGACCTTGAGATTCGGGAAGCGCTCGAACTTCCCGCTCATCAGCCAGTCGACCATCGAGAAGCAGCAGTTGGCGAAGGTGATGGTGGAGCCGACGGCGGGCGGCGCGTCGGCGGAGGTGGAGGGCATCCGGCTGCTGGAGCCGATGTGCATGGCGACGACCGTGCCGGTCTCGTCGCAGGCGGCGAGGAAGGGGTCCCAGTCGTCGGTGTGGACGGACGGCAGCCCGAGATGGGGCGGGATCTCGGAGAAGGCGACGGCCCGGACACCGCGGGCGGCGTTCCGCCGTACCTCCTGGGCGGCCAGCTCCGCGTCCCACAGCGGGATGAGCGTGAGCGGTATGAGCCGCCCGCCGGCCCGCGGCCCGCACCACTCCTCCACCATCCAGTCGTTGTAGGCGCGGATGCACAGCAGCCCCAGCTCGTGATCGCCGGCCTCGGTGAAGGTCTGCCCGCAGAAGCGCGGGAAGGTGGGGAAGCAGAGGGCGGACTGGACGTGGTTGAGATCCATGTCGGCGAGCCGCGCCGGGACGTCGTACGACCCCGCCCGCATCTGCTCGTACGTGATGACCTCGAGCTTGATCTCGTCGCGGTCGTACCCCACGGCGGTGTCGAGCCGGGTGAGGGGCCGCCGGAGATCCTCGTACACCCACCAGTCACCGATCGGCCCGTCGTCCCCCTTCTCCCCCATCACGGGCTTGAACCGCCCGCCGAGAAAGGTCATTTCCTTGAGGGGGGCGCGGACGATCCGGGGCCCGATGTCCAGGTACTTCTTCGGGAGCCGTTCCTGCCACACCTGCGGGGGCTCCACCGTGTGGTCGTCGACGGAGATGATCAGGGGAAGGGTGGTTTTGGTCTCCATGGCCGTACGGTAGCGCCGATCTGACGACCCGTCAGCTACCGGGTCGCACCTGGAACCCCGCGTAGAGGTTGTAAGGACCTTGTGGTGTACCGCACGTCTGGCTGTGAGTGCGGTCTCGCACGGCTGACGCATCCGCCATGAACAAGGCAAACTGGCCTGGTTGTCATGACGTTCTGCAGGGGGACGGCGATGGACGGTGTACCGCGGGTGCCGGAGCAGCGGCGAGGCGGCTCTGTCGGCTCACCGGAGCCGACGGCGCTGCGCTTCGGCGTGCTCGGCCCGGTGCGCGCCTGGCGCGAGGGGGAACTGCTCAACACCGGCTCCCCCCAGCAACGCGCGCTGCTCGCGGCCCTGCTGCTGCGGGAGGGCCGTACGGCGACGGCGGCCGAGCTGATCGACGCGCTGTGGGGCGAGGAGCCACCGTCCCAGGCGCTGGCGGCGGTCCGGACGTACGCCTCACGGCTGCGGAAGGTGCTGGACCCCGGGGTCCTGGTCAGCGAGTCCGGCGGCTACGCGGTCCGCGGCCTGGAATCCGGCGCGCTGGACCTGGCGGTGGCGACGGAGCTGGCGACCGAGGCGGAGAAGGCCAAGGGCGCGGGCGACCTGTGCCACGCGCGGGAGGTCCTGAACCGGGCGCTGGCGCTGTGGGACGGGGAACCGCTGGCGGGGGTGCCGGGCCCGTACGCGGAGGCGCAGCGGGTCCGCCTGGAGGAGTGGCGCCTGCAGCTCCTGGAATCCCGCCTGGACATGGACCTGGAGCAGGGCTGCCACGCGGAGGCGGTCTCGGAGCTGACGGCACTCACGGCGGCCCACCCGCTCCGGGAGCGGTTCCGCGAACTGCTGATGCTGGCGCTGTACCGCTCGGGCCGGCAGGCGGAGGCGCTCGCGGTGTACGCGGACACCCGGCGCCTGCTGGCGGACGAGCTCGGGGTGGATCCTCGCCCCGGCCTGCGTGAGCTGCAGCAGCGCATCCTCCAGGCGGACCCGGGCCTGGCGGAACCGTCCGCTCCACTGGCGGAACCGACGGTGGTACCCGTGCGCCCCGCCCAACTTCCCGCGACGGTGCCGGACTTCACGGGCCGGGCGGGCTTCGTCACGGAGCTCAGTGACGTGCTGGCGTCGGCGGAGGGCCGGGTGATGGCGGTCTCCGCCCTGGCCGGGATCGGGGGCGTGGGCAAGACGACGCTGGCGGTGCACGTGGGCCACCAGGCCCGGTCGGCCTTCCCGGACGGGCAGCTGTACGTGGACCTCCAGGGCGCGGGGTCGCGGGCGGCGGAACCGGAGACGGTGCTGGGGTCGTTCCTGCGGGCGCTGGGGACGGCGGACTCGGCGATCCCGGACTCGCTGGAGGAGCGGGCGGCGCTGTACCGCTCGGTGCTGGACGGCCGGAGGGTGCTGGTCCTGCTGGACAACGCGCGGGACGCGGCGCAGGTACGGCCGCTGCTGCCCGGCACGTCGGGCTGTGCGGCGCTGGTGACCTCCCGGGTGCGGATGGTGGACCTGGCGGGGGCGCACCTGGTCGACCTGGACGTGATGTCGCCGGACGAGGCGCTGTCGTTGTTCACGAAGATCGTGGGCGAGGAGAGGGTGGCCTCGGAGCGGAAGGCGGCCCTCGACGTGGTGGCGGCGTGCGGCTTCCTTCCGCTGGCGATCCGCATCGCGGCGTCCCGCCTGGCGGCGCGGCGGACCTGGACGGTCTCGGTCCTGGCGGCGAAGCTGGCCGACGAGCGACGCCGACTGGACGAACTCCAGGCGGGCGACCTGGCGGTCAAGGCGACCTTCGAACTGGGCTACGGCCAACTGGAACCGGCCCAGGCCCGAGCCTTCCGCCTGCTGGGCCTGGCGGACGGGCCGGACATCTCGGTGGCGGCGGCTGCGGCACTGCTCGATCTCGGGGTGCGGGAGACGGAGGAGTTGCTGGAGTCCCTGGTGGACACCTCGCTGCTCGAATCCGCGGCGCCCGGCCGGTATCGCTTCCACGATCTGGTTCGGCTCTACGCGCGTGCTTGCGCGGAGAGGGACGAGTGGCCGCCGAGCGAGCGGGACGAGGCGTTGTCCCGGTTGCTGGACTTCTATCTGGCGACCACCGCGCAGGTGTACTCGATCGAGCATGGCGAGGACCGCCTGACCGATCATCTGGCGCCGACCCGGTATCCGGGGCTGCGCTTCACGGAGGCGACGACGGCCCTCGACTGGCTGTACACGGAGGCCGGGCAACTGCTGGCCTGCGTGCGGCAGGCAGCGGGGACGGAGCGGCTGCGGCGGGCCGTCGATCTGCTGTGGGCAGCAAAGGATCTGACCGAGTCGGGCGCCAACTCGCACCAGTACGAGATGACGGCCGAGGCCACCTGCGAGGCCACCCGAGTCGCGGGCCAGGCGCAGGCGGAGGGCAGGGCCCGCACGGTGCTCAGTGATGTGCTGCTGGTCTCCGGTCGTATCAGGCAGTCGGAGCAGGAGGCGCGGGTCGCCATGGAACTCGCGGCAGGCGCACGCGACTCCATCGCCGTCAGCTGGGTCGCCAACAACCTGGGGCTCATCTGCCTGCACGAGAAGCGGTTCGCCGACGGCAAGGCCTTCTTCGACCAGGCCCTCGTAGGTCTGCGAGCGGCGGGGAACCGGCCGTTCGAAGCGACCGTCCTGGGCAACCTGTCCCGGGCTCACCTCGGCATGGGCAATGTCGCGAAGGCCGTCGAGATCGCCCAGAGCGGTCTCGCGGTGCACACCGAGGTCGGCCGGACCGTGCGCCTGGCCAACGGCCATTTCCAGCTGGGCGTAGCGCTGACCAGGGCGGGCCGGTACACGGAGGCGCTGAGCCAGTTCTCCGACGCGCTCGGTCTCTTCAACGACCATCGGCAGCGGCTCTGGGAGGGCGTCACCCACTTCCGCATCGCCGAGGTGCACGCGGCCGAGCGCCGCCCCGCGCCCGCCGCGCAGCACGCCGAACAGGCCCTCGCACTGGGCTGCATCGGCGGTGACCGCATGCAGGGCAACGTCCTCACGTTGTTGGGGCGTTCGCTGTCCGCACTCGGTCAGGCGGGCAGGGCGCGCGCCTGCTGGCGTGAGGCGCTCAACCTCTACGAGCAGAACAGCGCACCGGAGGCCGAGGATGTGCGCGCGCTGCTCACGTCGGCTGCGGCAGCATAGCGAGCAGGCCTCTCACCTGGGGATTGTCGGCGTTCAGCGTTCGTTTATCTCCCTGGCGCAGACTCGTACTCAGATCGAACCGGCGCCACGGGGGGCAGGCGGTTCGACTCGGAGCCCGGCCGGTTAGTCTGCGGCTCCGAACGCCCGTCCGGTAATCCTCGGGGGAGTTACCGGACGGGCGTTCCTCACTCATCACCGAAAAGAGGAACACGAGCCCATGAGCGAGCAGAAGAAGGACGAGACCGTCTCTCAGGAGAACGACGCCACGGCCGGCGAGACCGTCGCGGACGAGACGATCACCACGATGAACAACTCCATGCCGAGCGAGCCGGCCAAGGTGGAGACGATCACGACGCTCAACAACTCCATGCCGGCCCCGCCCGCCCTGGACCTGGACGGCAACAAGTAAGCCTCATCGCACGGGGATCGGCCGCGGCGGCGCGGAGGGGGAGCCGTCGCGGCCGACGTGTGTCACGGGAAGCCGGGCCTCACAGCCCCTTCACCACCACCCTGGTCGGGCAGAGCTTGCTCATGTCGTCCTCGTCGGACGTGAACAGGACCACGCCCCCGCTCTGCATCCCCGCGATCACCGCGAGGGCCGCGTCGATGGCGTACTTGTGGCCGTGAAGGCCGCTGTCCTGCAGCAGGCCGATCGCCGCGTCGGCGACCTGGCGGGTGACCGGCTCCACCACCACCCGGGACATCGCCCACGACCAGGCCGAGTGCTGCACCTGACCGTGATACGCCTCGACGAGGGTCATGGAACTGGTCACCACGCGAATGCCCGAACGGTGGGCCTCGTTCAGCCGGGCGGTCATTTCCCGCTCACGCAGCACCGCCCTCGACAGGGCCTCACAGTCCAGTACGTAGGTTCCGGTGGCCATCAGCCCGCCATCGGAAGTCCCGGACCGGCGCCCTCGGCCCCGGCGGCACGCTCGGCGAAGATCCGGTCGAACTCCCGCCGCTCCGCTTCGGCGGCGGCGATCTCCTCGTCCGTCAGCGCACTGCCGTCCTCCTGCATCCACGCCACCAGTTCACCGAGCCGGTCCTGCTCCCGCTGGCGCTCTATGGCCCGCGTGACATAGGCACTGAACCCGCCGGCCCCGACCTCCCGCCGAATCTCCTCGGCGAGCTCCTCCGGCAGGGTCACGGTGTACTTCCTGGTTGCCATACCACTCACCATACCGACCCTCTCCCCACCCGGCCGGTCGTGTTCGAGCCCTCACCCTCTGTAAGGTCCGGCGCATGAGCGACCCCTGGCAAGCGGACCGCATCGGCAGTGCTCTTCGGGGGCGGAATCCGACCGTGCTGAGGCAGCTCCCGAGTGGGGGGTTCGCTGTGGTCGGGGATGTGCAGTTCTTGCCCGGGTACTGCCTGCTGCTCGTCGGCCGGCCCTCCGTGCAGCGGCTGTCCGAGCTGGCCAAGTCCGAGCGGCTCGCCTTCCTGAGTGACATGGATCTGCTGGGCGAGGCTGTCGAGCGGGTGTGTGCGCGGCTGGACCCCGGGTTTCGGCGGGTCAATCTGGAGATCCTGGGGAACACCGACCCCTACCTCCACGCGCACGTCTGGCCCCGCTACGACTGGGAGCCCCCCGACCTCCTCGGCAGGCCCGTCTGGCTCTACCCGCGTGAACGGTGGAGCGACCCCCGGTACGCACTCGGGGAGAGGCACCAGCCCTTGCGGGACGCCCTCCGGCAGGAGCTGCGGCGCCTGACGAAGCCCGGCGCCGCGTGACTCCCGGCCCGGCTACCCCCTGCGCCCCGTCCCCGAGCCGAAGCCCAGCCACGTGTGCCGGTTGCCCCACCAGCACCAGCCCACCTTCGGGGCGTCCCGGCGTTCCCGGCCGTCCCTGCCCGTGCCGTTGCTGATCCAGATCGCCGGGGTCCGCGCGTCCAGGCTGCCGTTCGCCTTGCGGAGACGGGAGCCGATGGTCATGAAGCAGTGGTTGCGTTCCAGGGCCGCCGGTTCCTGGAGCAGCCAGTGGATGCCCTCCGTCAGGATCAGCGGCGTACGGCCCTCCTTGGTCAGCGCCGGCAGCGCCTCCTCCGGGCTCCAGTTGGACTTGTCGTCACCCCTGTCCACGCCCGTCACCACGTACAGCCCGGCAGGTGACGGCAACTCCAGCTCCCACGGCGTGAATTCGTCCACGTCCGGCATGTCCACCACCACGAAGCCCGGCTTCCCCCCGTGCCGCAGCAGCGGCGCCAACGCCGACGCCGGCACCCGATCAGGATGCACCGCCAGCAGCGCCCCTTCCCCGCCCTCCGCCTTCTCCGCGAAGGCACGCACGTCCTCCGCCGGTATCCCCGCCAGTTCGTGCACCCCGAGTTCGATCAGGCGCTCCGCCTGCGCGGTGAGTTCCGGCAACGCTGCGGTGTAGGACACGGTCCGCACTCCTCAGTTCGGTCAGTGGTCAAGCGTTTACCGACTGATCATCCATCACCTCTCATGATTAATGGGCTATTTGGGGCCGGGCCCTGTCAGCACGCCACCCACCGGCCCCATCCTCATGGCATGAACCTGCCGCCCGACGGACGGGCCGCAGCCTCATGGAGGTGTGGGATGCACCGCAGACTCGGTACCGCACTTGCAACCTCGGCCATATCCCTCGTCACCGTCGTCGCCACGGCCACCGCCGCCGACGCCGCCCCCGCCGACAAGCCCCAGGTCCTCTCCAGTTGGACGCAGACCAGCGCGACCAGCTACAACGCCTGGGCCTCCGCCCGGAACAACCAGTCCGCCTGGTCCGCCTACGGGTTCGACTGGTCCACCGACTACTGCTCCTCCTCGCCGGACAACCCCTTCGGCTTCCCCTTCAGCCTCTCCTGCGCCCGTCACGACTTCGGCTACCGCAACTACAAGGCCGCGGGCACGTTCAGCGCCAACAAGGACCGCCTCGACAGCGCCTTCTACGAAGACCTCAAGCGCGTCTGCAACAACTACGGCGGCGCCACCAAGACCGCCTGCACCAGCACCGCCTGGACCTACTACCAGGCCGTCCGCGCCTTCGGCTGACCGGAGAGAACGAGGGGGCGCCGGGCTCAGCCGCCGGCGCCCCGCCTCAGCTCGCCCTTCACCACCTTGCCGCTCGCGTTCCTCGGCAGCTCCGCCACGAACTCCACCGACCGCGGCACCTTGTAGTTCGCCATCTCCCGGCGGGACCAGGCCATCAGGTCGTCCGCCGTCAGGACCGAGCCCGGCCGACGGACCACGTACGCCCTGCCCACCTCCCCGAGCCGCGCGTCCGGAACGCCGATCACCGCCACGTCCGCCACATCTGAGTGCAGGGCCAGCAGTTGCTCGATCTCCGCCGGGTACGCGTTGAAGCCGCCGACGATGAACATGTCCTTCAGACGGTCCGTGATGCGCAGGTTCCCCCGGTCGTCCAGCACCCCCACGTCCCCGGTCCGCAGCCAGCCGTCCTCCGTCAGCGCCTCCGCCGTCGCCCGCTCGTCCTCGTAGTAGCCGCGCATGACGTTGAAGCCCCGGACCAGGACCTCCCCCGGCTCGCCGGCCCCGCCGGAGACCCGCACCTCCACCCCCGGTATCGCCCGCCCCGACGTCGACGCGATCACCGAGAGGTCGTCCCCCTGGCGGCACATCGTCACCACACCGCTCGCCTCCGAGAGGCCGTACGCGGTCAGGACCGTCGACACCCCCAGCTCCGCGCGCAGGCGCGAGACCAGCCGCAGGGGCACGACCGCCGCGCCCGTCACCACCAGCCGCAGCGAGGAGAGGGCGAAGGAGTCCCTCGCCGGGTGGTCCAGCAGTGACTGCAGCAGCGTCGGCGGGCCCGGCAGCACCGACACCCGCTCGGCGGCCACGTTCGCCAGCACCGTGTCCACGTTGAACACCGGCTGCGGGATCATCGTCGCCCCGCGCATCAGACAGGCCAGTACGCCCGCCTTGTAACCGAAGGTGTGGAAGAAGGGGTTCACGATCAGGTAGCGGTCACCCTGCCTCAACCCGGCCAGCTCGCACCAGACTTCGTACGCCCGCAGGCTCTGCGCGTGGGTGATCACCGCGCCCTTGGGGCGGCCCGTCGTCCCGGACGTGTACACGATGTCCGACGGCCACGACCCCTCGACGCCGTCCCAGCGCCGCCGCACCTCCGCGGGCCCCACGCCCTCCCCGGCCGCCAGGAAGTCCTTCCAGGTGCGGAAGTCGGGCGGGGCGTCGTCCGAGAGCACGACCACGTCCAGCTCGGGAAGGCCGCCCCCGAGGGCCCTGCGCAGGGACGCCACGTACGACGTTCCCAGGAACGTGCCCGTCACGAACAGCAGTCGCGCCCCGCTCCGGCGCAGCACGTCCGCCGCCTCGACGCCCTTGAACCGCGTGTTCAGCGGGACCAGCACCGCCCCGGCCGACACCGCCCCGAGCGCCGCGACGATCCAGTCCAGCGAGTTCGGCGCCCAGACGGCCACCCGGTCGCCCGGCCGGACCCCGTTCGCCATGCACGCCGCCGTCGACCGCTCGACGCGGGCGCCCAGTTCGGCGTACGAGATCCGGGTCCGGCCCTCCACGACGGCCTCGGTGTCCGCGTACCGCTCGGCCGCGTACCGCACCAGGCCCGGAATGCCGCCCCACTCCACGTCACCGCGCACCACAGCCCCCAACCTTCCCCGGCTCTCGACCATGTCCGAGCCGGGGTGACCTCATAGCTGACTGCCCGTCAGATTAGCTGTAACCTGACGCCCTGTCAGCCGACGGGAAGCAGACGGGGAGGGGCTCAGCCATGGTCGGGATCAAGGACGCCACCGCCATCGTCGGGATCGGACAGACCCCCTTCGCCAAGCGACTGCCGGAGGACGAACGCACCCTCGCCTGCCGCGCCGTGCTCGCCGCCCTCGACGACGCCGGGATCGCGCCCGGCGAGGTCGACGCGCTCGCCTCCTACACCATGGAGGAGACGGACGAGGTCGAACTGGCGAAGGCCGTCGGCCTCGGCGACCTCACCTTCTTCTCCAAAGTCGGTTACGGCGGCGGCGGTTCGTGCGCCACCGTCGCCCACCTCGCCGCGGCCATCGCCGCGGGGCAGGCCACCGTCGGTGTCGCCTGGCGGTCCCGCAAGCGGGGCTCGGGGCCCCGGCCGTGGACCAACACGGCCGTCCAGCTCCGCACGCCCGCCCAGTGGACCCGGCCCTTCGGCCTCCTCCGGCCCGTCGACGAGATCGCCATGCTCGCCCGCCGTCACATGCACGAGTACGGCACCACCCGGGACCACCTGTTCAACGTCGCGCTCGCCTGCCGGAACCGGGCCAACCAGAACCCCGCCGCGATCATGTACGACCGCCCCCTGACCCGCGAGATGTACATGACCTCCCGCTGGATCAGCGAACCGCTCTGCCTGTTCGACAACTGCCTGGAGACGGACGGGGCGTTGGCCTGTGTCGTCGTCAGCGCGGAGCGCGCCCGGGACTGCGCCCAGCGGCCCGTCTACGTCCACTCCGCCGCCCAGGGCCTGCCCGCCCAGCACCACGGCATGGTCAACTACTGGAACGACGACCCCCTCACCGGTCCCGCCTGGACGGCCGCCCGGCACCTGTGGAAGCACGCCGACCTCACCCCGCAGGACATCGACGTCGCCCAGATCTACGACGCCTTCACCGCACTCGTGCCGCTCTCGCTGGAGGGATACGGCTTCTGCGGGCGCGGGGAGGGCGGGGCGTTCACCGAGCAGGGCGCCCTGGAGATCGGCGGACGGCTGCCGCTGAACACCGGGGGCGGCGGGCTCTCCGAGGCCTACGTGCACGGCTTCAACCTCGTCAACGAGGGCGTCAAGCAGCTCCGCTGGACCAGTACGGCCCAGGTCCCCGGCGCCGCCACCTGCCTCGTCACCGCAGGCGAGGGTGTCCCCACGTCCGCTCTGCTGCTAAGGAGCTAGCCATGCTCACGCCGGTCACCGATCCCGACGGCGCCCCCTTCTGGCAGTACGCGGCCGCGGGCGAACTCCGCGTCCAGGCCTGCGCCGACTGCGGCGAGCCGCGCTTCCCGCCCCGCCCGTGCTGTCCCCACTGCCAGTCCTTCGGCACCACCTGGCGGAAGGTCGGCGGACACGGACGGATCTGGTCCTACGTCGTCCCGCACCCGCCCCTGCTGCCGGACTACGCGGCGCAGGCGCCGTACAACGTCGTCGTCGTGGAACTTCTCGACGCGCCCCGGATACGACTGGTCGGCAACCTCGTCGCGCGGGCCGGGGGCGCGCCGAACGAGGTGCCCGCCGACCGGCTGCGCATCGGGGCCCGGGTCCAGGTCGTCTTCGGTCCCGACGGGCTGCCCCAGTGGGTCCTGGAGCGGCCGTGAGCGGTCTGCTGATCAGCGCCGACAAGGACAGCGGCGTCGCCGTGCTCACCCTGAACCGGCCCGGCCGGCTCAACGCCCTGGACCTCGCCACGGCCGCCGAACTGAGCGAGTGCTGGCGGGCGTTCCGGTTCGACGACTCCGTGCGGGCCCTCGTGCTCACCGGTGCCGGGGAACGGGCCTTCTGCACCGGGATCGACCGGGACGCCGAGGTGCCGCAGCCGGACTCGCCGTACATGCAGGACGATCCGCTGCTGAGGGTCGGGCCCAAGTCCAACGACCTGTGGAAGCCGGTCGTCGCCGCCGTGCGCGGGATGGCCTGCGGCGGGGCCTTCTATCTGCTCGGGGAGTGCGATTTCGTCGTGGCCGATCCCACGGCCGTCTTCTTCGATCCCCACACCACCTACGGCATGGTCAGCGCCTACGAGTCGATGCTCATGGCCCGGCGCATGCCCTCCGGCGAGGTCGCCCGGATGATGCTCATGGGCACCGCCGAGCGGATCTCCGCACGCCGGGCCCATGAGGTGGGTCTCGTCTCCGAAGTCACCGAGGAGGGCGGCGACTTGGCGGCGGCCGTGCGGTGCGCGTCCGTCATCGCCGGGTATCCGGCGGGCGCCGTCCAGGGCACCGTCCGCGCGCTCTGGGCCGCCCAGGAGGCCGCCCGGGCCGCGGCCTTCGCCCAGGCGCCCCATCTCATCGCCCTGGGGAACCTGCCGCCGGGAGAGCAGGCGGAGCTGTTCTCCCGGCGGCAGCGGACCTACCGCGTCCGGTAGCCGCTCACCGAGCGGTCGCGAACGACTCCGACTCGCACTCGGCGACCTTCGCCGCGAGCCCGCCGTTCGACAGCTCCACCTGCACGGTCGCCGTCTCGCTCCCGGCCACGAACTCGTCCACCGTGCGGGTCTCCACGATGTTCTTCGACGCGTCGAGGAAGTCGACCGTGATCGTGTAGGTGGCGCCGGAGGTGTTCGGGTTGGCGACCTCCAGCGTGGCGTACGGCTCCTGCTCCGTCGCACAGCTCACCAGCAGCACCATGGCGTCCTGCGGCTGCCCGGCGCTCGCACCGCCCGAGCCGGAGCCGCCCGAACTCACGTCGTCATCGTCGTCGTACCGCGACGACGAGCTGTCGTGGTCCTGGCCCGAACTGCTGCACCCGCCCCCGCTGTCACCGTCCCCGCTGCTGCCGCCGTGCCCCCGCCCCGACGAGAAGCCCGTCAGGGAGAGGACCACCAATGCCGTGACCGCTGCGAACTTGAGCTTGCGCCCCCGAAGATCCATGCGCGGAACCCTAGCGATCGGCTGTCACGAGCATGTCACCGCATGGCGACCGGGGCGTCCCCGGCGTAGCGTCTGGGGTGAGAGCGGCGTACCCCCCGCTCCCGGCAGCGACGGCCGCCGTCTGGCCCCTTCCGTGCACCGGTACGACGGCCGTCCCCCGACCCGGGGGACGTCAGGCGGTCCGTGCCGTCCCCGTCCCCTTCTCCGCGTCCAGCGCGTACACGCACCGGTCCTTGCTGCACGCGTAGACGACGCCGTCCTCCACGACCGGCGAACCGGTGATCTCACCGCCGGTCGCCAGCTTCCACCGGAGCCGGCCGTCGTCGGCCTTGAGGGTGTAGAGCAGGTGGTCCGTGGAGCCGAAGTGGATACGGCCCGCCGCCACCGCCGGGGCGCCCACGATGTCGCCGCCCGACTGGAAGCGCCACTTCGGGGTGCCGGTGACCGCGTCCAGCGTGTACAGGCCCTTGCCGCTGCCGACGTGGACGTGCCCGGCGGCCACCAGGACCGGCTCGATCGAGGACCGGGACTCCGTCGCGATCCGCCAGCGGTCGCGGCCGTCGGTGGCGTCCAGGGCGTAGACCGTGCCGAGGTAGTCGGCGAGGTAGACACCGCCGCCGGTCACCGCCGGGCCCGGCACGAAGGCGGGTGGGCAGAGGAAGACCGCCGGGGCCTCGAAATGCCAGCGGACCTGGCCCGAGGCGACGTCCAGCGCCAGCACCCGGGTGCCGGCGGAGACGTAGACATAGCCGTCCTGCGCCTGCGAGATCCGCACCGGGACTCCGCCGCAGGAGGCCGCGTCGCCGATCGGGTACGACCAGCGCTCGTCGCCGGTGCGGGCGTCCAGGGCCCTGAGCCGGGCGTCCTGCCAGACGTACACCGTGCCCTCGCACAGCGCCGGGCCCGCCTCCGGTGACTCGAAGTCGGTCTGGGCGCCCGTGAGTTCCCACAGCTTCTGTCCCGTGGACGCCTCCCAGGCCTGGACCCCGCCGCCGCGGGTGCCGGTGACGACCGTGCCGCGCTCGGCCTTGAGGGAGTAGACCCAGGCGTCCGTCGGCAGCCGCCACAGGTCGCCGCCCTCCCGGCAGTCCAGGGCGAACAGGGTGGGGCCGTCGGAGGCGTGGATCCGGCCGTCCGCGACCGCCATGGACCAGGCGACGTCCCTGGTCTTGAAGCGGCGCCGGCCCGTGCCGACGTCCAGCGCGTGCACCTCGAAGGAGGTGACGTAGACCAGGTCACCGGAGACCGCCGGGGTGCCCCACACGTCGTTGGACATCCGGAACCGCCAGGGGCGCCAGCCGCTCGCCGCCTCCGGGGGCGCGGCCGGGGCCGGGGGCACGGCGGGGCCCACGGCGGAGTCCGTGCCGTTGACCCCGGGGCGCGGCTTGGACCAGGAGGCGACCAGGCCCGCCTCCGGCGGCGGCGCCTTCACGGCGGCGGCGCGGGCGTCGGCGACGCGCGGCCCGGGGCCGATCGGCACCTGGGCGCCCGCCAGGCGCACCGGGCCCGTGTCGGGGGCGCCGACCGGGACCGGCGGGGAGTGGGAGGGCGGGGGCGGGATGTTCCGCCCGGCGCTGCGGCCGGCGGGCGGTCCGGACTTGGCGGGCGGGCGGCCGTTGCGCCGCGCCTCGATCAGGCTCACCGCCCGCTCGGGCAGCCAGGCCGACGCCGTACCGCTGTCGTCCGAGCCCGAGCCGAACAGGTGCGGGGCCAGCTGGGCCTGGAGGTCGGCCGGGTTGGGGCGGCCGGTCGCCTCCATCTGCATGCAGGACTCGATCAGCGGGCGCAGCTCGTCCGGGAGGCCTTCGAGGTCCGGGCCCTCCCGGAGCAGCATGAAGACGGTCTCGACCGGGTTGGCGCCGTGGAAGGGCGGGTGGCCGGTCGCCGCGAACACCAGCATGGAGCCCAGCGAGAAGACGTCGCTGGCGCCGGTGACGCTGCGGGAGTCCTTGGCCTGCTCGGGGGACATGTAGGCGGGGGTGCCGACGGCGACGTTCGTCATCGTCAAACGCGTGTTCGATACGCCGGAGGCGATGCCGAAGTCGATGACGCGGGGGCCGTCCTCGACCACGAGCACGTTCGACGGCTTCAGGTCGCGGTGGACGAGCCCCGCGCCGTGGATCGACTGCAGCGCCTCCGCGACGCCCGCCGCGAGCCAGCGCACCGCCTGGGCCGGGAGGGGCCCGCACTCGTTCACTATCTCTTCGAGGGAGGGCGCGGGCACGTAGGCGGTGGCCAGCCAGGGCACGGCGGCGCGCGGGTCGGCGTCGACCACGGCCGCCGTGTAGAAGCCCGAGACGGCCCGGGCCGCCTCCACCTCGCGCGTGAAGCGGACGCGGAAGAGCTGGTCCTCGGCGAGTTCCGTACGGACCGTCTTGATCGCCACGCGCCGCCCGGACGCCGAGCGCGCGAGATAGACCAGCCCCATGCCGCCGGCCCCCAGCCGTCCCAGCACCTCGAACGGCCCGATCCGCCGCGGATCGTGCTGTGTCAGCTGATCCACCACTTGCCTGCCACCTCCCCGTACGGGCCGCGTCACCCACGTATGTACGCGACCCCGTGCAGCGTCTCACCACCGCACCGCCATGGCGGCACGCACCCCGATCCTTCCTGTCCGCGGGCGTGGTTGCGAACCCGGGGTCGAATCGGGGTGTCTCCGGACAAAAACCTCAGTTCGACCGCTCCAGTACGGCGAACGAGGC
>NZ_JBWKCI010000004.1:396363-609910 GCF_056436565.1 Streptomyces sp. NPDC043726
CTTCCTGTCCGCGGGCGTGGTTGCGAACCCGGGGTCGAATCGGGGTGTCTCCGGACAAAAACCTCAGTTCGACCGCTCCAGTACGGCGAACGAGGCCCCTTGATTGTCGGTGACGACCGCCACCGTTCCGTACGACGTCTCAAAGGGTGGAGCCTGCACCCGTCCCCCCAGCCGTCGCACCGCCTCCACGGCCTCCTGACAGTCCGCCACCCGGAAGTGGACCAGGAAGTGCGGGGGCATCTCGGGCGGGAAGACGTCGGAGACGGGCGCGCGGCCGAAGTCGGGCTCGGCGTCCGGTCCGAACAGGGCGTCGTGGAAGAGGCCGCCGTAGAAGGCGTTGGCGCTCTCGGTGTCCCGCGCGTACAGCTCGGCCCAGACGAAGGTGCCCTCCTCGTGGCGACGGCCGAAGCCGGTGTGCCCGCCCGCCTGCCAGAGCCCGAAGACCGCGCCCTCGGCGTCGGTGACCAGGGCGGTGCGCCCCTCACCCGCGCCGACCTCGACCGGTGCGGTGACGACCTGGCCGCCCGCCTCCCGGATCCGCCGGACCAGCGCCTGGGCGTCCGGGGTGGCGAAGTACACGGTCCAGACGGTCGGCATCCGCCCGTCCGTCTTGGGGACCAGCGCGGCGACGCGCTCGCCGTCC
Source organism: Streptomyces sp. NPDC043726 (assembly GCF_056436565.1). Classification (NCBI taxonomy): domain Bacteria; kingdom Bacillati; phylum Actinomycetota; class Actinomycetes; order Kitasatosporales; family Streptomycetaceae; genus Streptomyces; species Streptomyces sp. NPDC043726. Next base: position 397,007 of record NZ_JBWKCI010000004.1, read on the forward strand.
TTGAGGGCGTACGCGTCCTCGAAGCTCCATCCGAAGAGCTCACCGTAGAACCGCTTGCCCGCCTCGACGTCGGGAAGCTGGGCGTCCACCCAGCAGGGGACGCCCTCGACAAACCCGGATGCATCCCCGGATGCCCTGTTTTCGGCCATGTCGCCAAAGTAACGGGCGCTCACGCACGCCGCAGACCAGGCACACCAGCTTCGCGGCACCCGTGCACCCCATTTGCAGTCGGCCGAATCGCGCTCCGATCACCCCTCGGTAAGCTGACGGCATGACAGGACAAGTGCGTACCGTCGACGGCCGCGTGGCCGGCCGGCGTGGGCAGGCGACCCGGCAGAAGCTGCTCGACTGCCTCAGCGAGATGCTCAGCTCCTCTCCCTACCGGGACGTCAAAGTCATCGATGTCGCCCGGAAGGCGGGCACTTCGCCCGCCACCTTCTACCAGTACTTCCCGGACGTCGAGGGCGCCGTCCTGGAGATCGCCGAGCAAATGGCCACCGAGGGCGGACAGTTGACCGCGCTCCTGGAGGGCCGCTCCTGGGTCGGCAAGTCGGGCTGGCAGACCTCGCAGGAACTCGTCGACGGCTTCCTGGAGTTCTGGCGGAAGAACGACGCGATCCTGCGTGTGGTGGATCTCGGGGCCGCGGAGGGCGACAAGCGGTTCTACAAGATCCGGATGAAGATCCTCAACTCGGTGAACAACTCCCTGGCGGACGCGGTCGCGGAGTTGCAGTCCAAGGGCAAGGTCGACAAGGACGTCAACCCGGCCGCGGTGGCGGGTTCGCTCGTCGCGATGCTCGCGGCGGTGGCCTCGCACCAGAAGGGCTTCCAGTCCTGGGGCGTCAAACAGGCCGAACTCAAGCCGAACCTGGCGCTGTTGGTCCACCTGGGCGTGACGGGCAAGAAGCCGATCAAGTAGACGCCCGCACCCCTTTCCAGGCCCCCAAGTCCTGTCTGGCAGGCGGCTGTTCCTCCCGGTCGACCCCGGGGTGAACGGCCGCCTGCCGTGCTATGCGGGCAGGGGCCGGTCCCGCACGACGTGCTTCATGACCAGGGTCGAGGTCAACCGCTGCACTCCGGGCAGGGTGGCCAGGCGGTCGTCGTAGAGGCGCTGGAAGGCGGCGAGGTCGGCCGTCGCGACCCGGAGCAGGTAGTCCGGCTCCCCGAACAGCCGCTGGGCGTCCAGGACGTGCTCGATCTCGCCGATGGCCCGCTCGAACTCGGCGACGGTGTCCCGGTCCTCCTGCCGCATCGAGACGAAGACCAGCGCCTCGAAGGTCAGCCCGACGGCGGTCGGCTCCACCACGGCCCGGTATCCGCTGATCGCCCCCGACCGCTCCAGCTCCCGCAGCCGCCGGTGGCAGGGCGAGACGCTCAGCCGCACCCGCCCGGCCAGCTCGGTCACGGTCAGCCGCCCGTCCTGCTGAAGCTCGGCAAGAATTTTCCGGTCCACGTCGTCCATGAGGCAGATCTTCCCTCACCGTGCGAGAGCGCGCGCAAACTTCGACAACACTTTCGGGCCATTCCCGCCTAATGTCCCCACCATGGACTCCGCAACCCTCATCTCCTTCCTCGCCCTGGACCTGCTGCTGGTCTGTGTGCCGGGCGCCGACTGGGCGTACGCGATCTCGGCGGGACTGCGCGGCGGCTCGGTCGCGCGGGCGGTGGGCGGTCTGGTGAGCGGTTACGCCCTGCACACGGCCCTCGCGGCGGCGGGCCTCGCGGTGCTCGTCGCGAGCAAGCCCGCCCTGCTCACCGCGCTGACGGTCGCCGGCGCCGGGTACCTGGTGTGGCTGGGCTGGAGCGTGCTGCGCCGCCCCGGGACGCCCGGGGAGGCCTCCGGCGCGGGCGGTGACCGGGTCTTCCTGCGCGGGGCGATGATCAGCGGCCTGAACCCGAAGGGCCTGCTGCTCTACCTCTCGGTCCTGCCGCAGTTCCTCGCGACGGACGGAGCCCACCTGCCGGTGCCCGCGCAGACGGCCCTGCTCGGCGTGCTCCACATGGCGTGCTGCGCCGCCGTCTACCTGACGGTCGGCCTCGGCGCCCGCGCGATCCTCGCGGCCCGCCCGACGGCGGCCAGGGCGGTCACCCGGACCTCCGGCGCGGCGATGCTGGGCATCGGGGCGTTCCTGCTGGTCCAGCACACGCTGTGATCACTTCCCGGCGGCCCCCGGCTGCCGTCGTGCGAGCCTGAAGAGCCGGATCTCCCGCTCCACCCGCGCCTGGTAGGTCGCGTACGGCGGCCAGAAGGCCAGCGCCCGCTTCCACACGGCCGCCCGCTCCTCGCCCGTCAGCAGCCGCGCGGTCACGGCGATGTCGGCGCCCTTCCAGTTGATCTCGGCCTCGGGATGGGCGAGGAGGTTGGCGGTCCAGGCGGGATGGCCGGGGCGGCCGAAGTTGGAGCCGATGAGGATCCAGCCGTCCTGCTCCGGCTCCGGCATACAGGCGAGCGGGGTGCGGCGGGACAGTCCGCTGCGGGCGCCGGTGGAGGTCAGGACCACCCCGGGCAGCATCCGGGCGCTGAGCAGCACCCGGCCCCGGGTGATCCGGTGCACGGCGCGGTCGAGCGCGGGGATCACATGCGGGGCGACCTTGGCGAAGCCGCGCGTCGAGGACACCTTCTGGACCATCCGGACGCCGATCACACCGTCACCTCCGCCGCCTCGAAGAGCCGCGCCGCGTCCGCCGCGCGTGCCCGCAGCCGGTGCACGGGCCCGAACAGCAGCTCGTCGCCCGCGGCCCGCTTGAAGTACAGGTGAGCGTCGTGCTCCCAGGTGAAACCGATCCCGCCGTGCAGCTGGATCGCCTCCCCGGCAGCGGTACGCAGGGCTTGCAGCGCCTGGGCGAGGGCAAGCCCACCGACGCGCTCCGGGTGGGCGGTGGGCTCGGTGTGCGCGAGGCCTACGGCGGGCTCCTGCTGGGCCGTGGCCTGGGCGTGCGCGGGACCTACGGCGGGCTCCTGCTGGGCCGTGGCCTCGGTGGGCGCGGGACCTACGGCGGGCTCCGGGTGGGCCGTGGCCTCGGTGTGCGCGGGACCTACGGCGGGCTCCGGGTGGGCCGTGGCCTCGGTGTGCGCGAGGCCTACGGCGGGCTCCTGCTGGGCCGTGGCCCATGCCGCGTAGTAGGCCGCCGAGCGTGCCGCCTGCACTCCCACATACACATCCGCCAGCCGGTGCTTCACCGCCTGGAAGGACCCGATCGGACGCCCGAACTGTTCCCGCTGCTTCACGTACTCCACGGTCAGCTCCAGCACCCGTTCGGCGGCACCGACCGCCTCGCAGGCGAGTACGGCGGCCACCGTGTCCCCGAGGCGGGCCAGGGCCCCGGACACGTCCGCGCCCTCCTCCCCCAGCAACCGCGCCGCCACGTCCCGGAGCTGGAGCCGGGCGAGCGGGCGGGTGGAGTCGAGGGCGGTCTGCCGGACCCTGTGCAGCCCCTCCGCGTCCGCCCGGACCAGGAACAGGTCCGTCCGCGAGCGGGCGAAGCCGCCGCGGTGGGCGGCGACGAGCAGGAGCCGGGCGCTGTGACCGTCGAGGACGTGCCCGACCTCGCCGTACAGCCGCCAGCACTCCGCCGTCCGCCGCGCCTGGACACCCCCGGAGCGCCCCCCTCCGGCCCAGTCCCCTCGGTTGTCACCCGTGAGCCCGAGGGAGACCGTGGGAGCCGCCAGGGCAGCCGTCAGTGAACCGTCGGCCAGGCCCGGCAGCAGCTCGGCGCGCTGGGCGTCGGTGCCGAGGGCGAGGATCAGGGGGGCCGTGAGGACGGCGGTGGCGAGGAAGGGCGAAGGGGCGAGGACGCGGCCCAGCTCCTCCGCCGCCAGGGCCACCTCGGTCGCCGAGCAGCCGACACCGCCGTACCGCGAGGGGAGGGCGAGCCCCGGCAGGCCGAGGTGTTCGGCGAGGGCGGTCCACAGGGCGGGGTCGTGGCCGGCCGGGGCGTCGACGGCGTGGCGCAGTTCCTCCGGGCCGCACCGCTTGTGCAGCAGTTCGCGGAGAGTACGGCGGATCTCGACCTGCTCGGCGGTGAATCCGGCATCCATGGCTGCCCCTTCCCTCCGGATCTGACGGTCCGTCATATTAGGAGGGCCGGAACGAGATGCCCAGAGGGAGAGGCCGTTGATGGTGATGACTGCCGGAAACCGGAAAGTCGCCGTGGTCGGGGTGGCCCTCTCCGACTGCGGCCGGGTGGACGACGCGACCCCCTACACCCTGCACGCCCAGGCGGCCCGCCGGGCGCTGGCGGACGCGGGCCTGGACCGCGCGCTGGTCGACGGATTCGCCTCGGCCGGCACCGGCGTGCTCGCACCGGTCGAGGTGGCCGAGTATCTGGGCCTGCGCCCCACCTGGGTCGACTCCACCTCGGTGGGCGGCTCGACCTGGGAGGTCATGGCGGCCCACGCGGCGGACGCGATAGCCGTCGGACACGCGAACGCGGTCCTCCTCGTCTACGGCTCCACGGCCCGCGCCGACATCAGGGCGGGCCGCAGGACCGGGAACCTGTCCTTCGGCGCCCGCGGCCCCCTCCAGTTCGAGGTGCCGTACGGCCACACGCTCATCGCCAAGTACGCGATGGCGGCCCGGCGCCACATGATCGAATTCGGTACGACGATCGAGCAGTTGGCCGAGGTGGCGGTTCAGGCGCGGCGGAACGCGGCGCTGAACCCGGAGGCGATGTTCCGGGACCCGATCACGGTCGACGACGTCCTGTCGGGGCCGATGATCGCGGACCCGTTCACCAAGCTGCACTGCTGCATCCGGTCCGACGGCGGCGCGGCGGTGCTGCTGGCGGCCGAGGAGTACGTACGGGACTGCCGCAAGGCGCCGGTGTGGGTGCTGGGGAGCGGGGAGTACGTCTCCCATTCCACGATGTCCGAGTGGGCGGACTTCACGGTGTCGCCGGCTGCGGTGAGCGGGCGGCTGGCGTTCGAGCGGGCGGGGGTGCGCCCGGCGGAGATCGACCTCGCCGAGATCTACGACGCGTTCACCTACATGACCCTGGTGACGCTGGAGGACCTGGGGTTCTGCAAGAAGGGGGAGGGCGGGGCCTTCGTGCAGGCCCGGGAGCTGCCGGTCAACACGGACGGGGGCGGGCTGTCGGCCCAACACCCGGGCATGCGGGGCCTGTTCCTGCTGGTCGAGGCCGTGCGGCAGCTTAGGGGCGAGTGCGAGGCGCGGCAGGTGCGGTCCGGCGACGGCGGGTTGCCGCGCCTCGCGGTGGCGTCCGGGACGGGCGGGTGGTTCTGCTCGTCGGGGACGGTCGTACTGGGCCGCTAGCGCCTGTCCGGCGGATCAGCCCGGTCGCCTAGAAGAAGGCGCGCTTGTCGGCGTGCAGGTGCTGGTCGAGCCGGATGGTGATGAACTCGTTGTCGTCCGCCTTGCCCGCCGTACGGCCGGAGGAGAAGGGGAAGTTGTTGTCGTTCAGGACGGCGAGGGTGCGGTCGTCGAGCAGGACGACGTCCTCGATCGTCTGGAACGGGAAGGTGAAGGTCTCGCCGAAGCCGCCGAGCTTCTTCGGGTTGGCGATGTCCATCAGGTCGGCGACGAGGGTCTTGTCCATCACACCGTCGTGGTCGCGGTCGCGCAGGTCGGCGAGGTAGATCCGCTTGAACTTGGCCGTCTCGCCCTGACCGCCGTCCCGCTCGATGACCAGGAAGCGGTTCTTGTCGACCGCGATGGCGTCACCGATGGCGTTCGCCGGGGACTCCAGGCGGTACGTCCAGCGCTTGCCGGTGTACGCCTTGGCCTTCAGGTCGAACTGGTTGAAGCGCAGGTCACCGGCGGTGTCACCGGCGACCGTGCCCTCCAGCAGCGGATAGAGGTACCGCCCGTCCACGGACCGGGCCATGCCCTCGAAGCCCTTGCTGCCGCCGAGGTTCGGGGTACCGCCGTTCAGGTACGGGTTCTCGGGCGCCTTGACGCCCTCCAGGGAGACCGGCGCCTCCAGCAGCTTGCCGGTGCGCGAGAAGTGCAGCAGGAACGGGCCGAACTCGTCCCCGATCCAGTACGTGCCGTCGTAGGCCCGCACGATCGACTCGACGTCGAAGTCGGCGCCGGTCAGCGTGCGGTCGGCACGGGTGAGCGCGAACGGCACCTTGTGGTCCGGGTCGGTCAGGTTGAACCCGCCGAGCACCTTGACCGCGCCGGTGCGGGTGTCCGGCTTGACGCGATGGACCCGGAGCAGGAAGTCGGCGCTGTTGGCCTTGCCGCCGTAGCCGTTGTCCGACAGCACGTCGTAGGTGCCGTCGTGCCGGTTCACGATGCCGGAGAAGCCCTGCACGGGCTGGTCGGCGAAGGGCGCGGAGATGCCGTTGAACGGACCCGCGCCTATCGCGGCGCCGGACGGCTCGCTGCCCGGCACGAACGTCTGAGCCGGGAGCGAGGCCCATCCGGTGAGCGTGGCCTGCCCGAAGTCGTGCGACCGCTCACCGGCGAGAGCGGAGGGCGCCGCGAGGGCGGCCGTCAGGGCGACGGCACTGAGCATGATCGAGGTTCTTCTCATGGCCCGCACGGTAGGGACACCTGGTGACGAGCGGCGGAACTGCGGAGGAACGCCGACCGGGTGACGCGTCCGCCGGACGGGAACACGTGCTCCCTCGGTCCGCGTTGTGCGGACAGGAGGCACGTGAGTCCGTGGAGTAGGAGACCGCAATGGCCCTGAACCGCAAGGAGCGCGAGGACTTCCTCGCCGAGCCGCACATCGCCGCGCTGGCGGTGGACGCGGGCGCGGACCGCGCACCCCTGACCGTGCCGATCTGGTACCAGGTCGAGGACGACGGCAGCGTATGGATCATGACCGGCCGTGACTCGCGCAAGAACCAGCTGATCAGCGCGGCCGGACGGTTCTCGCTCATGATCGACCGGGTGGAGCCGACGATCCGGTACGTGTCCGTGGAGGGCCCGGTGATCGACACCGAGCCCGCGACGATCGAGCGGCTGCGGGAGCTCTCGGCACGGTATCTGCCGCCCGAGAAGGTGGACGGGTACGTGGACTTCGCGTGGAAGAACCACGGCGAGCAGGTGGTCGTACGGATGCGGCCCGAGCGTTGGGTCTCCTCCGACCTGGGATCTGTCTGACAATCACCGCATGGAACTTCATGATCTGCTGAGGTCGCTGCGGGTGTGGGACGCGAAGGCGACCGAGCTGCGCCCCTTCGCTCCGGAGTCGGCGCCGGCCGAGCCGCTGCCGCTGTTCACGACCTGGTTCGCGGACGCGGTGGCGGCCGGGCAGACCGAGCCGCACACGATGTCGCTGGCGACGGCGGACGAGGAGGGCAGGCCGGACGTACGGACCGTGATGCTGCACGGCGCCGACGCCGACGGCTGGTCCTTCGCGACGCACGTCGGCAGCCGGAAGGGACGCCAGCTCACCGCCCGTCCGTACGCGGCGCTGGGCTTCTACTGGCCGGTCCTCGGCCGGCAGGTGCGGGTGCGGGGACCCGTCACGGCGGCGCCCTCGACGGAGAGCCAGGCGGATCTGCACGCCCGCTCGACGGGCGCCCTCGCCGCGGCTCTGACCGGCCGTCAGAGCGAAGTGCTCGACTCCCTGGAGAAGTTGGCCCGGGTCTCGGCGGAATCGTGGGCGCGGGCGCAGCAGGACCCGTCGGCGCCCGTCCCGACCTGGACCCTGTACCGCCTGCTCGCCGAGGAGGTGGAGTTCTTCCAGGGCGACGAGCGACGTCAGCACGTACGGCTGAACTACCGGCGTACGCGCGACGGCTGGACCCGGGAACTCCTCTGGCCGTGAGCGGAGTGAGCCTTCTCCGTCAGACCGTGAACTTGACCGCCTCCAGCCAGCGCGTGTTCTCCAGGGTGCCGCCGAAGGCGAAGTCCGGGCGCTTGTCGGCGCAGTCCTGGCCGCCCCAGTCGTAGCCGCGGACCTTGGCGGCCGGGCAGATCCGGCCGCTGCCGATGTTGACGGCGAAGCCGGTCATGTAGGGGGCACCGCTGCTCGTGCTGCCGATGTAGTTGTTCCTGCCGTCGGCCACGACGGCGGTCCACTGCTTCACCCACTTGCCCTCGCCGTTGGTCGACGCGGGGTCGTGGCGGAAGGCGTTGGCGGCCGAGCCCCCGGCGCCGGTCACGGCGATGTTGACGGCCTTGATCGGCTTGTTCTGTCCGGTCGTCCCGGCCATCGTGCCGTCGCACACGGGCTTCTGCCAGCCTCCGGCGGAGAGGTACACGCGGTAGCAGATGTGCCGTCCGCCCGGGTCGCTCCTGGCCAGCCGGTTCACGGCCGTGGCGGCCGTCTCCTTGGGGGGCCGCGCGGTCACGGTGGCGCGCGGGGGACGGGCGGTCACCGTGACGACGACCTCGCCGCCGTCCTTCCCGCCGGGCGTCGGGCTCGCCTTGTCCTTCCCCTTCGCCTCGTCCTTCTCCTCGTCCTTCTCCTTGTCCTCCTTGGTCGCCGAGGGACTGGGGGACGGCGAGATGCTCGGGGACACCGAGACGGTCGGCGCCGGTTCCCCGGTGGCGGTCCCGGCCGAACGGCTCGGGCTCGTCGTGCCCTTGGCACCGGCGTTCCGGGTCTCGTCCCCGCCGCCCGAGCCGCCGCTGCCCAGCATCACCAGCGGCACGATGACGAGGGTGGCCACTCCGAGCGCCACGGGTCCGATGACCAGCGGCCGTTGGAGCAGCCCGGGTCCCTCGAACTCGTCGTCCGACTGGCGCGGCGCGTTCCTGCGGCCGGTCCGCGGCGCCGGGGCGGGGCGGGCGGTGAGCGGGGGCGGCTCCGGCGCGGGGTGGGGCGGGCCGTGCGGCTCGTCGTCGAGACCGTCGGTCGGTCCGTCGGCCGGTTCCGCGTGAAGCACCGCGTGAGGTTCCGCGTCAGGTTCCGCATCGGCCTCGGCGGCGCGTTCCCCGGCGTCCGGGGTCTCCTGGAACTCCTCCAGCAACCTGCTCGACCCGTCGGGCGACACCTCGACCGTGGCCACATAGCCCACCGACGGGTCGGAGATGTCCGCCGTCACGGCGGTGTCCCGCTCGCGGGCGTACCCGTGGAGCAGGTCGAGGATCGCGGCGTCGAGCGTCACTCCCTCCGCCAGCGGTACGGGTTCGCCGTCGACGGCGGCGGAGTCCTCGCCGGAAATGACCACCTCGTAATGCGGGGCGACCGGTTCCTCTTCCGGTACGGCGGAGTCGGCCCCCGTGTCCGGCCGGTCCGGCTCTTCACCTCGGCTCATGCCCGTTCCCTCCTGACGTCGGTCCTCGTACCGCAACGGGTGGTGTAGGGGAACGGTTCAATCCGGCATAGCTTCGATCAGTAGAGTCCGAACATGACAAGCGTTGAGGACTCCATACGCTTCGCCTTACTGGGGCCGGTGCGGGCGTGGCGCGGAGAGCGGGAACTGGACCTCGGATCGCCGCAGCAGCGGGCGGTGCTGGTGGCGCTGCTGCTGCGCCGGGGGCGTCCCGTCACACTCACCGAACTCCTGGACGCCGTATGGGGCGAGGAGCTGCCGTCCGCCGCCGTGTCCGTGCTGCGGACCTATGTGTCGCGCCTGCGCAAGGTGGTGGAGCCCGGCCCGGACGCGCCCGAGTCGGAGCGCGTGGTGGTCTCGGTCGGGGACGGATATCTGGCCCGGGTTCCCGAAGGCGCCCTGGATCTGGCGGTGTTCGAGCAGCGGGTGACCGCGGCGAAGGAGCAGCGGGCCGCCGGGCAGCTGGCCGGCGCCGCCGAGCTGCTGCGCTCCGCGCTCGACGGGTGGCAGGGCACGGCGCTGTCCGGCGTCCCGGGACCGGCCGCCGAGTCCGAGCGAGCCCGGCTGGACGAGGAGCGGCTGGCCGCGCTGGAGGCCCGGCTGGACGCCGACGTCGAACTCGGGCGGCACGGCGAGGTGATCGCCGAACTGATCTCGCTGACCGGCACCCACCCGCTGCGGGAACAGCTGTGCCGGCTGCTGATGCTGGCCCTGTACCGGTCCGGACGGCAGGCGGAGGCGCTGGAGGCGTACCGCAGGACGCGGAGCACCCTGGTGGAGGAGCTGGGCATCGAGCCCGGCGCCGCGCTCCAGGAGCTGCACGACCGTATCCTCGCCGCCGACGGATCCCTGGCCTCCGCCCCGCCCGCCCGGCCGGACCCGCCCGAGGAACCCGTGTCCCGGGCCCCGGCGCACTTCGCCCGTCCCGCACAACTGCCCGCCGATCTGCCCGCGTTCGTCGGCCGGCGCGCCGAACTGGAGCGGACCCGAGCCCTGTTGCCCGACGACGGCGGACCTCCCGCCACGGTCGTGATCAGCGCGATCGGCGGCATGGGCGGCATCGGCAAGACCACGCTGGCCGTCCACTGGGCGCACGAGATCGCCGACCGCTTTCCCGACGGACAGCTCTACATCAATCTGCGCGGCTTCGATCCGACCGGCAACACCGTGCCGCCGGAGGAGGCCATCCGGATCTTCCTCGACGCGCTCGGCGTGCCGGCGATGCGGATTCCCGCCGGGCTCGACGCGCAGGCGGCGCTGTACCGCAGCATGCTCGCCGAGCGCCGCGTGCTGGTGCTGCTCGACAACGCCCGCGATCCCGAGCAGGTACGTCCACTGCTGCCCGGCTCCCCGGGCTGTCTGGTCATCGTCACCAGCCGCAACCAGCTCACCGGCCTGGTCGTCGGCGAAGGGGCTCATCCGCTGACCCTGGACCAGCTGTCGCCGGCCGAGGCACACGACCTCCTCGCCCGCCGGCTCGGCCACAAGCGGCTCGCCGCGGAGCCGGAGGCGGCCGAGGAGATCATCAAGCAGTGCGCGCGGCTGCCGCTGGCGCTGGCCATCGTCGCCGCCCACGCCGCCGCCCACGCCGGCTTCCCGCTCAGCGCCGTCGCCGAGGAACTGGCCGACAGCCACGGCAGTCTCGACGCCTTCGCCGGGGGCGACGACATCACCACCGACGTACGGGCCGTCTTCTCCTGGTCGTACAAGGCGCTGTCCGCCCCGGCCGCGCGGTTGTTCCGGCTGCTGGGCCTGCACCTCGGACCCGACATCTCCGCGCCCGCCGCGGCCGGTCTCGCGGGGCTCGCCCCGCGGGAGGCGGCCGGTCTGCTCGTGGAGCTGACCCGCGCCCATCTGCTCACCGAGCACTTCCCCGGCCGCTACACCCTGCACGACCTGCTGCGCGTCTACGCCGCCGAACGCGTCGACGCCGAGGAGACCCCCGCGGAACGGGACCGGGCGGTCGAGCGGCTGCTCGCCTGGTACCTGCACACCGCCGCCGCCGCCTACCTGCACCTGACCCCGCGCCGTCGGCGGATCCCCCTCGAAGCGCCGCCCCCCGGGTGCGCGCCCCTGGAGTTCTCGACGTACGACGAGGCCCTGAACTGGTGCGAGACCGAGCGGGCCAACCTGGTCTGCGCGGTGCGCCGGGCCGCCGAGTCCGGCCACCCGGGCATCGCCTGGCGACTGCCTGCCGTCCTGTGGGGGTTCTTCTACCTGCGCAGTCATCGGCAGGACTGGCTCGACACCGCCCGGACGGGTCTGTCGGCAGCCCGCGCCGCGGGCGACCGGGCGGGGGAAGGCCAGGCGCTGGCGGACACGGCCGCCGCGCTGCGCAGCTCCGGCCGGTTCGAGGAGGCCATCGCTCATCTGCACCAGGCCATGGCCGTGTGCCGGGCGAACGGTGATGTCACGGCGAGGTCGACGACCGTGGGCAACCTGGGCGACGTCTACCTCCAGGCGGGACGCCTGGACAAGGCCGTCGAGTACAGCCGCCGGGCGCTCGTCCTCGACCGGGGCCTCGGCAGTGTGTGGGGAGAGGGCATCGCCCTGGTCAACCTGGGCGACGCCTACCAGCGGCTCGGCCGGTACGACGAGGCCCTGGACTGCCTGGGGCAGGCGCTGACCGTGCTGCGCGCGAGCGACAACCACTGGGTCATCGGCGTCGCGCTCGACATCCTCGGCACGGTCCACCACCGGCTGAACCGCCTCGACGACGCCGTCGACCGCTACCACCAGGCGCTGGAGACACACCGGAAGGTCGGCAACCGCTGGGGCGAGGGCCACACGCTGGGCAACCTCGGTGACGCGCAGCTGGCCGCGGACGAGGTGGCGGCCGCGCGCGCCAGCTGGCAGCGGGCCCTGGAGATCTTCGCGGAGTTCGACCATCCGGACGCCGAGAAGGTCCGCGAGAGACTCGACCGGCTGGGCGGCGGCTGACGCCGGGGACACCGGGCGCGGCCAGGTCTTCGAGCTCATCGGGCTCACTCGCCGGGCCGGGCCGCGGCGCGGTACGCGCGGCCGCTCGCGTTCGCGGTCGTGCCGTCGTACAGGCCGGTCGGGGCGGTCCGGGTCGACAGGGTGAACCAGGCGTAGCGCTCCACGAAGTCCAGGCCCTCCAGCATCCGCGTCGAGGAGGTGACGAAGGCGGTCTGCTCCTGCTCGCCGGGGTAGCGGGGAGGGTTCTGGGTGAAGTCGGTCAGGCCGTACTCGGTGAGCCAGACCGGCTTGCCGTAGCGGTCGTGGACGGCTTGCAGGTAACCGCGCAGCTGGTTCACGGCGTCGGGGCCGAAGTCGCCGCCGTACCAGTGCAGGGGGATGAAGTCGACGCGCAGGCCGCGTTCGGCGGCTCCCCGCATGAAGCGGTCCAGCCAGCCTCCGGCCACGTCACCGCCGTAGGAGACCGCCGGCGCCCCGAGTCGCAGGCCCGTGGACTCCAGCCGGGGCCACAGGTCCAGGGCCTGTTCGGGGGTCATGTCGGCCTGTGCGGGCTGGTCGGGCTCGTTGAAGCCGAGCAGTGCCGTGCCCTCCTCGGCGGCCCGGCCCAGTTCGGCGTCGGTGACCGAGCCCGGCCCCCAGATCATCGGGACGTACTCGACGCCCGCCGGCGCGGCGACCGGGCCGGTGGAGGAAGCCCAGTTGAAGTACCAGTGCGCGCCGGAGTCGGCCAGCGCCTCGGCGGCGCCGTCTACGGGGTTGAGGCTGATGCCCTTGCGGGCCGGGGTCAGGGTGTCGGCGGGGTCGGGGGCCGGGGCGGGCGCGGGCGCGGCGGCACCGGTGCCGAAGGCCACGGTCAGGCCGGTGCACTCGGTGCACTGGTACACGGTCCGGTTGCCCGGCTCGGCGTCCTGCTTGGACCAGCCGTACGCCGTCGGGCACTTCTGGGCGATCATGTCGCTGTACGGCGTCTTCGCGTCCCGGTTCGGGTTGACGCACACCAGCGGCTCGCCCGTGGCCGGATCCCCGACCAGGTCGTCGGCCGGGCAGGCGGACAGCAGGTCCTCGGCGCAGCCCGCCTTCGCGCACGCGCCGGACTCGGGGACCGGCACGTTGTCGGGGGTGATGGTGATGAGGACGGAGACCGCGTTGACGTAGCTGACGTTGTACCAGGGCGCGAGCCCGTCGGCCGGGTCGAAGTTGAACTCCGCGAGGCTGGTGGGCTGTTCGCCCGTGGAGCAGTGGTCTGCGTAGGGCCCGCAGTCGCCGACGGCGCAGTGGAACGTCCTGCCCTCCTCGCCCTCGCACCCCTGGCGGGCGAAGAACTTGCCGCGCCAGTGCCCGGCGCCCGCGTGCTCGGGGACGGTGACGGTGGCGGACTGGCCGGGGTCGAGCACCGGCAGGCCGGTGAGCGCGGCGGAACCGTCGGCGTTGACCGTGCTGCCCACCCAGATACGGCTGTCGGTCCGGTTCTGGAAGGTGACGGTGTGCTCGGCCCCGCCGGCGGCGGCCGGTGTGCCGTCGAGGCCACCTCCGTCGGCACGCTGGGCCTGGAGCGCCGCGGCGGTGCCGGTCACGGCGGCTATGACGAGGAGCAGGGCCAGCAGGAACGAGGTGCGTCCGCGCGGGGTGCGCCAGGTGCGCATGGCAGGTGTCTCTCCCTCGGGGGGTCGGGCTGGGGGTGTTCATCAACGGCTGGGGTCATGGGCCGCACGTCATCGCGCCTTGCGCTGCTGACCGGCGCCCTGGGCCGGCCGGCCGGGCGCGGGGCTGCTCTGCCTGGACGGGGAGCCGGCCGTCTCGGAGCCGCGCGATGTGGACGGCTTGGAGGTGGCGACCTGATCGCGCAGGACGGCGTGTCCTTCCTGGTTGAGCAGGGAGGGCGCGCGGGGTGGCCGGGACGGGTCGGCTACGGCCCGGAAGTTCTGGCCGTCGACGAACTCGCCGCCCCGGCGGGGGGTCGAGGAACTGGTGGCGCTCGCCTCGCGCCTGTTCCGTTCGGACTCCTCGGCCACCTGGAAGGAACGGGCGTCGGGTCCGCCCGGCACGGGGTCCTGGGACCGCGCCGGGCGCTCCCAGCGGTTCCGGAGCGCCGCGAACTGCCGGGCGTCGGCGGCCATGATGGTGTCCCGGGCGGCGTTCATGGCCTCCTCGGCCGTGACCGGGTCCCGCCGGGGCGACCCGTCGGGGGCCGGGGGCGTTTCGCCCGGGGATTCGAGTGGCGTTTCGCGCGGTGATTCGAGTGGTGATTCGCCCGGCGCCTCCCGCAGTGACTCGCGCCGTGACTCGCTCGCCGACGCACGCAGCGACTCCCGCAGATGCGCGTCCACGGCGTACTTGGCGACGGTGGGAATGCTGTGGGGGGCGTGCTCGAAGGCCGCCCGCAGGGTGTCGTCGGTTCTGACCAGGTGCAGCACCGCGTCCTCGAAGGCCGTACGCGCCTTGGGCGGCAGCCGGTCGATCCGCTGTTCCAGGCGGGCGATCTCCTGACGCGCCGCCGTCCCGGGGGCGGACGGCAGCCCCGGCCCGGCCGGCACGGGTGTCCCCGGCGACGGCTGCGCCGGTCCGGCGGGGTCCGGTGCGTACGAGGTGTCCGCTCCCGTCGGCGCCCCCTGCCCCCGGCCGGTGACCCGGGCCCAGAGGCGGCGCACCTCGTCCGCGAGCTGTGCCCAGAGGCTCTCCGGTTCCGCGGGGCGTTGCCTCTGCTGTTCCCGCAGCGCCAGATCGGCCCTGACCAGTTGCCGCGCCAGCTCGACTTCGGGTCGTTCCTTGGTCAACCGGTTCCTGGCCGGGGAAGCCGCGTTGTCTTCCGGCACGGTGCCCCTCTTTCGAGTCGGAGGTGCTGACGCGAGCGACAACGGGCCACGGAGGCCGAACGGTTCAGCCCGGGTACGGGTCCATCCCCGGCGCCTCCTTCGCGCGGTGCGCTCCGGCCTTGCACCCGGCAACGGGCCCGCCGGGTCCCGCAACGACGCCATGACGTGGGTGAGGTGGTCGCGGTGCCAGCTCGCGGGACCGGTCGCGCCGGAACCCGGCCCGGTCAGCTCCTGCCACGCCATCCACAGGCCGTACAGCTGGGCCACCGCCTCCGGGTG
This sequence comes from Streptomyces sp. NPDC043726, assembly GCF_056436565.1. NCBI lineage: Bacteria > Bacillati > Actinomycetota > Actinomycetes > Kitasatosporales > Streptomycetaceae > Streptomyces > Streptomyces sp. NPDC043726. The sequence goes on from NZ_JBWKCI010000004.1 coordinate 412,235, forward strand.
CTTCCACCACGCGGGGCACCAGGGCGCGGTGGAGCCGACCTCCCTGCCGTACACGGGCAGCAGCAGGTGACGTACCCACAGGGTCAGCCGGTGCAGTCCGTCGTCGTACTCGGAGCCCTCCAGGTACAGGATGAAGGCGGGCCCCTCCTGCTGCTGAGGCGTCGGCTCCGGGGCGAGGGTCATGGCGGTACTCCGGGATCTCGGTCGGGGTCCGGGTCGCCCGTACTACGGCCCTGACGTGTCCCGGGGTTCAGTGCGGCGCTGAACCCCCGGGCCCGCGCCCTCCGTTGTGCGGGCAGCCGGTGGCGCTCGGCCGCCGGGCAGGAGGGAGTGCGCATGCCTGACCGTGATCCGGTCACCGAGCCGGAGAAGGTGCAGTTCATCTGGTTCGGCGAGGAGATGAGCGACAACGCGAAGGCGGGACTGCGGGCGCTGAGCCAGCGGTACCCGAACTCGGCCAAGGAACTGGTGGTGATGCCCCGGCGCCCGCCCGGGGAGGCCGGACGGCAGCACGTCGAGCGGCTCCTGGAGGGGTACCGGAGCGAGGCGGCGCAGCACGGTGTCGACGTACTGCACGTCCGTGACCACACCGGGCGGCTGGCCGCCGCCTTCGAACCGAAGTACACGAAGCAGACGCTCGACGACATCTTCAGCGCGGAGATGGGCAACCAGGGCTACATCGCCGCCAAGGATCTGGCCACGTTCGCGCTGCGGGGCACCGAGACGGGCCTGAGCCTCGACCTGTCCCACCACCACATGACGGACGGCGAGTGGGAGGCCGTACAGCAGGACCCGGCCTTCTCCCAGGACAGCGTCGCGCCGTTCGACTTCTCCACCGCCGAGCTGAAGGTCGTCGACCTCTCGCACGGCGAGGACGCCAACATGCGGCACGTCCTGAACGCGGGCTTCATGCCGATGACGGCGCAGCACGACGACGCGGGCATCGAGCCCCGGATGATGCCGCACCTCGATGTCTTCGCCATGTACACCCGGCAGGGCACACGGGGTCAGGAGGTGGCCCAGGCCGCCGGGGCCCAGTACATCGGCTATCTCGCGCAGCTGTCCCAGGGCGAAGTGGGCAAGGGCAATGTCAGCTTCCGGCCCAAGGACGACAGCACGCGGTTCCGGCCCGACACCATCAACCTGTCGGACGACAACCTGCTGGGCGCCAAGTACAACACCCAGGATCCGAGCCGCGGGGACATCATCGGCCGCATGGCCGTCAGCGCCCTCGCCGACGGCATCCACCTCGTCTACGGCAGGCCGGTGACACCGCCCGGACAGAGCCGGGAGGACATGCCGGTGCCCCAGGTGGACGCCGGGACCTGGAAGGACGTCACCATGCGGGCGTACCAGGTGGGCAACGTGCGGGTGCTGCCGCAGCTGAGCCTGGGCAAGGACAACCAGAACAGCTGGCGGACCCAGGCCACCGCCGACCCGGGCGATGTGACGGGGCTCGCCGCGGACCGGAAGGTCACCCTCGTCCAGGTCAGCAACTTCGGCGTCCGGGAGGCGGCCGCGCTGGGCATGCAGGGGCTGGACAAGCCCTCGCACATCCCCTACGAGGTGCACTACTCCACCTCTGCGGACAACTCGCCGCGCCGCACCCCGAGCCCGCCGACCGAGGTGAACGTGGACCAGCTCCGCCGCCAGGTGGCCAGCATGTCCATGCCCCGGACGCCGTCCCCGGAGGGGTCGAACGTCACCGCCGCGGTGGCGCAGGCACCGGCGAAGCCCCCGGTGAAGCGGGCGGCGACCGGACGCTAGGCGTGAGCGGGGCGAGGGGAGGCCGGCTCTCCCCTCGCCCCGCCCGGGTCATCCCTTGCGGCCCTTTTTCTTCGTCCCGGACGGCCCTCCCCCGGCCGCCCACTTCAGCCAGGCGGGCGGCTCCTGGTGCCGCCGGTTCCCCTGTCCGCTCCGGCGCTCGGAGGAGGAGCCGCCCTCCCGGGCGGGTCCGGCGGCGGGCGGATCGCTGGGCACCCGGTTCACCCGCTCCAGACCGGGACCCTCGTACTCCGAGGAGGCGGTGCTCGGGGTCCGCTCGGCACTCTGCTGCCCCGGGTTGAACGACTGGGTGCCGCTGACCGGAGGGACGGGATAGGCGGGGTACGGCCCGGTCTGCGGCCGGGTGGTGTACCGGACGTCGCTCACGGCGACGTAGGACGGGTAGCCGGACCCGGACGGCGAGGGAGCCAGGCTCAGCCGGGAGAAGTCGTCGGCCGACCGGGACACCTCGTCCCCTTGGCCCCGCACGTCGGTCACGGACGGCACGGGCGAGTTGGAGTCGCTGCCGCTGCGGGCCTGTTGCGCGCGCAGGGCCTCCAGTTTGGAGTCCAGCGTCGCGCTCGCCAGCAGGTCCGCCCCCTGCCGCGCCCCGGCGCTCTCGGGCGTGCCCTGCCCGGCCAGACCCTCGCCGGACCCGGTCCTGGAGAGCTGGTTGGTCGTCACCCTGGAGAGCTGTTCCGGGCTCGCGGTGACGGGTCCGGTGATCTGCGGCGGTGCCGCGTCGGGGTCCGAGAGGACGACGATGGTGTACGGCTTGTCGAAGACCTCGTGGAAGTTGTGGAGCGAGTACTCGTCCGAGGAGCCGCTCGACGAGCTGTCGGCGGTGGCCTCCGCGCGCTGACGGTCGTGCCACCGGCCCTGTCTGGTCCAGAAGTCCGCGGCGGCGGGGCGCGGAAGGTTGTCGAACGACTCCTGCGAGCGGACGTCGAACCCGGCCACCGTGTCGAGCGTCCAGGTCCGTGAGTCCGCCGGGTCACCGACGATGTTCATCACGTTGACCCGCAGATGGGGAACGTCACCGGCCTCGATCCGCTCGCGCAGGTGGGGCCATTCGAGCCGGGTCAGCACACTGTTGTCGACGATGCCGTCGAGCACCAGCGCCTTGACCGGGCCGTCGAGGCCGTCGACGTAGTGGGTGGAGAAGTTCTCCCAGAGCTTGCCCATCGTGGGCGAGTCGGACCACTTCTCGAACCCGAAGTTCTTGCCGTCGAACAGCTTGCCCGGGACCGAGGTCTCCAGGATCAGTCCCTTGTCGGCCGCGGCCCGCTTCGCCGCGGGCCCCGGTTCGGTCTTGGACCACAGGTAGCCGTGCGCCGCGGCCTCCACCGCCTTGTCGCGCCGCATCTCGCGGAACCCGCTGTCGTTGCGGTGCCGGCGCCACCAGTCGGCCGGGACGTGGAACGCGTGCTTGCGGTCGAACTGATCTATCAAGGCGTCCACTTGACGCTGTCCGACCCAGCTGGGGTCGGGTGTGTGGCCCTGCGCGACCCACTGCCCCTCCCGCTGGAGCTGGTCGAGGTAGCCGTTGAGCGCCTCCGTGAATCTCGTGTCCTTGTGCAGGTTGTAGTGGCGCAGGTCCCTCATGAGAGCGGTCCTGTCACGGTCGAACTGTGCCTGGTCGAAGCCCGCCATCGAAGGCCTTCCCTTCCACGATGTCGACAGGCCCAACGGCCCGCGTTCACCGCCCGGTTCAATCCGTCCGCCGCTGAACCACGGGCCGGTGCAAGGGCGTTGTGGGTGCCGAGGCCCGCTGCACACGAGGGAGGAGCGCCGGTGAGGTTCATCCTGTATCAGGAAGGCCCGGAGTACGGGCAGACGCTGCGGGGACTGACTCTGTGGGTCCACCATGTGCTCCTGCCGGTCTATGGCAGGGAGGTCACCTCCACGTCCCCGTGGTGCTCCCGCTGGTGGGACCATCCGGAGGCGGTGGCCCAGTTGCACGGCCTGTGGCTGGCCTGGGAGGAGCTGACCGAGGCCGACTCCCCGGGCAGCGGCCCCACCACCTGGCACCGGGACTGTCTGGGACCGGTCATGCAGAGCCTGCGGGACCCGGCCGGCCCGTTCGCCGGCTGCAAGCCCGGCGCCCACCGCCCGAAGGAGACTCCGTCGGTCGACTCGGCCGACCCCTTCGGCCCGCCGCCGTCGGACGCGGCCGGCTGAACCGGGCGCCGGGCGGGCCCGTTGTGCCTCTCGAACCGGCGCCGGCCCGGACCGGGCCGGCGCCCCCCCCCGCAGGCCCCTCGGAGGAACGCCCATGCCAGAACCGACTCCAGCCGTTCCCCTCCCCCCGCGCGGGCTCCTGGCACGGCGCCGCCCGCCGTCGGACGCGGACGGGACGGCCGTACGACAGGACCAGCCGCCCGGGTGCGAGCACGCGCCGCGCCTGCCCGTGGCGCCGCTGCCCGCCGGCCTCCTGCCGCTGCCCCCGGGATTCGAGCCGACGCCGGAGGCCGGGGCAGCAGCCGCCTGGAGTACGGCCCCGCAACCGCGTGCGGGCTGAACAGACGGACGCACCATGTCGCGGGGCGGGCCACGGGGGTGCCCGCCCCGCCGCCGTGTCTCAGGCGTCCGGCCGTACCACCCCGAGGATCTCCATCGACGCCACCGGTGACACGTACACCCACCGCCCGGGGCGGGGTGCCTGGATGACCTCGCCGTCGCCGACGTAGAGGGCGACATGGCTGGCGTCGGCGTTGTAGATGACCAGGTCGCCGGGGCGCATGTGCTCGACCGGGACCCTCGTGAGCTGCCGCCACTGCTCCTGGGAGGTGCGGGGGATGACGACGCCGGCGTGCAGCCAGGCCTGGGAGGTGAGGCCGGAGCAGTCGAAGGAGTCGGGGCCCTCGGCACCCCAGACGTAGGGCTTGCCGAGCTGCCGGGTGGCGTAGGCGATGGCCTTGCGGCCGGCCGGCGTCGCCTCGGTGCCGGCCCGGTCGAGGACGCCCGTGCGCTCCCACTCGGCCTGCGCCTCCCTGGCCTCCCGCTCCTCCAGTGCGGCCAGTTCCCTGCGCTGCTTCTCCTTCAGGCGGGACTCCACCTTCCGGGCGGAGGCGATGTTCTTCTCGATCGTCCTGCGCTCACCGGCCATGGCGCGGCGGCCGGCGCGCAGGTCGTCGAGTTCCCCGGCGGCCTCGTCCCTGGTGTCGCGCAAGTCCTCCTCGGTCTCGGTGAGCGCGGTGAGGACGCCCTGCGTGGACTGCTCGGCCCGGCGGGCCAGGGAGGCGTTGTCCAGGGCGCGCTCGGGGTCGTCGGACAGCGCGAAGTGGACCTCGGCCGGCAGTCCGCCGGACCGGTACTGGGCGCGGGCGGCGGCCCCGGCCAGCGAGGTGAGCCGGTCCAGCTTCGTCTCGGCTGCCTTGACCTGGGAGGTGAGGGTGCGGACCCGTTTCTCCTGCCGGGTGACCCGTTCGTCGGCGGCGTTGTACTTCTCCGTGGCGACCTCGGCGTCGTGGTAGAGGCGCCGGAGTTCGGCCCGTACCTCGGTGAGGGTGTCGGGCTCGGCCCGGGCCGGCTGCTGGACCGCCGCGGTCAGGGCGCAGGCCAGGGTGACGGCCACCGCCGTCCGCCGGGCGCGCGCGTGCGGACTCCGTGTCGTCTGGCTCATCTGTGCCGAAGCTCCCTTCGGGGACGTGCGGGGCTGGTGCGGTGGGTCGTGGATCGTTCTCACAACGCCGCGCCACCGTGCGGCGGTTCAAGGAGGCTGAACCGGGCTCGGTCCGGGGCCCGTTGTGCCTGCCACGGGTGCCGGAGGGCGGTCGGGAGGGTGCCGGAGGGTGAAGGAGTGCGGATGTACGCGGAGTTGTTGCTGCTGGCCCTGTGCACGGGTTTCGGCCTCGGCTTTCTGCTGCTGGCCCTGCGGGCGTCGGCGGCGGCGGTCCGGCTGTGGCTGCGCGGACTGAAGGTGCCGGGCGTGGTGGCGGCCCGCGCGGTGGCCGACCGGCGGGCCGGTGGCCTGGTGCTGTTCCGCGATCACCTGGGCCGGGACCTCGTGCTCGATCCGGGCCGGTACGCGCCCCTGTGCGGACTGCCACCGGTCGGGAAAGAGGTGATCGTGGTCTACGCGCGGGCCCGGCCGGCCGCGGCCCGGCTGTGGACGCTCCGGCACCTGCTGGCGCCGTCCTTCGGATGGTTCCTGGCCTCGACGCTGACCTTCGGCACCGGCGTGGTGGTGGCGTCGTGAGCCCCGTTCGTCCCGCGCGCGTGGGCGAACTGGATGTGCTGCGCGGGTTCGCCCTGTCCGGCATCCTGCTGGTCAACGCCCAGCTCACGGCGGGCCCGTACGCGGCCTTCGGCGGCGGTCCCGGGGCCTCGGCGCCCGACCGGGCCGCGGCCTGGGCGGTGACCGCGCTGGTCACCACCAAGTTCTATCTGCTGTTCTCCTTCCTGTTCGGCTACAGCTTCGTGCTGCAGGAGCGCTCCGCCCGGCGCGCGGGCGCCGCCTTCGCGCCGCGTCATCTGCGGCGCGCGGCGGGGCTGTTCGGGCTCGGTCTCGCCCACGCCGTCCTGCTGTACCCCGGCGACATCCTCATGACGTACGCGGTCCTGTCGCTGGTGCTGTACGGCCTGCGCGGCCTCGCCCCGCGCGCCGCGCTGCGGCTCGCGGCGGGCCTGGTCCTCGGTCTCGCGGTGGTCCTGTCCGGGTTCGGGCTGCTGACGGTCGCGTTCAGCGAGCCGTACACCGCCGGCCAGTACGCCCCGCACGTCGCGGACACCGTCGCCGCCTACCGCGGGGACGCCGTGTCGGTGCTCGGTGCCCATCTGCGCGACCTGCCCGCGGCGATCGGCGCCGACCTGCTGGCCGCGCCCGATCTGCTGGCCGCCTTCCTGGCGGGGCTCGCGGCGGCCAGGGTCCGGCTCGTGGAGCGGTGGGGCCGGGACCGGGCGTGGCTGCGCGCGGTCGTCGTGCGGTGCCTGCCGGTCGGCCTGACCGGCGGCGTGCTCACCGCCGCCTGCGCCGACTGGCCGCTGGACAGCCGCTGGTTCCACGTCGGCCACGCGGTCGCCGTCCTGACCGCACCGGCGCTGACCGCGTCGTACGCCTGCGGACTGCTCCTGCTGCTCCCCCGCGCCCGCCCGGCGGCGGCCGCACTGCTCGGCGCCGCCGGACGGCTGGCGCTCACCCACTACCTCACCCAGTCACTGGTCCTCGCCTGCGTCTTCACCGGCTACGGACTCGGGCTCTACGACCGGCTCGGCGCCGCGACCGTCCTCGCGGGCTGCGTCCTGCTCTACGGCGTCCAACTCGTCCTGGGCGCCCGGCTGATGAGCCGGGTGCGGTACGGGCCCGCCGAACTGCTGCTGCGTACCGTCACGTCGGGCGGACGCCCTACCCCTTCCCCAGGCTCACGCCCGGCAGGCGCCGCGCGGCCCGTTCCGTGATGGCGGCCGTCTCCGCCTTCGCAGCCGCCGAGATCTCCGCCGCCCCGGGCTCCTTGTACCAGGGGCGCAGCCGGATCAGGGCGGGCCGGACGCCGGTGGCGAGGAGCAGGGCCGTGCCCTTGGGCAGGGCCCGGATCCGGTCGGGCGGCAGGACGGCCTCCTGGCGGTAGGAGTACGAGCGGGACGTGCCGTCCTTGCTGCGCGAGACGCTCGGGGTGCGCACGTCGTGCTGGCCGACGAGGGTGGAGATCTTCTGCACGAAGTCGGCGTCGTCGAGGCCCGCGCCGAGGAGCTTGATCGTGGCCGCGCTCCACAGGGCGTCCATGCCCACCTCGCCCCACACCCGGGCGCCCTGCCGGTAACTCTGCAGCAGCGTCACGACGTTGATGCCGCGGGAACCGAAGTGCGAGTACAGGTCGGGCAGATCGGAGATGCGGCACACGTTGGCGGCCTCGTCCAGGACCGCCGTCAGCGGCGGGTCGAGCCGGCCGCCCATGCGTTCGGCGGCGACCACCCCGGCCCGCATCGTCGCGTCGGCGAGGCCCGCGATGACCCCGGCCGCCGATCCGCCGCCGTCCTTGGAGAGCAGGTAGAGGGTGTCCTGCGAGAGGACGTGCCGGTGGGGGTCGAACTCCGGCAGCTCCGGGTCGGGGGTGACCCAGGCGAGGATCTCGGGGTCGAGCAGGCAGGAGACGGTCTGGCGGGCCGTCTCGTAGATGCCGTCCCGGGTCTCCACCGCGCCGCGGACCGTGCCCTGCAACTGCTCGGCCATCGCGTTGAGCCGGGCCTCGCGGAGCAGGTCGACCGGGGTGCGGTCGGCGGGGTCGGCGAGCCAGCCGAGGAGGTCGGTGACCGGGGCCCGGCCGCGGGCGGCGGCGAGGAAGAGGGCGGTGAGGGTGTTCTGGGCGGCCGAGATCCAGAAGTCCTTCTTCGCGGTGTCGTCGTTGACGGAGGCCACGAAATGCCCGGCGAGCCGGCGGGCGCCCTCGATGGTGTGGCACTCGCCGAGCAGGTTCCACCACATGGCGCGCGGGCTGTGCGCGATGCCCTGCGGGTCGAACGTCCAGACCGTGCCCGCCTGTTCACGGGCGGCGCGGGTGACGGCGTACACGTCCGACTTGTTGGAGGTGAGCAGCACGGCGCCCTGGGCGCGCAGCACGCGCGGGACCGCGATGCCGGTGGACTTGCCGGCCCGGGGCGCCATGAGGTCGAGTTCCACGTCCTCGTAACTGCTGCGCAGCTCCGGGCCCTTGGGGTCGAGGTCGCCGAGGAGGTTGCCGGTCTCGTCGGGGTGCACGTCGGCGCGGCCGTCGAGGCTGGGGCGCAGTTCGCGGGCGCGGGCCTCGATGCCCTTGGGGCACAGGGCGGCCAGTTCGCGGCGGCCCGCGAGACCCTTGGGGCGGGCGGCGCGGTTCAGCAGGTGCCGTACGACGAGGGCGAGGGGCGACACGACGACCATCAGCAGGCCGAACATGCCCGCGTACACGGCGGCGGCCGGTGCCGCGGGCCACAGCGCGGCCGGGCCCTCGGAGGTGAGCCGCACGACGGTGGACAGGGCGAACGGCGGGGCGGCGAGGCCGTTCCCGGACAGTCCGGACCCCAAGGTGCCCCCGGCCCAGGCGACGGTGAACAGGGTGAGCCCGGTACCGGCGATGGCGACGACGGCCCACGGCAGCTGCTCGTGATAGCCGCCGCCGGCGCGGGGGGCGCTCACGCGGACCACCTCCCGCCCAGCTCGCGGGGGCCCTCCTGGGCGGCCCGTGCGACCTGCGCGGCCGCCTGGGCGACGGCCTGTTCGACGACCTCCTCGTTGGGGGTCCAGCGGGTGTTGGTGTTGTGCAGCCGGCGTTCGGCGTCGGTGATGGCGACCTTGATGGGGATGCCGGGGCGGCCGCCCACCTTGATGAGGAAGCGGCCCCGGCCGGGCGGCTCCTCGTGCTCGCCGGAGACCCCCCAGCCCGGGGGCGAGGACCAGGACGACACCAGCTCGATCTCGCGCCGGGACAGCCCCACCACCTTGCCCAGCTCCTCCATCTCCGCCCTCGGCAGCCCGGCGCACACCACCATCCCGGCCCGCTCCACGAAGCCGCGCGCCTTGGCCCGGTCGGCGTCGGTGCCCAGCGCCTCGGCGTCCTTGAGGGTGTGGGTGATCTTGGCGTCGCCGAGCCCGAGGGAGCGGTTGAGGCGGGTGAGCGCGTCGATCCGGTCGACGATGCCGGAGGCGGCGCGCAACGGGCGCCACAGTTCGTCGAGCACGGTGAAGAACCAGCGCCGGGGAGCGAGCCCGGCGTCCGCGAGGGCGTGCGAGGCGGCCACCGTGCCGAGCCCGTCGGACCAGGCGGCGAGCATCGCGGCGGCGGTGAGCTGGGTGTCGGCCTCGCCGATGCCGGAGATGTCGATGCACACGGCGGGCGCGTCGGGGTTGATCCGGGTGGACGTCTCGGAGGCGAAGGTGTCGCCGAGCGGGCCGTCGAGGATGCCGAGCAGGGAGCGGTGCAGCGGGTCGACGGCGTCCCGGTAGCGGGTGTCGTCACCGCGGTCCAGGGTGACCGCGCGGACCCGGTCGGGGCCCTCGGTGAGCACCTGGAGGAGGTCGGGCAGCAGGACCGTGCCGCCCGCCGGGGTGCGGGCGCGCAGATGGTGCAGGCACGCGCTCAGCACCGACTGCTCGTGGTCGTCCATCGGGCGGCCCCGCACGATGGTGATGAGCGCGGCGACCATGTTCAGCACCCGCCCGTGCGTCTCGGCCCGCAGCACCTCGCCCGCCTCACCGCCGATCCTGGCCGCCGCCGCGCCCATCGCCCCGGGGTCCAGGACGTTGATGCCGCCCCGGCCCCGGCCGATGGAGATCACCTGGCCGCCGAGGGCGCGCACGGTGTCGGCGTAGTCGGGCTTGAGGTCGCCGAGCACGAGCGGGACGACACCGGTGGCGGCGAGCCCGATCAGCATCCGGTTGACGAGGGTGGACTTGCCCAGGCCCGGCATGCCGAGCATGAACAGGGAGGGGTTGGAGATGTAGCGGGCCCGGGTGAACCAGTTCAGCGGGTCGCCGCAGACGGTGGCGCCGGTGAACAGGTGCTGCCCGAGCGGCACTCCGGTCATCGGCGAGCCGGAGCCGGCCGCGAACGGCCACATGCCGCACGCCTGCACGGTGGTGGCCCGCCACATGGTGGGCGGATCCACATAGCCGACGCGGCCCCCGCCGGGCCCCATCCAGCCGCGCGGCGGGACGTACGGCTCCCGGGGCCGGGCGGCGGGCTTGTTCCCGCCGCCCTTGCCTCCCTTTCCGCCCTTGCCGCTCTTCGCTTCCTTCCGCCAGCGCGGCTCGTCGGGCTCCGGCGCCCGGGCCGGGTCCGGACCCGGGAGCCCCGAGTCCAGCGCCCGGCGCGCCTGCTGCTCGGCCAGCCGGTCGGCTCGCTCGGCCTTCTTCTCCTCGCCGCGACGGCTCACAGCGCCTCCTGGAGTTCGTGCGGGATGAGGGTCTGCTCCCAGGGGAGGATCCCGGTGGGCAGGGTGCAGCTGAACGCGGCCGCCTGCATCCGGTCGGCGGGCCGCATCAGCACCCGGGAGGCGGCGGTCAGGTTCCGGATCATGACGCTGGCGTCGGCCAGCTCCGCCGCGCTGTCCACGGTCACCGTCAGCATCAGCGAGAACTCCACGAGCCCGGCGCCCGACGCCTCCTCGGCCGCGGTCTGTTCCGCCGCCCGCATCTCGGAGGCGGCGCGGGCCTGCACCATGCCGCGGCCGGACGTCGCCATGAACTGGGCGCTGCGCCGGTCCGCCTCGACGATCCGCGCCGAGGTGGCGGGGTCGATGGGCCGGTACACCAGCGCGACCCGCTTGCGGCGCGTGCCGGGGGCCGCCTCCAGCATGCCCCTGAGCACCGAGGAGCGGACGGTGCCGCGGGGCGCCAGCGTGAGCAGCCAGGTCCGGGACACCCCGGAGTCGTGCTGGTAGCTGTTGACCGTCTCGACGGCCGCGGCCGGTCCCGCGTCGTCCCACTCCAGGCCGGTTCCGCCGTGGCGGGCCCGGGCGTCGAGGACGTCGGCGGCGACGGCGGGGTCGTAGGCGACCCGGACGACCTCGGCGATCCGCTCGGCGGACAGCGGGTAGGCCGAGCCGCCACCGGCCGCGACGAGCCCGCTGAGCAGGCCCGGGATACGGATGGCGAGGTCGGAGATCACATCGTCCGGCTTGCGCTTCTGGCCGGGCGGGACGCCGTAGGTGAGGGTGACGTAGGTGTGCATCTCCGAGGAGGCGGTGGGATAGCGCTCGACGACCTCCTCCATCACCGCGCGGGCGGCGGGCGGTGCGTCGGGGTGGATGCGGGGCAGCACCTCGTGGGCGAGCCGGGTGCCCGGGTCGGGGGCGGTCTCCACGATCAAAGAGGCGCCCCGCAGCCCGGGTTCGTGGGCCAGCCGGGCCAGCCACTCGCCCCACAGCGCCACCCATACGTCGACCTGGTCCGGGTCGACCAGGGCGCCGCCGTCGGGGTCGCAGCCGAGGACGATCGTGTACAGGTTGCGGGCCGGGTGGTGCAGGACGCCGAAGGGGCGGTCGTAGGCGTCCCGGCCCTCGGTGGCGGTGACCTTGTTGAGCAGGCCGGGCGGACGGAACCGGCCGCCCGGCCGGGCGGACAGCGGGCCGGAGACGTAGAGGTGCGAGCCCTTGGCCTTACGACGCCACCAGCCGACGCGCAGGGTCATCAACTGGTAGACGTTGCGGCCGTCCTGGGTGCGGATGGCGAGCGGCACCAGGAAGACGATGACCGGTACGGCGACGACGACCGCGGCGTACAGCGAGACCAGCGAGGCGAGCAGGGTGGCGACCAGCCCGCCGAACACGCCGAAGGTCCCGACGAGCCCCAGCGGCCCGAGCCCCGGCCGCCGTGGCCGACGCCAGTTCCCGTAGGTCGGATGGGTGACGGCTTCCGTGGACATGAGGCTCCGGTGTCCCTTCGAGGAGTGGTGTGGTGGTGCCGCGTCGGGCGGGGGAGGGTGAAGACCGCCGAACTCCCAGGGGGGAGCGGGAGTTCGGCGGTCGCTCTAGGGGGCGGGGTGCGGTGGCGTCACTTGTTGTGGCCCAGGTCGCCGTCGGCGCCGTCGAGGGCGCCCGAGGCGGTGCTGCCGACGATCTTCGCGGCGGTGACCGCCGCGGCGACGGCCACTCCGGCCGGCCCGCCCGCCGCTGCCGCCGCCCGCCCCGCGCCGGCCGCGGCGCCCGAGCCGCCTCCTCCCGCCCCGGCACCCGCGGAACCGCCGCCCCGGCCCCCGCCGCCCGCGCCGTTGAGACCCGCGGGTCCGCCCGGACCGGCGGCGCCGCCCGGCGAGCCGCCCGAACTCCCGGCGCCGGAGGGCCCCTTGGCCCCGGTCCCGCCCGCCTGCCCGCCGGACCCGCCGCTGCCGCCGACCGGGCGGGCACCGGTGGCCAGCGCGCCCGCCGAAGCCAGCGCGCCCGACACGGGGTTGCCGCCGCCGAGCGCGGCGGTGGCCGGCACCACGAGCTTCAGCAGCGCGGGCAGGGACACCGCGGACAGCAGCATCAGGCCGATACCGGCGATGCGTTCGTTGATGTCGCCGCCCTGACCGCCCTGCGAGATCATCGCCGAGCCCGAGTACAGCACCAGGCCGGCCGCGGGTTTGTACAACAGCCAGGCGATCATCCAGCCGATGTGCTTGCGCCACCAGCCGGAGCCCCAGTCGGTCATCGAGGCCGCGGCGGCCAGCGGAAGGGTGCCGAGCAGCAGGATCATCACGCCGAGCCGGATGTACATCAGGATGGTGTGGATGATCCCGGAGATCAGCAGCAGGAAGGCGAGCACCAGCAGCAGGAACGACTGGACGTTGTCCCCGCTCTTGCAGGCCCCGACGTTGCTCAACTGCGCCTGCGCGCCCGCGTTGAACAGGTACGTGGCGTAGTCGTCCGCGACCGCCGCCGCGGCCGTGACGATGGTGGTGGCGGCGCCCGAGACCAGGATGACCCGGAGGATGCCCGTCAGGGCGGTCACACCCGCGGTACCGCGTCGTTCCAGCGCCATGCGGACCGAGGCGAAGATCAGCGACCCGACCGCGAGGTAGACCACCAGCCACTGCGTCTGGCTGCCGACGTTCTTCGCCGTGGCCGTCCCCGTCAGCGTCGGCACCCCGGTGATCAACGCCCCGAACACGGCGACCGCGCCCGCCAGGATGGTGTTCGCGATCAGCTCGATGACGGTGCCGATGGGGTTGCCGAGGAAGTCGAAGAAACCCTTGATCAGGTCGATGACCGGGTTGCCGGTCGGGCAGTTCACGTCAGACCCCCCACAGGGTGTAACCGCTGGTGTTGCCCTGGACGGCCGTCACCGGCGAGTGCAGGGAGCCGTCGCTGTTGGGCAGGACCTTCCAGTCACCGCCGCTCCAGCGCAGCACGATGGTGGTCGCGGCATAGCCCTGACCCGTTCTGAGCAGCAGCCTCACGTGCGCGGCCGTGTCGGAGTACGACGCCACCGAGAACCCGGCGTAGGTGGCGACGGCCGTGTCGCCGCTCTGCTCGCCGCTGTCGACGTCCTCGACGGTGGAGCGCTGGAAGACGAACATGTCCCGGGCGCGCCCGGCGACGACCTGCTGCTGTGTGGCGGACCGCCAGTCGGAGCCGCTCATCTGCGACGGGATGACGTGGGCGGCCAGGACGGCACCGAGCGGTGTGCGGGCGTAGCACCAGCGCAGCGATCCCGTCGTCCGGGTGGGCCCCGCCGAGGCGGAGACGGGCACGCGCGTGACGCCGATCGTGTGCCAACTGACGTCCTTCGGAGCGGCCTTGGGCAGCACGTCACCGGCGCTGTCGTCGGTGGCGCAGCCCTCGGGGCGGCCGCCTCGCAGCGCGGTGTCGGTGGACAGCGGGCCGGGCTCCGCCGCACGGGCACGGCCCGCGCCGGTCTCGCCGCCGGACGTCAGCGCGACGATCCCGCCCAGCACCAGCACGACGGCGAGGAACCCCGCCGACAGCCGCCAGCTGCGCTGCTTCCAGTACGGCTCCTGCTCCTCGGCCCACCGCTGTCTGCGTGTGAACATCTCGACCGCCCGTCGGCTCACGCGAAGACGAAGCTGACCAGCGGGCCGGCGGTGGCCACCAGGACACAGCCGCCGAGGACCATGCCGAGCCGGCTCATGTGCTCCGAGCTCTCGCCCCGCTTGAGGGAGATCGCCATCATCGCGCCGGTGATCAGCACCCCGGCGACTCCGGCGGCGGTGCCCGCCCAGGCGGCTATCCCGAGCACGGTGTTGACCTTGGTCTTGAGCGCGTCCGGAGCACCGCTCGTGGGCTGCGGGACGCCGGCGGCGAGGACGTTGTGGGCTTCGAGGAGCAATGACATGGGGATCTCCGAGGAGGTCGGCGCCCTGCCTGGAGGGCGGGCGGGGAGGGACGGTCGGTGCGGTGTGGTCTGTGCGGTGCGGGCGTGCGCGGGGCGCCGTCGGCGGGCGCACGCGTGACGACGGAGCGGAGGAGGGCGTGGAGAAGGGCTTGGAGGATGGCTTGGAGGAGGGCGGGGAGTCCTAGGGGCCGAGGAGGGACAGATCGCCGAGGAAGGCGACGAGCGGACCGGCCGAGGAGGCGACGAGGCAGCCGAGGGTGACGAAGAAGACGCCACGGAAGTGGGCACCGCCCTCGCCGGGTTCGCCCCGGTTGAGCTGGACGGCCATGTTGATGCCGACGATCAGCAGGCCCGCGACACCGGCGGCGGTGGCGCACCAGGCGAGGATGCCGAGGATGGTGCCGGCGCCGGCGGGCGGGCTGTAGCCGGCGGGCGGCGCGGCGAGCAGGAACCGGTTCACGACACGGCCTCCTCGGCGCGCGCCTCGGCGCCCACGAGTTCGGCGAGCGAGACGAGCTGCCGGGGCAGGGACTTCACCCGCCCGCCCAGGCGCCAGGCGGGTATCCAGGGCACGCGATGGACGTGGGTGACGGAGCGCAGGACGCGGATCCGGCGCAGCAATGTGAGCGGGAGCCGCCCGGGGGCGTCGGCGACGAGAACGACGCCGATCAGTTCGAGACCCTGCGGAGCCCGCCCCTCCTTGAGCGCGCCCAACGCCTGCGAGACGGCACGCAGTCCACGGGCGCTGGTCCGGCCGACGATCACCACCCGGCGCGGTTCCCCCGCCCCCGGCTTGGGCCAGCGGACCCCGAGGTCCACGCCCCCGAGCACCTCGACCAGGGAGGTGGCCCCGGCGCCCCCGTGCGCCTGGACCCATCCGATCTCGTCCCGCCCCTTCCCCCGCCCGGAAGCGCCCCGCCCGGCACCACCTCGCGCGGCACCACCGCGCCGGGGCTCACCCCAGGAGGGCTCGGCGACGGGGGCGGGGGCGGTACGGCGAACCGGAGCGGGGGACGCCGCCGGCGCCGTACCCCCGGAGGAGACCGGGGCCGCCGGAGATTTGGGGCCCCGCACCCATCCTGATGGGCCCGTCGGCGTGGTCGATGGTGTGGCCATGGCTGTTCCGCCCCCCTCTTCGGTCGTCATTCCGCTGCTCCGGCGCATCTGATTTCCACCGGTTTGAACTTATTTGCTCCCGGGCCCGTTTGGATCTGCCGAGCCCGACGGACAGCACAACGGGCCGTTTGGCCGCAGCGGTTCAAGGTGAGGGGAAGAAGGCACGAGCCCATGGGTTCCGCAACGGGACAGAACGAGGAGGGCGGCAGCTCCACAGCCGTCCGGAACACCATCGCCGCCGGCACCGGCTGCGGTTGTCTGCTGTCGCCGGTCGCCCTGGTCGGCACCGTGATCATCGTGATCGTCATCGGCGGGTTCGGGGTGCTGCTGGCCCCGCTCATCGCCCTGATCATGCTCTTCGGCGGCGGGGGCAGCGACTCCGACAACCAGGGCACCGCGGACCAGGTGATCGCCTCCCTCCAGGGCGACGGCTCGGGCGAGCTGGACACCTCCACCGTCCCGGAGGACCTGGTGGAGACCATCGAGGACGCCGGCGAGCTGTGCGGCGCGATCGGCCCGATCGTCATCGCGTCCCAGATCGAGCGGGAGTCCGGCTTCGACGCGGCGCTGGTCGGCCCGGACGGCAAGCAGGGCATCTCGCAACTGCCGCCGGACAAGTTCACGCAGTACGGCAAGGACGACGACGACAACGACAAGGTCTCCGCCCTGGACGCGGAGGACTCGATCATGGCGCAGGGCCGCTACATGTGCGCCCTCGCGGACGAGGCCCAGAAGATGATCGACAACGGCGAGGTCGTCCGGACCGGCACCACCGACACCGCCCTGGACCTCGCCCTGGCCGCCTACCACGTCGGCATGGACGCCGTCCGCGCCGCCAAGGGCGTGCCGAACACGAACGAGGCCCAGGGCTACGTCCTCGCCGTCCGCGCCCAGTTCGCCAAGTACGAGGGCATCGCCGCGCCGCCCTCCGGGGCCACGCCCGGCGTCACCCCCGATCCCACCTGATCCATCCACCATCGCCCCCGCATGAGGAGGACCGCCATGGCCCACTTCGAGGTGCGCATCACCGACGACGAGCGCGCCGAGATCGACGGACAGCCCCTCGCCCCCGAGCCGGGCCAGTCCGTGCACGACGCCGTACTGGACCGCTTGCAGCAGTACGCGCAGGAGCGCGGCGCCGCCGTGCGGGCCACGGTGAACGACGGCTCCGCCTCCGCCCACTTCGTCCTCGAGGTCTCCCCGGACGGCTCCAGCCGCCTCCTCGACGCCACCGAGCCCTCACCCTCCGAGCCGGCGGCGGAGCCCGAGCCCCGGCGTCCCGCGTCGCCGCCCCCGTCGGCGCCCGTGTCCGCCGTGGCCGCCGCCGTCGCCCGTGCCCGCGGTCGAGGTCAGGAACGGGGGCACGGGCAGCAGCGGGGGCCAGGTCAGGAACGGGGTCGAGCCCGGCCCCGGGCCGCGGCCCCCGCCACCGAGTCGCCCCTCGCCGAGTCGCCCGTCGCCGAGTTGCCCGTCGAGCATGCCGAACGGATCGGTCGTATCCACGCGTTGGCGACCGGTGGCCGGCTCGATGAGGCGTACGCCGACGCGAGCGCGCTGCGCGCGAGCCTCACCGGCACGCTCGGCGCCGACCATCCGCACGCGCTGGAGGCCCGGTCGGTGGAGGCCTACCTCGCGCATCTGCGCGGGGACCACCGGGAGGCCACCGTGCTGGCCCTGGGCGTGGCCCGGATCCGGTGCGGGGCCCGGGACGGACGCGCGCCGGACGAGGTGGCGCGGGCGGCGGCGGCCTGGCAGCGCATCGACGACGACCGGGCGGCCCTGGTCCACGGGCGCGAACTGCTGCACATGTGGAGCCGGTTGAACCTCCAGGGCCAACTGCCGCCCGGCCACGCCGCCCTCGTCGGGCAGGTCCGCAGACACGTCGACGCCTTGGCGGCGTACGTCTGAGTCACCGCCGACCATCGCCTACGGCACCCCTGACCTGCTCGTCCATCGATCCGTACAACCGGCGTCAAACGAGCGTGGAACGCCCCTGGCAACACTCCGTCCCCAGCGGACCCCGGCCCTCACTCCCGTCCCGGCCGGGGTCGCTCATCCCACGGAGCAGGAGCACACCATGAACGTGACGGTGATCGGATCGGCCGGCGCCACCACCCCGGAGGAACGGGCGCTGCGCGATCTCTACCTCGAGCACGGCCCGGCGCTCTACTCGTACGTGCTGCGCCTGCTGGGCGGGGACACCCACCGCACGGAGGACGTCATCCAGGAGACGCTGCTGCGGTGCTGGAGCAAGCAGAACCTGGTCGACGACGACGGCATGGCGGTACGCCCCTGGATGTTCCGGGTCGCCCGCAACCTCGTCATCGACACGCACCGGACGCGTGCGGCGCGGCCGCAGGAGGTCGGCGGCGCCGACTGGGTGAGCGAACTGGGCATCGAGGTCGACGACATCGACCGGATGCTGTCCTCCCTGGTCGTGCGGGACGCCCTCCAGGCGCTGACCCCCGCACACCGCGAGGTGCTGCTCGCCACGTTCTTCGCGGACCGCACCACCCAGCAGGCCGCCTCGGTCCTCGGCGTCCCGCAGGGCACCGTGAAGTCCCGTGTGTACTACGCCCTGCGCGGCCTCAGGACGGCACTGGAGGAGCGGGGGGTGCGATAGGCACGCGGACCGCCGCCCCCTACGGGTCCAGCTCGCGCAGCTCCCGCCGGACCTCGTCCGCGTCCGCGTGCCCGCTCTCCTCCAGCAGAACGAGCGCCTCCTGCCACGCCCCGCGCGCCGCTTCGTGATCGCCGGCCGCGCGATGGGCGTCGCCGAGATGGCGCAGGGTGTCGGCCTCCAGGAAACCGCTGCCGATCTCCCGGTACAGCTCCACGGCCCGCTCGAACCGCTCGACGGCCGCGTCGTACGCGCCGAGGTGGTGGTGGGCGTATCCGACGCTGTCCTGCGCCGAGGCCTCCCCGCTCAGGTCGCCGACCTCCTGGTGCAGCAGGACGGCCTGCTCGCAGTGCTCCAGGGCCCGTTGCAGGTCGCCGAGCAGGATGTACGTCCAGCCGGTCTCGTTGAGGACGCTGGCCTGGCCGCTGCGGTGGCCGAGGGAGCGGTACAGCTCTCCGGCGCGTGCGTAGTGGCCGAGGGAGACGTCGTGGCGCTCGAGCTGGTTGGCCTGGTAGGCGAGGGCACGCCGGGTGCGGGCCTCGCCGAAGGCGTCGCCGGCCGCCCGGAACAGGTCCAGGGCACGGCCGAGGAGCCGTAGCGCCTCGTCCGGGTGCCCGAAGCGGGTGTGGCCGAAGCCCAGGCCGCGCAGGGCGTGCGCCTCGGCGACGGAATCGCCCAGGGTCCGGGCGGCGCGTAGCGCGGCCTTGTTGATCTCCATCATGTCGTGCCAGTGGCCGAGCCGGTCGAAGTACAGGTCCAGGGCGTAGGCGGTGCGCCAGGCGTGGTCGTGGTGGCCCCGGTCGGTGGCGTACTCGACGACCGAGCGCAGCACATGGCGCTCGGTGTTCAGCCAGGCGGTCGCCTGCCGGCTGTCGTTGAACCGCAGCGGCCCGCTGTCCGTTGTGCTCGCTGCCAGGGGGACGGTCTCCCGGAACGGGCCGAGCACGGCGGAGGCGTGGTGGGCGGTGTGCAGACAGTGGTCGAGCATCCGCAGCACGGCGGCGTCGCGCTCGGGCGCGCCGTCCTGGTGCGCGACGAGTTCACCGGCGTAGGCGCGCAGCAGGTCGTGGAAGACGAACCGGCCGGGGAGGTGTTCGATGAGCAGGCTCGCCCCGGTCAGCTCGGTCAGCAGGGCGCGCACCCGGCGGCGGGGCGTTCCGGCCAGCGCGGCGGCCATGGCGGTGCTGATGTCCGGGCCGGGGTGCAGGGCGAGCCGCCGGAAGAGCGCGGCGGCCTGGGGCGACAGCGCCCGGTACGACCAGGAGAAGACGGCACGGACGTCGGAGCCGGTGTCGTCTCCCACGGCGAACGCGTCGAGGCTGCCCTGGCCCGCACGCAGTTCCGCCGCGATGTCGGCGAGCCGGAAGCCGGGGTTGAGGGCGGCCCGGGCCGCGACGATGGCCAGGGCCAGCGGCAGCCCGGCACAGCGGGCGACGATGGCGTCGGCGGCCTCCGGTTCGGCGTCGACCCGGGCGCTGCCCAGCCGCCGGGCCAGCAGTTCCCCGGCTTCCGCCGCGCCGAGCAGGCCGAGCGCGAGCGGCCTGGCCCCGTGCCGCGCCACCAGGCCGGTGAGCCGGCTGCGGCTGGTGACGATGACGAGGCAGCCGGACGTGCCGGGCAGCAGCGGCCGTACCTGCTCGGTGTCGCGGGCGTTGTCCAGCACGATCAGCACCCGCCGGTCGGCCAGGACGCTGCGGTACAGGGCGGTCTGCGCGTCGAGACCCTCGGGAACGGCGTGCGGCGCCACTCCGAGCGCGACGAGGAACGTCGAGAGCGCCTCGCCGGGGTCCGTGCGGGCGGCGCCGGGGTCGTAGCCGCGCAGATTGACGTAGAGCTGCCCGTCCGGGAAGCGCCGAGCGGCCCGGTGCGCCCAGTGCACGGCGAGGGTGGTCTTCCCGGCACCGGCCATGCCGTCGATGACGCCGATGGCGGGGCGCGGAGTGAGGGCCGGGGCGCCGGGTCCGGTCGGCTGAGCCGTGAGGTCGTCGGCGGCGGACAGCAGCTCGGTGACTCGGTCGATCTCGGCGCGGCGGCCGGTGAACGTGGCCAGGTCCGCCGGGAGCTGGGAGGGCCGCACCTTGGGGGTTCCGGGGGCGCCGGGCTCCGATTCCGGCCGAAAGGGAGTGCCGAGGGTGTCGGGGGCGGCGCCGGTCAGGATCGCGGTGTGCAGGGCCCGCAGGGACGGGCCCGGTTCCAGGCCCAGTTCGTCGACCAGGGTCCGGCGCGTGCGCGCGTACGCCTCCAGCGCCTCGGCCCGCCGCCCGCACCGGTACAGGGCCGCGAGCAGCAACTCGCTGACGGCCTCCCGCAGCGGGTGCGCCTCGCGCAGCGCGAGGAGTTCCGGCACCAGTGCCTCATGACGGCCGAGTTGCGACTCCACCCGCAGTCTGAACTCCAGCGCGCTCAGCCGCCGTTCGGCCAGATCCGCGCGGGCCGCCTCGGCGAACGGGCCGGGCACTCCGGCCAGCGCGGGACTCCCCCAGTCGGCCAGCGCGGTACGCAGCAGCCGGAGGGCGGATTCCGTCTCCCCGGCGGCCCGGTGCCGTTCGGCCCGGGCCACCGCGGCCGTGCAGTCGGCCAGATCGCTGGAGACGGTGTCGGTCCGCAGGGCGTAGCCGTCCCCGGCCGAGACCAGGATCCGGAACGGCTGCCCCTTCGTCCGCTCGGGCTCCAGCAGCTTGCGCAGCCGGGAGGCGTACGTCCGCAGCACCGGGACCGCGCCCGGTGGCGGCCGGGTCCCCCACAGCCCGTCGACGAGGTCGGCCACCCCGACCGCGTGCCCTCGGCGCAGCAACAGCAGCATCGCCAGGACGGCACGCTGCTGGGGTGAGCCCAGCGCGAGTTCACTGGTGCCGCGCCAGGCGCGCAGCGGACCGAGCAAGGAGAACCGGAGGGGCTCTCGTCCAGTTTCCTCCACGGCCGAGGACAGTAGCGGCCGAAATTCCGAACGTCAGATCGAACAGTCAATTCCCGCCAGGCACTTCGCCCCGCGGTGACCCACGGCGTCTACGAACCCAGCCCTCCGGAGAAGTCGTACACCTCGAAGTCCGCCACCGCCCGGTAGCCGAGCCGCTGATACAGCACGTTGCTGGTGGTGTTGGCGAGGTCGGTGAAGAGCAGGACCTCCTCCGCGCCCGCGCGGACCGCGCCCCGGCTCACCTCGACCGTCACCGCCCCGGCGTATCCGCGTCCCCGCAGGTGGGGCGGGGTATAGACGGGGGCGATACGGACCTGGCCCGCGACCATCGGGGTCACCCCGCACATGGAGACCGGGGTGCCCTGCGGGTTCTCCCAGAAGGTGATGCCGCCGTAGGCGATGCGATGGTCGGCCCAGGCCTCGACATCCCCGGCGGCATGATCGCCGACCGCCTCGGTGAACTCGCCGTACCAGCGGATCAGTTGGTCCCGGTCCTGCTCGCCGGCCACCCGGGGCGCCCCCTCGGGCAGCGGCCGGGGCGTCATCAACGAGCCCAGCCGGTACAGCCGTTGACGCTGGCGCAGGGCCGAGTTCGCGCCGGTGTGACGCTGCCAGGAGCGGACGAACCCGGTGGTCGTCTCGCGGGTGCCGATGATGCCCGGCACCGGGTGACCGATGGCCACGAGGTGGGCGGCGAGGGCGTCGGTCTCGTCGGCGTTGAGCGGGGTGACGTTCAGCCGGTAGGGCGGGGTGCGGAAGTAGGCCCCCCGCACCTGGCCGTCGCATTCCATCACCCCGAACACGGGCGGCTCGTCACCCCCGTACGCGCGCAGCCCGCGCATCCGCAGGGACTCCGTCACCGTCAGGGCGACGGTGTGCAGATCGGGGCGCGACCGCAGGAATCCACCGGCGTGCGAGAGGAAGCGGTCGAGGTCTTCGGTGACGTACCAGTCGTCCGAGCGCATGTCTCATGATCCCGCCTCGGTAAGGGACTTGGCCATGCCTTTCCGGGGTGAAACCCACGGTCGTCACATCGACGCTAGAGTCATCCGTTCATGACGTCCGGCTCGGGATCCTCCGCCAGCCGCGCGTGCAGATGCATGTCCCGGTACGCGTCGTGCCGGCCGGCCTCCCACATCGCGCCCCTCAGGGTTCCCTCGTAGGTGAAACCGCAGCGCTCCGCGATGTGGCAGGACGAATCGTGGCCCACCGCGTGGTCGAGTTCCATGCGGTGCAGGCCGAGATCGGTGAACGCCCAGCGGGCCGCCAGGGCGAGCGCGCGGGTGGCGATCCCGCGGCCCCGGGCCTCGGGGAGGACCCAGTAGCCGACGCGCGCTGTGTTCATCACGCGGTTGATGACGTTGACGCCGATGTGCCCGAGCGGCCGTCCGCTCGCCGCGTCCGCGATGCAGTACGGCGCCGAGGAGCCCTCCGCCGCGCTGTGCGCCGCCGCCCGGAGCTGCTCCCGCGCGCTGTCGAGGTCCGTGGTGAAGCGCAGGGGTGTGTTCCAGCGCGCGAACTCCGGGTCCGTGCGCCCGCGCAGCCACGCCTCGACGTCCGCCTCGGACTCCGGGTCCCAGGGACGCAGCCGGAGGTCCCCGGCGCGGAGGTCGGGGAGTGCCGGTGCCTTGTAGCGCTGGTCGTCGAGCGTCATGAGGCCATTGAAACTGGTGAGCGAGTGCGGCGCTCAGTGAATGGCGAGGTGGCCTCGCCGCAGCGGCCGGAACACCGGCACCCCGTCCCGGAACCCCGCCTCCAGTTCCATTCCGGCCCGCAGCGGCGCCTCTCCGGCCGACCCCGTCCACTCCACGATCTCCGTCATCATCCGCGGGCCCTCGGCCAGGTCGACCACGGCGGCGACGTACGGGGTGCGCTCCCCGAAGGGCGGCAGGTCGTTGCGGTGCACGACCGACCAGGTGTAGAGCGCGGCCCGGCCGCTCGCGGTCTCCCAGGCGACGTCCTCGCTCCAGCAGTACGGGCAGAACTCCCGCGGATAGTGATGGGCCCGTCCGCAGGCCCGGCAGCGGCGGACGAGCAGCCGCCCCTCGGCCGCCGCGTCCCAGTAGGGGCGGGTGAAGGCATCGGGCTCGGGTTGGTCGAAGCGGGCCGTCACAGGAACAGCCCGAGCGCGTCGTCCAGCGACCAGGTCTGCCAGGACATCCCGAACAGCGCGACGACCGAGATCAGCGCCATCATCGAGTTCTGCCCCTGCTCCGCCCAGTCGTGGATCATCAGCGCGAAGTACACGCCGTTGAGCAACAGGCCGGCGACCAGGGCGACCGGGGTGAGGAAACCGAGGATCAGACCGAGCCCGAGGGCGAGTTCGGCGTAGGCGACGACGTACGCCATCGTCCGCGGCCGGGGTGCCACGACGACGTCGAAGCCCGACCGTACGGCGGTCCAGCGGTGCTTGGCCGCCACGTCCGCCGCCCAGGCGATCCCGCCGCCCTGGAACCAGCTCTTCTTGTCCTTGTGCCGCCAGCTCTCCAGCCACCACAGGCCGAGGCCTATGCGGAGCACGGCCAGCCATTCCGCGCCACTGAGCCAGATCGTGTCCATGGATCTGACGGTACGTCAGATCCGGCGGGCGCGGGAGACCCCCTGCCGCCGCTCTCGCACTGCCGCCGCCACTGTGGACCCCCTGTGAATCTGTGGGTCTTCCATGAAAGGGAGCGGATTGTTGGCAATTTTGTCGCCACTCTGACTACCTTCGCAGACGCAAGCCCAATGACCCGAGGGAGTCGAACGTGAAGCACAGGGCAGTCAAGCGCAGGACCGTCGTGATGGGCATCGGCGCGGCGGCCGGGGTGGCCGCGGCGGGCGGCATCGCGCTGAGCGCGCAGGCGTCCTCCGGCACCGACGGCTCCTCCGCGTCCGGTTCGCTGGTCTTCGACCCCGCCGGCTACACCGAGCTGACCACGACCGTCACGGACACCGAGGGCACCTCGCACGAGGTGACGTACCACTTCTGGAAGGCGATCACCTACGTCGCCAAGCCGGTCGACGAGACGTACCAGTCGCTGAACGTCAGCGTCCCGGTGAAGGTCGACGGCAAGGCGGTCGACGCCTCCGGCGCCCCGATCCTGTTCGCGAACTCCGTCGGCGGCTACATGCCGTCCTCCGTCGCGAACGCGACCGGTGTCGGGGGCGGCGGCATGACCGGCGGCGGCGCGGGGGCGCCCAGCGGTTCCCCGTCGGCCTCGAGCAGCGCCCTCCCCAACGCCAACGGCAACACCAACGCCACCGGCGGCGCCCTCGCCACCAACCAGAAGCTGGCCCTCGCCGCCGGGTACGTGGTCGTGGAGCCCGGCGCCCGGGGCCGCACCCTGAAGAACACGGACGGCGAGTACTACGGCACCGCCCCCGCCGCGATCGTCGACCTCAAGGCGGCCGTGCGGTACCTGAAGGCCAACAAGGGCCGGATCCCCGGCGACGTCGACCGGATCGTCTCGGCCGGCACCAGCGCGGGCGGCGCCCTGTCCTCGCTGCTCGGCGCCTCCGGCGACAGCCCGCTCTACGCCAAGCACCTCGAGGAGATCGGCGCGGCCGACGCCTCCGACGCCATCTTCGCGGTCGGCGCCTGGTGCCCGATCACGGACCTGGAGCACGCCGACGGCGCCTACGAGTGGAACTGGGGGACCAACGCCCTCAGCACCGGCAAGCAGGTCGACCAGACGGTGTCCAAGGCCCTCCAGTCCCAGTTCGCCGAGTACCAGGCGGGCCTGAAGCTGCGCGGCCTGAACCGCTTCGGCACGCTGAACGCCCGCAATTACGACGAGTACCTGGTCAAGCAGTACCTGGAGCCCTCCGCCACCACGTACCTCGCGGCCCTGTCGGACGCCGACCGCGAGACGTACCTGGCGAAGAACACCTTCATCACCTGGTCCGGCGGCAAGGCGTCCTTCACCTGGGCGGACTTCCTGACGCACGTGGGCGCGCGGAAGAAGAACACGCCGGCCTTCGACGCCTTCGACCTCTCCTCGGGCGAGAACAACCTCTTCGGCGCGGGGACCACGGCCGCCCGTCACTTCACGGCGTACGGCGCGAAGAACGACTCCACCGGGCTCGCCAGCAAGCGGGTCGCGAGCGACATCCCCGCCAAGCTGGACCTGATGAACCCGATGTACCACCTGGTGGAGAAGGTCAACTCGCGGCGCTCCAAGCACTGGTGGATCCGGCTCGGCACCAAGGACTCCGACACCTCGCTGACGGTCTCGGCGAACCTGGCCGCCGCCGCGAACGCCCTCGGCGACGAGGTGAACCACCTCTACTACTGGGACGAGGGCCACGGCGCCAACACCGACCCGGGCGACTTCATCACCTGGATCGCCAAGGTGACGGGCCACAAGAGCGCCCGCTAGCCCCCTGAGCCGCGGTACCGGTTTCCCGTCATGTCTCCGGTCGCCGCGCAACCCACGGCGCCGAGCCCCTCCGCCAACGACCGGGCTCGGCGTCGTGGTGTTATGTCCGGACCGTTCTACTATGTCCGGCATGCAAGCCGTGCCGTACAAGCTGGTCCACCTGGACAGCCCCTTCATCAACTTCCGCGACTTCAAGTTCGCGGAGTCCTCCGCCCACGGCTACCGCTGGATCGACATCAAGCGCTTCCGTCTCCCGTCCCCGGCGCCGCAGGACAGGGCGCTGCTGGCCGCCCTGATCGCCCACCCCCAGTTCCGCGACACCTACGACGGCTCCGGCGTCCAGGACCGGCCCCGGCACGGCCAGTGGCGGCTGGACCGCGTCACCCCGGAGGCCTACCGCCCGGTGGACGCGGCGACGGCGGGCGCGGTGATCCGCTCCTGGGCCGACCAGCACGGCCCGATCCCGAAGGCGCTCTCCCAGGCCGTCCAGGAACAGGTCCACACCCCGATCAACACGGCCACCAGCACGTACCTCCTGGGCCCCCTCCCGGACGACGCCCGCCACGACCACGGCCCGATCCACATCGACTTCCACGAGCTGGTGCTCATCGACCGCCCCGCGAACTCCCTGACGCTGCTGGTGGCCGCGGACGACTGACTCCCTCAGGAGCGCGGGGCCGCATCCCTGCGCACCCCCTCCCCCCGACACCCATAACCAGGGGTCGTACGCCACGAGCCCCACCCACTCCTCCTACAGCCGTGATCAATCCGCAACCAATTCCGGTCTTGACCGAGACCCATCAACGGGGTGCGTGATTACGCTCGCGCTCATGGCCGACTCCTCAGCGCACTCACCAGCCGACGCGGACCGCCCCGTGTACGTCATAGGCGGCGGCCCCGGCGGACTCGCCGTCGCGTACGCCCTGCGCGCCCAGGGCATACGCGCCGTCGTCCTGGAGAAGTCCGACCGCGTCGGCGCCTCCTGGCGCGGCCACTACGACCGGCTGCACCTGCACACCACCCGCCGTCTGTCGGGCCTGCCCGGACTGCCGATGCCGCGCCGGTTCGGCCGCTGGGTGTCCCGGGACGACGTCGTGCGGTACCTGGAGAAGTACGCCGAGCACCACGAGCTGGAGATCGTCACCGGCGTCGAGGTCTCCCGTGTCGACCGCGCCCCCGACGGCCACGGCTGGCTGCTGCACGCCACCGGCGGCCGGGAGCTGACCGGCGCCGCCGTGGTCGTCGCCACCGGCTACAACCACACCCCCCGGCTCCCCGACTGGCCCGGCCGCGACACCTACTCCCGCGAGCTGGTGCACGCCTCCGCCTACCGCTCCCCCGAGCCCTACCGGGGCCGGGACGTCCTCGTCGTCGGTGTCGGCAACACGGGCGCCGAGATCGCCGTCGACCTGGTCGAGGGCGGCGCCTCCCGGGTACGGCTCGCGGTGCGCACCGCCCCGCACATCGTGCGCCGCTCCACGGCCGGCTGGGCCGCCCAGTACTCGGGCGTGCTCGTCCGGCGGCTGCCGGTCGGCCTGGTCGACCGCCTCTCCCGCCCGATGGCCAAGCTGAGCGTGCCGGACCTCTCGGCGCACGGCCTGCCCCGCCCCGACACCGGCCTGTACAGCCGGGTCCACGAGGGGGCCATCCCCGTGCAGGACGTCGGCCTCATCGACGCCGTCCGCAAGGGCAGGGTCGAGGTCGTGGCCGCCGTCGACGGCTTCGACGACGGCAAGGTGCGCCTCGCCGACGGCGCCCTCGTCGAACCGGACGCCGTCATCGCCGCCACCGGGTACGTCCGCGCCCTGGAGGGCCTCGTCGGCCACCTCGACGTCCTCGGCCCGGGCGGCAGACCGGTCGTCCACGGCGCCCGCACCCCGGCCCACGCCCCCGGCCTGTACTTCACCGGCTTCACCAACCCCATCAGCGGCATGCTCAGGGAACTGGCCATCGACGCCGGGAAGATCGCCAAGGCGGTGGCGAAGAGGGACGGCGAGCGGGTGTCCCGGCTGCCGGTGAGCTGAGAGCCTGGACCTCGCCCGTTCAACTTTGCGTGCACAGCCATTCCTGACGGAGTGTCAGTTCAGTAATCTGACACTGCGTCAGTTAATCGCTGTCACACAGGAGCGGGCGGACCGATGCTTGGATCAACCCACGGCACCCTCACCACCGACTCCCGCCGGGCCCGGGTCATCGCCTGCGGCGAGCAGCCCGGGCCCGCCGTCCACGGCCGCCCGGCCGAGGTCGACGATCTCGACGTCGGCGGCCGTCCGCTGTACGCGGGCGTCCCCGATCTGGACCGCTTCTTCCGGCCCGAGTCGGTCGCCGTCATCGGCGCCTCGGACACCGAGGGCCGCCCGAACACCGGTGTCACCCGGCAACTGCTCTCCTGGTCCGAGCGGGTCGGCGCCCGGCTCCATCCCGTGCACCCGAGCCGCTCGTCGGTCTTCGGCATCCCCTGCTCCCCTTCCGTCGCGGACCTGCCCGAGCAGGTCGATCTCGCCGTGCTGCTGGTCGCCGACCCCCTTCCGGTCATCGAGGAACTGGCCGAGGCCAAGGTCAAGTTCGCGGTGGTCTTCGCCTCCGGGTTCGCCGAGACCGGTGCGCGGGGCGCCGCCGCGCAGGACCGGCTGGCCGCCGCGGTCGAGCGGTCCGGGATGCGGCTGCTCGGCCCCAACACCAACCTCAACGCCTTCGAGGAGTTCCGCACCGACCTCGACGGACCGGCCATCGCCCTGATCACCCAGTCCGGGCACCAGGGCCGGCCCGTCTTCGCCCTCCAGGAACTCGGCGTCCGCCTCTCCCACTGGGCGCCCACCGGCAACGAGGCCGATCTGGAGACCGCCGACTTCATCTCCTACTTCGCCGAGCGCCCCGAGGTGGGCGCCATCGCCTGCTACGTGGAAGGGCTGAAGGACGGCCGCTCCTTCCTGCTCGCCGCCGACCGGGCCGCCCGGCGCAGGGTGCCGGTCGTCGCCGTCAAGGTGGGCCGCACCGAGACGGGCGCCCGCACGGCCGCGTCGCACACCGGCAAGCTGACCGGCGCGGACGCGGTGGTGGACGCGGCGATGCGGCAGTACGGAGTGATCCGCGTCGACGGCCTGGACGAACTCCAGGACACCGCGACCTTGTTGGCCCGTGCCCGGCCCCCGCGCGCCGACGGCGTCGTCGTCTATTCGATCTCGGGCGGCACGGGCGCGCACTTCGCGGACCTGGCGACGGAGGCCGGGCTCGGGCTTCCGGTGCTGTCCGAGGCCAAGCAGGCGGAACTGCACCAGTGGATACCCGAGTACCTGAGCGTGGCCAACCCTGTGGACAACGGCGGCCATCCGGTGGGCGACTGGCGCGGCCGGAAGATCATCGACGCGATCCTCGACGACCCGGCGGTGGGCGTCCTCATTTGCCCGGTCACCGGGCCCTTCCCGCCGCTCAGCGACCGGCTCGTCCAGGACCTGGTCGACGCGGCCGAGCGCACCGACAAACTGGTGTGCGTGGTGTGGGGTTCGCCGGTCGGCACCGAAGCCGCCTATCGCGAAGTCCTCCTCGGCTCCTCGCGGGTGGCCACCTTCCGCACGGTCGCCAACTGCATCACCGCCGTCCGCGCCTACCTCGAGCACCACCGCTTCGTCACCGGCTACCGATCCCTCTTCGACCGGGCGCCGCGCACCCCTTCGCCGTCCTTCCGCAAGGCCCAGGCCCTGATGCGGCCGGGGCAGCAACTGAGCGAGCACGCGGCGAAGCAGCTGCTGCGGGCGTACGGCATTCGCGTACCGCGCGAGCAGTTGGTGACCAGCGCGGCGGCGGCCGTCCGGGCCGCGGGGCTGGTCGGCTACCCGGTGGTGATGAAGGCGTCCGGCGCGCAGATCGCCCACAAGACCGAGCTGGGGCTGGTCAAGGTCGGTCTCACCTCGGCCAGCCAGGTCCGCGACGCCTACCGGGAGCTGACGGACATCGCGCGCTACGAGGACGTCTCCCTGGACGGCATCCTCGTGTGCCAGATGGTCGAGCGGGGCGTCGAGATGGTCGTGGGCCTGACGCACGACGACCTCTTCGGGCCGACCGTGACCGTCGGGCTCGGCGGGGTGCTGGTCGAGGTGCTGCGCGACTCCGCCGTGCGCGTGCCGCCCTTCGGGGAGGAGCAGGCGCGGGACATGCTCCACGAACTGCGCGGGCGGGCCCTGCTGGACGGGGTCCGGGGGCGGCCCCCCGCGGACACGGACGCGCTCGTCGAAGTCGTCCTGCGGGTACAGCGCATGGCGCTGGAACTCGGGAACGACCTCGCGGAGCTGGACATCAACCCGCTGATGGTGCTGCCGCAGGGGCAGGGCGCGGTGGCGCTGGACGCGTTGGCGGTGTGTGGTGAACATGTCTGATTCCCCCCGTGTGCCCGGAAGTTCCGTTGAGTCATGGGTACAGCACGCCACTGACAATCAGGTCTGCCGCATCACGCTCAACCGCCCCGAGGCCCTCAACGCCATCACCCCTGACCAGCGGGAACGCGTCATCGAGCTGCTGGCGGAGGCGTCGGCGGACCCGGCGGTGAGGGCGGTCGTCCTGACCGGGACGGGACGCGGTTTCTGCTCGGGAGCGGATCTGCGGGGCACGGCCGCGGCCGGCCCGCCGGCCCCCGGCGACGTCGCTCGCGTCCTCCGCCTCGGCGCCCAGCGCCTGATCGGGGCCGTCCTCGACTGCGAGAAGCCCGTGATCGCCGCCGTGAACGGGACGGCGGCGGGGCTCGGGGCACATCTGGCGTTCGCCTGCGATCTCGTCCTCGCCGCCGAATCGGCCCGGTTCATCGAGGTCTTCGTCCGCCGGGGTCTCGTCCCCGACGGCGGCGGCGCCTATCTCCTGCCCCGGCTGATCGGCCCGCGGCGGGCCAAGGAGCTGATGTTCTTCGGGGACGCGCTGTCGGCGACAGACGCGGAACGGCTCGGGCTGGTCAACCGGGTCGTCCCGGACGGGGAGCTGGAGAAGACGGCCCGCGAGTGGGCGGACCGGCTCGCCGCCGGGCCGACCCGCGCCCTCGCCCTGACCAAGCAGCTCGTCAACGCGTCCCTCGACTCCGACCGGGCGACGGCCTTCGCGGCGGAGGCCGCGGCGCAGGAGATCAACATGACGACCGAGGACGCGCGTGAGGGGGTGGCGAGCTTCGTGGAGCGGAGGGCCGCTGTCTACAAGGGGCGCTGAGGCCTCAGGATCCGCAGATCCCCGGCATCCGGGTCCCCGAACAGCACGTACAGCTCCGGGTCGCTTTCGGTACCGCCGATCGTCCAGTACGTCGGCTGCCCGCATCCCTCGTCGAGGGTGAGCTCGACGCCGTCGCGGTCGGTGACCCAGCCCTCGGGGTTCTCGCGCTCCAGGGTCCAGTTCCCGGTGCCGTCACAGACGGCGAACTGCCGGCTGGTCGTCCAGTCGTCCATGTCGGTCTCGACGGGCAGTCCGCTGAACTCGGCCCGGCCACCCGGCTCCAGCCGCAGCACGGCTCCCTCGTCGCTCCGCCAGTCGCCCGCCACCTGCCCGGCGGACAGCACGGGAGGCTCGTACTCCTTCAGCAGTCCCGTGACCGACGCCAGGACTCCCCCGATGCCCACCAGCACGAACAGCGCGAAGGAGGCCGACCCCGTCCGGAACCAGATCTTCCAGAACCCCCAGTGGGGGCGGCGGCGGACGTAGGTCACACCGAGGACGGGGAGGATCCCGAACGCCCCGAACAGCAGGGCCGTCACACCGAACGACCAGCCCCACAGCGCGACTGACGGGGCAGCCCACGCCACGCCGAGGAGAACACTGCACGCCACGTGCCAGACCCAGTGCGGCCCCCGCGCGCGGTCGGCGACGAGGCGGGCGAGCCGGTCGGCGGGCAGGATGTGCGCGAGGGCGTGCAGGAGGCCGATCACAGGGAGCATCAGCGGCGCGAAGACAAGAACGCAGGCGATACCGAGCGAGTTGATCCCGCGCCCATAGGTGTCGCCGCCCGCCTCTGCGAACCACCACACCAGCCAGATCGCCGGAATCTGTCCAGCGGCCACAGCCGCCGCCGCGTACAGGTCGGACGACTGCCCCTTACCCCACCCCATCACCGCAGGCTACGCCCCACTTTCCCGGCCCTTCGCCCACCCCTTCCAATCTGACACACCGTCAGCTTCAATGGGTGGCGTGATGGGACACGCAGGGATGGCCGCAGCCGCCGTCCGCTACCTCAGGTCGGTCGACGCCCCGCGCGTGGAGCCGTTGCCACGGCCGGAGTTGCGGTGTGTCGGCGAGGGCGAGCGGGCACCGGTGAGTCAGGCGGAGTTCCGGCGGGTGCTCGGGAACTTCGCGACCGGGGTGACCGTTGTCACCTCACCTGCCACCGACGGCGAGGCCTCCCCCGCCGGTTTCGCCTGCCAGTCCTTCTCCTCCCTCTCCCTCGACCCGCCCCTGATCGCCTTCATGGTCGGCCGTACGTCGACGACGTGGCCGCGCATCGCCCGCGCGGGCGTCTTCTGCGTCAACGTCCTGGGCGCGCACCAGGGCGAGCTGTGCCGCGGCTTCGCGGTCAGCGGCGGCGACAAGTTCGCCGGGGTCGCCCACGACCCGGCCCCGGCCTCCGGCTCCCCGCGCCTGGCAGGCGCCCTGGCGTGGATCGACTGCACGATCCACGCCGTCCACACGGGCGGCGACCACCTCATCGTGGTGGGCAGGGTGGACGCCCTCGGAGCGGCCGAGGACGGGGAGCCGCTGCTGTTCCACCGGGGCCGCTTCCTCTAGAAGCCCGGCGAAGGTCAGGCGACAGCCAACGCCCCCGCCGGGCGCCGCCGGATCACCAACGCCATCAGCGCGGCCGCCGCGCACAGCGCCCCGGACGCGTACCAGACGACGTCGTACGACCCGAACACGTCCCGCGCGACCCCGCCCAGGAAGGCGACCAGCGCCGCGCCCACCTGATGGGACGCGAGGACCCAGCCGAAGACGATGGCGCTGTCCTCGCCGTAGTGCTCCCGGCACAGCGCGACGGTCGGCGGCACGGTGGCCACCCAGTCGAGGCCGTAGAACACGATGAAGAAGAGCATCGGCGGATGGACGCTCGGGGCCAGCAGGATCGGCAGGAACAGCAGGGAGATCCCGCGCAGGGCGTAGTACACCGCCAGCAGCCGGCGCGCGTCGTAGCGGTCCGTGAACCAGCCGGAGGCGATCGTGCCGACGACGTCGAACACACCGATGACCGCGAGCAGGGAGGCGGCGGCCTGGACCGGCATGTGGTGGTCGTGGGCAGCGGGCACGAAGTGGGTCTGGATCAGCCCGTTGGTGGAGGCCCCGCAGATCGCGAAGGTGCCGGCGAGCAGCCAGAAGGGCCCGGTGCGGGCCGCCTTGAACAGCACCGTCACGGCCCGGCGGGCGGCACCCGTGACCGGCGGGGGCTTCGGCACGAACTCCTTCGCTCCGTACGGCTTCAGGCCCACGTCGGCCGGGTGGTCGCGCAGCAGCAGCCAGACGAAGGGGACGACCGCGAGGGCCGCCAGCGCCACCGTCACGGCCGCCGGACGCCATTCGTGCTCATCGACGATCCAGGACAGCACGGGCAGGAAGATCAGCTGGCCGGAGGCCGAGGCGGCGGTGAGGATGCCGGTGACCAGCCCGCGCCGCTCGGTGAACCAGCGGTTGGTGACCGTCGCGGCGAAGGCCAGCGCCATGGAGCCGCTGCCGAGGCCCACCAGCAGGCCCCAGCAGAGCATGAGCTGCCAGGCCGCCGTCATCCAGTAGGTGAGCCCGGAGCCGAGGGCGATCACGGTGAGCGCCACCGCGACGACCCGGCGGATGCCGAACCGGTCCATCAGCGCCGCCGCGAAGGGTGCGGTCAGGCCGTAGAGCGCGAGGTTGACGGAGACCGCGGCGCTGATCGTGCCCCGGGACCAGCCGAAGTCCTGGTGCAGCGGGTCGATGAGCAGTCCGGGCAGGGAGCGGAAGGCGGCGGCGCCGATGATCGTCACGAAGGTGACGGCGGCGACGAACCACGCGCGGTGGATCCGGCGCCGGCCGCGGGTCGGTTCGCCCTTCGCGGTGGGGGCCTCGGTTGTCTGGGTCACGACATAGAGCATCGCGGCCGGAATCCACCGCATCGAGTGGCCCGGAGGCCACCATTCGTTAGGATCGGGCCATGAGCACTTCCGCGGAGACGACCCGGACCACCGCGCCGGAGACGACCCGGACCGCCGGCCCGCAGGCGACCCCGTCCCGTCCGCACCGCGTCGTCGTGCTCGCCCTCGACGGCCTGCTCCCCTTCGAGCTGGGCATCCCGCACCGCATCTTCGGCCGGCCGAAGGACCCGGCGGGCCGTCCGCTCTACGAGGTCCTGACCTGCTCGATCCGGCCGCCGGGACCGGTCGTCACGGACGCCGACTTCGCCGTGCTGGTCGAGCACGGCCCCGAACTGCTGGCCACCGCCGACACGGTGATCGTCCCGGCCTCCTACGAACTCGGCCCGGTCTTCACCCAGGGCGTGCTCACCCCCGAACTGGCCGCCGCGCTCGCCCACATCCGCCCCGGCACCCGGCTCGCCTCCATCTGCACCGGCGTCTTCGTCCTGGCCGCCGCCGGATTCCTGGACGGCCGCCGCGCCACCACGCACTGGGCGGAGACCGACCAGCTCCAGCGCCTCTTCCCGCACATCGACGTCGACCCGGACGTGCTGTTCATCGACGACGGCGACGTGCTGACCTCGGCCGGTGTCGCCGCCGGGATCGACCTGTGCCTGCACATGGTCCGCCGCGACCACGGCACCGCCGTCGCCAACGAGATCGCCCGCCGTACGGTCGTGCCCCCGCACCGCGACGGCGGGCAGGCGCAGTACATCCACCGCCCGGTGCCCGACCCCCAGCAGGCGACGACGACCTCGGCGCGCGCCTGGGCGCTGGGCCGGCTGCACGAGCCGATCCAGCTGCGGGACATGGCGGCGCAGGAGTCCATGTCGGTGCGCACCTTCACCCGCCGCTTCCGCGAGGAGGTCGGCATCAGCCCCGGCCAGTGGCTCACCCAGCAGCGCGTGGAACGGGCCCGGCACCTGCTGGAGTCCACCGGCCTGTCCGTGGACCAGGTGGCGCAGGAGGCGGGGTTCGGCACGGCCCAGTCGATGCGCCAGCACCTCCAGGTGGCGCTCGGGGTCACCCCCACGGCATACCGCCGGACCTTCCGTCAGTCCGAGAACGTGAGCACCGCCCGCGCCACTCGCCCCGCCTCCGCGTCGGCCGCCGCCTTCTCGAAGTCCTCGACCGGATAGGTCCGCGTGACCAGCTCGTCGAGCAGCAGCCGCCCCTCGCGGTACAGGTCGGCGTAGAGCGCGATGTCCCGCTGCGGGCGGGAGGAGCCGTAGCGGCAGCCCAGGATCGACTTGTCCAGGTACAGGGTGGAGACCCGGAAGGACGCCTCGGCCGTGGCCGGTGGCACCCCGAGCAGGATCGCCTGCCCGTGCCGGTCGAGCAGATCGACGGCCGCCCGGATCAGCTCGACGCGCCCCACGCACTCGAAGGCGTGGTCCGCCCCCGTGGGCAGGATGTCCCGCACCCCCTCCACGGAGGTCAGGAAGTCGGTCGCACCGAACCTGCGCGCCACCTCCTCCTTGGCCGGGTTGGAGTCGACGGCGACGATCCGCAGGGCACCCGCGATCCGCGCGCCCTGAAGCACGTTGAGTCCGATTCCCCCCGTACCGATCACCACCACGCTCTCGCCACGATCCACCCGCGCCCGGTTGAGCACGGCCCCGACACCGGTCAGCACCCCGCACCCGATCAACGCGGCCGAGGTGAGCGGAAGTTCCCGCGGGATCCGCACCGCCTGGACCGCCTTCACCACCGTCCGCTCGGCGAAGGCGGAGTTGGCGGCGAACTGGTACACGGGCTCACCGCCGCGCCGGAAGGGCTGCCCCGGCCGCCCGATCGCCTGCCGGCACATGGTCGGCCGCCCCCGGTCGCACTCCGCGCACGTGCCGCAGTTGGCGAGCGTGGACAGCGCCACATGGTCCCCGGGCACGACATGCGTGACCCCGGCCCCGACCGACTCCACCACCCCCGCGCCCTCATGCCCCAGCACCACCGGCGGCGGGAACGGAATCGTGCCGTCCACCACGGACAGATCGCTGTGGCACAGCCCCGCCGCCGAGATCGCCACCCGCACCTCGCCAGGACCCGGTTCACGCACCTCCAGATCGTCCACGACCTCGGTCCGCTTCCCGTCGAACACCACTGCGCGCATCAGACGACCCCCTTGGGCTCCCTGGGCAGACCGAGCACCCGCTCGGCGATGATCGTGCGCTGGACCTGATCCGAGCCGCCGTAGATGGTGTCGGCCCGCGAGAAGAGGAACAGATGCTGGGACGGGTCGAGTTCGTACGGTGTGGCGGGCGCCCAGTCGACCGGCCCGACGGCGGCCCCGGCGCCCCGCACCTCCACGGCCAGTTCCCCGAGCCGCTGGTGCCACCCGCCCCACAGCAGCTTCGCCACGCTGGCCGCCCCCGCGTCGCCGGAACCGCCCAGTGTGCGCAGGGCGTTCCAGCGCATGGCGCGCAGTTCGGCCCACTGCCGGACGAGCCGGTCCCGTAGCACGGGATCCGCGACCGCGCCGGTCTCCACGGCGGTCCGCACCACCCGCTGCAGTTCCCGGGCGAAGCCGATCTGCTGGGCGAGCGTCGACACCCCCCGCTCGAACCCGAGCAGGCTCATCGCCACCTGCCAGCCGTTGCCCTCGCCGCCGACGACGTGCTCCACGCGCGCGTGGGCGCCGTCGAAGAAGACCTCGTTGAAGTCGCCGGTGCCGGTCAGCTGCCGGATGGGCCGGACGTCGACGCGGTCCGGCTGGTCCATCGGCACGAGCAGGAAACTGAGCCCTTGATGCCGGCTCGACCCGGGCTCGGTACGGGCGAGGACGAAACACCAGTCCGCCTCGTGCGCGAGCGAGGTCCAGATCTTCTGCCCGGTGACGCGGTAGCCGCCGTCCGTGTCCCGTACCGCCACGGTCCGCACGGACGCCAGATCCGACCCGGCACCGGGCTCGCTGTACCCCTGGCACCACAGCTCGTCCCCGGCGGCCACGGCGGGCAGGAAGCGGTCCTTCTGCTCCTCGGTGCCATGGGCGAGCAGGGTGGGCGCCAGCAGCTTCTCCCCGATGTGCCCCGAGCGCGGGGGCGCGGCGGACCGGGCGTACTCCTCGGCCCAGGCGACCTGCTGGGTGAGCGTGGCCGACCGATTGCCGTATCCCGTACGGCCCCAGGAGAGCCCGATCCAGCCGGCGGCCCCGAGGGTCCTTTCCCAGGTACGGCGGTCCCCGGCGCCGGGGGCGTGCTCGGCCAGCCACGCCCGTGCCTCGGCACGGAAGGCGTCGTCCTCGGCCGCGAATCCGAATTCCACGGGGATCTCCGATTCATGAGGCGTTCGGCGGGCGGAGCAACGGCATGGGGTCGGTTCCCACCGTGCCCGGCAGGAATTCCGCTATCCGTTCCGGCGTCCAGGAACCCTCCGCGTAGGCGGCCCGCAATTCCCTGGGCTGCGCCCAGACGGCCAGTTTGGGTCCGGCGAGTGTGTACACCTGCCCGGTGATTCCCTGTTCCTTGGCCTGATCCGAGAGCAGATAGACGACCAGCGCCGCCACGTCCTCCGGCTCCCCGATCTCCGTCAACTCCGTGGGAACCTTCTCGGACATGCGCGTACGGGCGACGGGCGCCACGGCATTCGCCGTGACCCCGTATTTGTTCAGCCCCAGCGCGGCACTACGCACGAGCGAGATGATCCCGCCTTTCGCCGCGCTGTAATTGGCCTGCGAATACGATCCTTGATGATTCCCGCTGGTGAATCCGATCAGGGTCCCGGACCGCTGCCCCCGCATCACCGCCGAGGCCGCGCGGAACACCGTGAAGGTCCCCTTGAGGTGGGTGGAGATCACCGGATCCCACTCCTCCTCGGTCATGTTGAACAGCATCCGCTCGCGCAGG
Source organism: Streptomyces sp. NPDC043726 (assembly GCF_056436565.1). Classification (NCBI taxonomy): domain Bacteria; kingdom Bacillati; phylum Actinomycetota; class Actinomycetes; order Kitasatosporales; family Streptomycetaceae; genus Streptomyces; species Streptomyces sp. NPDC043726. Next base: position 449,723 of record NZ_JBWKCI010000004.1, read on the forward strand.
ATCCCGGCGACGCACACGACACCGTCGAGGCGCCCGTACGACGACAGCGCCACGTCCACGACCCGCTGACCGCCCGCCATGGTGGAGATGTCGTCGGCGACCGCCACGGCCTCTCCCCCGGCGGCCTCAATCTCCTTGACGACCCCCTCGGCGACCTCGCTGGTGGGTGAGGCGCCGTTCACCGCGACCCCGTAGTCGTTGACGACGACCCGCGCGCCCTCGGCCGCCGCCGCCAGCGCCACCGCCCGGCCGATCCCCCGTCCCGCGCCGGTCACGGCGACGACCTTGCCTGCCAAGAAGTTCCCCACGCCCGGCCCCTTCCCGCGGTTTCTGACGGACCGTTAGATTTTATGACCCGCCGGACAGTCGGAGACAAGCCCCGGGGAGGGACCGATGTCACTGCCGGACGTGTTCCACGACATCGCCAAGCGCGTGAACAACTGGGGCCGCTGGGGGGCCGACGACGAACTGGGCACCCTCAACCTGATCACCGACGAGGTCGTCCGCGAGGCCGCGGCCCGCGTCCGCAGCGGACGGCGGATTCCGCTCGCGCTGCCCCTGCAACAGGACGGCGTGCAGACCGGGATGATCCCGGGGCGGGTCAATCCGCTGCACGTCATGGTGCAGATCAACCAGGAGCTGTTCGGCCCGGGGACGGTCGCGTGCAACGACGACGCCGTGACCATGGGACTCCAGGCGGGCACCCACTGGGACGCCCTGCCGCACGTCTCGCACTCCGGCCGGCTCTACAACGGCCGCCCCGCCGGCACCGTCACCGCGCACGGCGGCGCCGAGTTCGCCGGGATGGCGAAGGCCCGGCACATCATCTCGCGCGGGGTGCTGCTGGACGTGGCACGCGCGCGTGGCGTGGAACGCCTGGAGGGCGGGCACGCCGTCACGCCGGAGGACCTGGAGGCCGCCGAGGAACTCGCGGGCACGCGCGTGCGGGCCGGCGACATCGTGCTCGTACGCACCGGACAGATGCGGGTGTGTCTCGCCGGGGACAAGCACGCCTACGGCTATCCGTCGCCGGGACTCTCGATCCGCACCCCGGAGTGGTTCCACGCGCGGGACGTGGCCGCCGTCGCCAACGACACCCTCACCTTCGAGATCTTCCCGCCGGAGATCGACAATCTGTGGCTTCCCGTCCACGCCCTCGACCTGGTGGAGATGGGGATGCCGCAGGGGCAGAACTGGAATCTCGAAGAGTTGTCCACAGCCTGTGGACAAGAAGGCCGCTACAGCTTCCTGCTGTCGGCGACTCCCGAGCCGTTCGTCGGCGCGACAGGCGCTCCGGTGGCGCCGGTGGCAGTCCTCTGAGCCGGTGAAGTGCGGCTGGCGGCGCGCGATCTGCCCGCCCCGAGCACGGCAGCGCGCACCGCCATCCCACTCCGGCGCACCCGCCCCGGCTGCTCCTCGGGCCCTGAGGGAGCCGGCGCCGAATCACGACCCACACTCGTCGAGGGCTCCCGTCACCGAAGCCCTCGTCGTCCCCTCGCGGCGAATCGCTGACCACAAGCGTGATCAAACGGGCACGAGTCGTCAACACCTGTTCACTGATTTATTACTTATGCCCCATATGCGGCAGGCGCACACTGAAGCATGTCCCGGCGCATCGCGCAGCGTCCGGCGCACCGCGCGACTTGCGGCGCAAGGGACCGGGGCCGCCACCCCTAGGCGTACACCGAGGGCCGCACCGGCACCGCGGGCGCGTGGCGCATGCGGCGATGTGCGGGGCGGGCACGCGCGCTTCACACGGCCTCGTAGGCCAACCCCTCGAAGGCGCCGCCGCCGTAGGCCGCCGCGGGTTGGCGTTCGTCGGCGCAGCGGTCCAGTTCGCACCAGATGCGCTTGCCGTGGCCGTCGGGCATCCAGCCCCAGCGGTCGGCGAGGCCGTCGACGAGGGCGAGGCCGCGGCCGCCGGTCTCCCCGCTGCCCGCGCAACGCGGCACCGGGGCCCGGCCGCTGGCGTCGACCACTTCCAGACGGACGGTGACCGGCTCGGCGTCGGCCGGGACGCCGGGCAGGAACAGCCGCAGCACGGCGGGGCAGCCGGTGTGCACGACGGCGTTGGTGACCAGTTCGGACACGAGCAGGATCAGGGTCTCCGACAGCGACTCGTCGGCCCCTATCCCGGATCCGGCGAGCCGCGAGCGGGCCCACCTCCGGGCTCGCCCCACTTCAGCGGGGTCGGGCCGGATCTCCAGCTGCACTTGAAGCACCTGCACCGCTCACACCATCCGAACCGGCGGACTCATAGCCCCGCGCCTCGCGAGGGCCACGATCGTAGCCATTTTTTGCATGACCAGAACAATGGCCGGAGCCAGGATCACGGAACGTGAATCCCTTACGAGAAAGCATGGTTGACGTACAGTCACCCCAACAAGCGCTTCGGGCATATTCCAGCGCGAAGGAGTACCCGTGCGGGATACTGTGCGACGCTCTTGACGGGGAGTCGAACAGGCGGGGGACGAAACCGCGCCCGCCCTGCGAGAACCGGCGCGCATCGCCGGATCCGGAGCCGCCTCAAGGGCCACTCCGGCATGGCTCGTGCTCGGAACCACTCGCATCCCACACAAGGTACCGGAGCGAGGCCCTGACTCCGGGCCGTGACGAGTCACACCTAGGACACAACCCGATATCAACGCTCCGTAGTTCCGGTATGCCACAATCCGCGACATCAATACGGCCGGAAGTCCGGGTTCCGCAGCCCAGGAGCCCTTTTCTCGTCTCAGGCGATCAACTCGGCCGCGAGCGACTCCTCGCTCTCCGCACCGCCACCGCCACGCCGCGCCCGCACCCACGCCCGCTTCAGATGCAGATGCACCTCGCACTCCCAGGTGAAGCCCATGCCGCCGTGCACCTGGAGGCAGTCGCGGGCGCCGCGTACGGCGGCCTCGTCGGCCAGCAGCCGGGCCGCCGCGATGTCGGCGGGGTCCTCGGTCACGGCGGCGGCGTACACGGCGGCACGGGCCGTCTCCGCCCGCACCAGCAGGTCGGCGCACAGATGCTTGACCGCCTGGAAGGCGCCGACCGGCTGCCCGAACTGCTCACGGGTCCGGGCGTGTTGCACGGCCAGCTCGCACGCGCGCGTGGCGGTCCCGAGCTGCTCGGCCGCGGTGAGCAGCACGGCGACGGGATCCGCCGGACCCGCGGCCCCGGGAGTGCGGTGCAGCGGCGTCAGCGGGTCCGCCGACCGCAGGGGTACGGCTCCGGTGGCGTCCCCGAGGACCACGTCGGCCTGCGCCAGCCACTCCACCAGGCCGGCGTCCACCGCCGTCACGACCGTCTCACCGGTCGCCGCACCCGGCACCGTGCCCGCGGCGAGATGCGTGGCGGCCAACGGCCCCGGCAGCAAAGCCCGTCCCGCCTCCTCGAAGGCCAACACGGCCTCCGGCAGCCCGAGTCCGACCCCGCCGTCCGCCTCGGGCACCCGCAGCGCGAAGAACCCCGCCTCCCCCAGCTCCCGCCACAGCCCCCGGTCCAGCCGCGGCTCCTCCACGGCGGCCCGCAGCACGTCGGCACCGAAGCGCCGGTCCAGCAGCTCCCGCACACCGGCCTTCAAGGCCCGCTGATCCTCGCTCAGTTGGAAACGCACACCGTCACCGCCTTCTCGTCCCCCAGCCGTCGAGCCCGCGACGCCCGCTGTCCCGCCCGCACTCGGAACCGCGCCCTCACCGCCCCTTCGGCAGCCCCAGGATCCGTTCGGCCACGATGTTCCGCTGGATCTGCGAGGTGCCGGCCGCGATGGTGTACGACAGCGACGACAGCCGGTCGAGCACCCAGGGCCGGTCGAGATCGAGGGCGTCGGGCCCGAGGACGTCGGCGGCGGCGTCGTACAACTCCTGCCGCGCGTGCGAATACCTCAGTTTGAAGACCGAACCGCCGACGCCCGGCACCCCGTTCACCGACGCCTCGCTCACGTTCCACTGCGTGAGCCGCCACAGCGCGCGGAACTCGGCGTTCAGCCGGCCGAGCCGACGCCGTAGCACCGGATCGTCCCAGCGGCCGTTCTTGCGGGCCTGCGCGGCGAGTTCACGGAGCACGCGGCGGCAGGCCACCACCTCGCCGACGAAGGCCGTACCCCGCTCGAAGGACAGCGTCACCATCGTCACGCGCCAGCCGTCGTTCTCCGCGCCGACCCGGTTCGCGACCGGCACCCGCACCTCGTCCAGGAACACCTCGGCGAACTCGGTGGACCCGGCGAGGGTCCGCAGCGGCCGTACGGTGACCCCCGGCGCGTCCATGGGCATCGCGAGCCAGGTGATCCCGCGGTGCTTGGGCGCCGAAGGGTCCGTGCGCACCAACAGTTCGCACCAGTCGGCGACTTCGGCGTGCGAGGTCCAGATCTTGGAGCCGGTGACCACATAGTCGTCGCCGTCGCGCCACGCGCGCGTGCGCAGCGCCGCGAGGTCGGAGCCGGCGCCGGGTTCGCTGAAGCCCTGGCACCAGACCTCCGCGCCGCGCAGGATCGGCGGCAGCCAGCGCGCCCGCTGCCCGGGGGTGCCCTCGGCCGCGATGGTGGGGCCCGCGTGGAGGAGGCCGACGAAGTTGGCGCCCACATAGGGCGCGCCCGCGCGTTCGGTCTCCTCCAGGTAGATCAGCCGCAGGGTCGGGGAGGCGTCCCAGTGGACGTCGGCGTACCCGGCGTCATGGAGCCTGCGCTGCCAGCCGAGGTCGTAGGCACGACGGCCGGGCCAGTCGGAGGGCGCGGGGGCCGGGGGCAGCGTCGGCAGCACCTCGCCGAGCCACTGCCTCAGGCGCGCCCGGAACTGCTCTTCCTCGGGCGTGTACGCGAGATCCATACGGCGGCACCAATCTGACGATCCGTCAGCTCAGGCTAGCCCCGCACCCCTGGACCGACAAGGCGGCGAGTCCTACGCTCTGCCCACTATCTGACGCACCGTCAGCAAGGGGAGTCGTCGCCGTGACCGACACCGCAACCGACCTGAGCTCCGCCCGGACCCTGTGGGACCTGCTCGCCCGCCGCGCCGACCTCACCCCGGACCGGCCCGTCCTCCTCCAAGGGGACCGCTCCCTGAGCTTCGGCGAGCTACGCGCGCGTGCCGAGCGGGTGGCGGCCGGTCTGTACGCCATGGGCGTGCGCCCCGGCACGGTCGTCGCCTGGCAACTGCCCACCCGGATCGAGACCGCCGTGCTCTCCTTCGCCCTGGCCCGCCTGGGCGCCGTGCAGTCGCCGGTCATCCCCTTCTACCGCGACCGCGAGGTGGGCTTCGCGCTGCGCGAGTCCCAGGCCGAGTACTTCGCCGTACCGGGCACCTGGCGCGGCTTCGACCACACGGAGATGGCGCGACGGCTCGGCGCGAAGGGCGTCCTCGAGGCGTACGACCGCCTCCCGGACGGCGACCCGCGGGCGCTGCCCGCCCCGCCCGCCGAGGGCACCTCGGTGCGCTGGATCTACTGGACCTCGGGCACCACCTCCGACCCCAAGGGGGTGCTCCACACCGACCGTTCGCTCATCGCGGGCGGCTCCTGCCTCGCCCACGCCCTGCGCCCGACCGCCACCGACGTCGGCTCGATCGCCTTCCCCTACGCCCACATAGGCGGCCCGGACTACATGGTGATGCTGCTGCTGTACGGCTTCCCGGCGGTGCTGTTCGAGCAGTTCGCACTGCCGGACGCGCTGGAGGACTACCGCCGGCACGGGGTGACGATGGCGGGCGGGTCGACGGCGTTCTACTCGATGTTCCTGACCGAGCAGCGCAAGCGGCCCGGCGCCAAGGTGGTTCCGACGCTCCGGCTGCTCGCGGGCGGCGGGGCGCCGAAGCCGCCGGAGCTGTATCACGCGGTCGTCCGGGAGATGGGCGTCCAGCTGACCCACGGCTACGGCATGACCGAGGTGCCGATGATCACCATGGGCGACCCGGACGACGATCCCGAGCTGCTCGCCACCACCGAGGGGCGGCCGCCGGAGGGGATGGAGATCCGGATCGTGGACGGGGAGGTACGGCTGCGCGGGGAGGCGGTGTGCCGGGGCTATCTGGATCCGGGCCAGACCGCGGAGGCGTTCGACGCGGAGGGGTTCCTGCGCACCGGTGACCTGGGGCGGCTGACCGACGGCGGGCATCTGGTGCTCACCGGACGGCTCAAGGACGTGATCATCCGCAAGGGCGAGAACATCTCGGCCAAGGAGATCGAGGACCTGCTGCACCGGCATCCTGCGGTCGCGGACGCGGCCGTCGTCGGGCTGCCGGACGCCGAGCGCGGGGAGCGCGTCTGCGCGGTGGTCGAACAGCCGCCGGGAGCGGAGGAATTGAGCCTCGCGCGGGTGACGGAGTATCTCCGCGCGGAAGGGCTGTCCGTGCACAAACTGCCGGAGCGGCTGGAGGTGGTGGACGCCCTTCCGCGCAACGACACCCTGCGCAAGGTGCTCAAGTACAAGCTCAGGGAGCGCTATTCGGGGACGGGGACGAGGGAGGGGAAAGGGAAGGGGACGGTTTCGGGGACGGGGCAATAGCGCTACTCGGGGACCGTGAAGTACCGGGCGAAGGCGGTCACGATCTCGGACTCCTCCACCCGCCCGTCGTGGTCGGCGTCGAGCGTGTCCGCGGCGGCCCGGGCGATGTCCGGCTGGACGCCGAAGGCGGTCAGCACACGGACGGTGTCGGTGACCGTGGCCGCTCCGTCGCCGTCCGAGTCGGCCACGGCGAGCGCCGCGTGCAGAAAGGGGCGGGCGATCTCGGCGAACCGGTCGGGGTTGTCGCGCAGCCGCTTGACCGCGCCGCCCACGAACTCGTCCCGCGTGATGCGCTGGTCGCCGTCCCGGTCCGCTATTCCCGCCATGCCCTGCCAGAACGCCTCGGCGCCGCTGTACAGCGCCTGGCCCTTGTCGGACCGGGCCGCCGTACCGAACTCCGCCAGCAGCGCCTTGGCCGCCGCGTTGAAGTCCGAACGGTCGATGTAGCCGTTGCCGTCCTGGTCGAAGGTGGCGAACCGGGCGGCGATCTTGCGCTCGTACTCGCTGCTGACCATGTCTTTTCGTGCCGCCTTTACGTCACGTGGGATGCGTCTGGCACGGAGCGTACGACGCCGGGGGGCGCCTCGGCGCGGGAAAGCGACGGTTGTGCCAAGACCGGGGGAATTTTGGGACAACGGCGTGGCAGAGCGCCGGTCCGCTACGCCGAGAGCGGGCCTGACTCCGCGTCGGTCGCCGAGTCCAGGTCCGGGTGGACGTCGAACAGGCGGCGGACGCCGAGGGCGCCGAGGACGCGGTTGACGTGGGAGCCCTCCTCCGCGCCGTGGGCGGGCAGGATCAGGCGCAGGCTCCCCCGGCAGGAGCGGACGAGCCGGCGGGCGGCGATGAGCACGCCGACGCCGCTGGAGTCGCAGAAGAAGACCTCGGACAGGTCGAGCACGAGGCTGTGGCGTCCTTCGGCCACTTCGTCGTGGACGCGTTGGCGCAGCACCGGCGAGGTCACCAGGTCCAGTTCGCCCGACACCCGCAGCACGGCCCACCCGTCCTGCTCCCCGCAGGTCACTTTGAACGCCACCGCCATGCCCTTCGCTCGCCGGACCCCCCGCAAAGTGGAAGCCGTCCCTACGCTTCCTTGCAGCGCGGCTGCCCAGCGGCTGTGCCCTGAAACACGGGCCCAGAAACGGAAAGGAATGGAAAGAGGCTTGTTTCAGTCGCCTTCGGTCTTGTTCGGTCAGAATTAGGCCGGGTAGGCGACGGTTCACTATCACCCTCGGCCTTCCAGGGGGCGCACATTGCGACAAAGGGGCGTGCGCTGTCAGAGGTGCCGACTACATTCGAGGAGACGGTGGGAGCAGGCTTGACCAGGGCACAGGCAGTGTGAGGTGAGGGGGGCCGCATGGCGAAGAAGGACGCACCGCCCCGCTGGGACCGCAAGATGCAGCAGCGGCTCGCCCGCGGTGAGGCGGCCGCCCTCGGCGAGCTCTACGACCGGTTCGCCTCCCTCGTGCACGGCCTGGCCCACACCGTCCTCGGCGACGAGCGCGCCGCCGACGGCGTCACCCGCGAGGTCTTCGCCCACGTCTGGGAGCACCCCGACGCCTACGACCCCAAGCAGGGCCCGCTGCGCTCCTGGGTGGCGAACCTCACCCACCGCCTCGCCGTGCAGCGGCTGCGCGCCTCGCTCACCCAGGGCGACCAGGGCACCCCGGAGGACCTGGAGCGCAAGGTGCGGCACGCGTCCGTGGCGGCCCGCGCCGACTACATCGTCCAGGCCATGCCCCTGCCCCTGCGCGCCGCCCTGGAGCAGGCCTACTTCCAGCGCCGCGACTACCGCCAGACGGCGACCGACCTGGGCGTCACGGAGGACGAGGCCCGCCGCCGACTCCGCCTGGGGCTGCAACTGCTGTCCACGGCCCACGACGCCGGCGCACCGCCGGGATACGGGGGTGCCGTGTGAGTGACACGGGCCGGTTCGAGGAGTACGACGATCACGAGGGCGAGCCGAAGAACGAGCCGAAGAACGAGTCGAAGGGCGAGGAGACGCACGAGAACGGCGGTGGCACGGGGTCCGACGGGCCCGGGAACGGCAACGGCAACGGCCCGAGCAACGGTCCCGAGCAGCCGCCGCGCATACCGCTCCCCCGGGCCTCCGTCGAGGACACCGGCCGCCCCCTGCCCGACCTCACCGATCCCGACCCGGCGCCGCTCGCGCTGGAGCACCCGGTGCTGAAGTCCCTGCTCGGCGCGTGGGCGCTGGCCGCCTGTTCGCCGGAGGAGACCCTCGCGGTCGAGGCTCACCTGGGCGACTGCGGCTCCTGCGCCGACGAGGCGCTGCGGCTGCGCGAGGCCGTGGGCCTGCTGCACCGCGCCGAGAGCCTCGACCTGGACCCCGCCCTGCGCACCCGGGTCCTGGAGAGCTGCCTGGAGCGCCGCCCGCCGCGCATCCCGGTCCCCGGCTGGGCGGCGGCGTACGACGCCGAGACCGCGCGTCTGGACGCGCTGCTCCAGGACTTCGGCGACGCGGAGTGGCACGCGCCCGTGCGGCTGCGGTGGTTCCGGGCCGACGAGGCGACGAGCCGCCGTACGACGGTCGCCGGGGTGATCGCCCATCTGCTGACCGTCGACGGCCTGGTGGCGGTCGCGCTGGGCCTGGACGACCCGCTCGGCGACGTCCCCGCGGACCGGCCCACCCCGTCCTCCAGAACCGAGGCCTTCTGGCGCGCCTCGCACTTCCCGCCCACCCGCTCGGTCCGCGCGCCCTGGCGCGAACAGAGCCACGACCTGGTCCGCACGGCGTCCTTCACCGGCGGCCAGGCGGGCGGGATGCCGGTCTCCTACGGCGACTTCGAGCTGCCGCTGCATGACGCGCTGCTGGACCGGGCGTTCGAGTGCTGGGTGCACGCGGGCGACATCGCGGAGGCCGTGGACTACCCGTACGAGCCGCCGTCGGGCCGGCATCTGCACGACATGATCGACCTCGCTGCCCGGATGCTGCCGGTCGCGCTGGCGCGGCGCCGGCAGGACGGGCTCGCGGCCCCCGCCCACGGCCGCCACCTCGGCCTGGCCGGCGGGCCCGGCCGGAGCGTGCGGCTGGAGATCGAGGGGGCGGGTGGAGGCGAGTGGCTGATCCCGCTGGACTCACCGGGCACGGTGGGCTCGGAGGAGCACGAGGTGGCGCATGTGGCGCTGGACGGCGTGGAGTTCTGCCAGCTGGCCGCGGGACATGTGTCTCCGACGGAGGCGGCGGCGGGGCAGGTGGGTGACCGGGAGGCCATCAAGGACGTGCTGTTCTCGGTGGCTTCGTTGAGCCGGATGTAGGGGCGGGTCGCGGATCGTCGGCGACTGCGGGCCCGGTGGGGGCTGGTCGCGCAGTTCCCCGCGCCCCTGAAGGCAGGTCCACTGGTCCGGCGTTCAGGGGCGCGGGGAACTGCGCGAGCAACCACGACCAACCCGCAGCCGCCCGCGAACCCGAAGCCCCCGAACCACTAGGCGAACACGACCGTCCGTCGACCATTGAGCAGAATCCGCCGCTCCGCATGCCACTTCACGGCCCGCGCCAGCGCCTGGCACTCCACGTCCCGGCCGATCGCGACGAGCTGGTCCGGCGTGACGTCGTGCCCGACCCGCTCGACCTCCTGCTCGATGATCGGCCCCTCGTCGAGGTCAGCGGTGACGTAGTGCGCCGTCGCACCGATCAGCTTCACACCCCGCGTGTGCGCCTGGTGATACGGCTTCGCGCCCTTGAAGCTCGGCAGGAAGGAGTGGTGGATGTTGATGATCCGGCCGCTCAGCTGCTTGCACAGGTCGTCGGAGAGGACCTGCATGTAGCGAGCCAGCACCACCAGCTCGACGTTCTGCTCGCGCACGATCTCCAGCAGCCGCGCCTCGGCCTGCGCCTTCGTGTCCTTCGTCACCGGGATGTGGTGGAAGGGGATGTTGTACGACCCCACCAGCTCGGCGAAGTCCGTGTGGTTGGAGACCACCGCCGCGATCTCCACCGGCAGCGCCCCGATCCGGGCGCGGAACAGCAGGTCGTTCAGGCAGTGCCCGAACTTGGAGACCATCAGGACGATGCGCATCTTCTCGTCGGCCCGGTTGATCTGCCAGTCCATCTGGAAGGAGTCACCGATCGCCGCGAAGCTCGCCCGGAGCTTGTCCACCGTCACCGGCGCCTCCGCCGAGAAGTGGACGCGCATGAAGAACAGACCCGTGTCGTGGTCGCCGAACTGCTGGCTGTCCTCGATGTTGCAGCCGGTCATGAAGAGGTAGCTCGACACGGCGTGCACGATGCCCTGCTTGTCCGGGCAGGACAGGGTGAGGACGTACTGGTCGGTGGGGACCGCGGCTCGGGTGGACTGCTCGTTCATGCCCCACAGGGTCCCACAAACGGAGTCCCGCGATCACAGCCGTCCCACTCCGCGAACCACGGGCCGGACCGCCGGGCGAACCACCGGCCGGATCGCTACGCGGACCTCGTCATGATCCGCAGTACCTCCAGCGTGCTCGGAGGCGTGTCCGGGTCGTCCCCGTCACTCGCCGCCATCCGCACGTGCGCGTCCCGCGCCGCCCGCACCGCGTCCGGCCAGCCCTGGTGTTCCAGGTACGCGGCGACCGGGGCGTCCGGCCCGACCTGGTGCATGATCCGCAGCACCCGCAGCACGGCGGTGTCGACGAGCGCCGCCTCCTGCGAGTCCCGGAAGATCGTGCCGACGTACTTCTCGGCGGACCAGTTGTCCAGCCAGGTGTCCTCGACCAGGCGGTACACGGCATCGGTGACGTCTCCGTAGCCGTCGACACCGGCGAGCCAGACGTCGCGCTGGAACCCGGGGTCGGAGAGCATGTGCAGCGCGGAGCGCACATTGCTGCGCCAGCGCCACCACGGCATGTCGTTCAGTGGCATGCCGCCCATGGTGGATGAGCGACGGCCGCGACGGGAAGAGTTCTCCGAACCTTGCACGGTCATCGATCGTACGTTCCCGCCCGCGCGAGGCCCAGGCGCCCCCTCAATTCACCTTGTCGTCACCTTCTGTTGCCCTTGGGTCGCTTCACGGTTAGCGATGTGACGGAATCGTGCGTGTCCATGACCGGCAGGCGGCGCAACCGCAATACCCACCTCCCCACGCTCACCCGACCCGTCAGAGCCACCGCGAGCAAAGCGGCGGCCCTGGTCGCGTGCGCATCGCTCGCCGTCGGTTGCGGGGTCATCCCCGGTGTCTCGGGGGGCGCCGGGGGCGATCCGATCACCGTCATGACCTGGGCACCCCAGGACACCAGCGCCACCAACAAGCCCGGCATGCCCGCGCTCGCGCTGGCCTACGCCCGCTGGATCAACTCCCAGGGCGGTCTGAACGGCCGCAAGCTCCGGGTGCTGAACTGCAACGACCACAACGACAGCGTCTCCGCCGCGAAGTGCGCCGAGCGTGCCGTCGACGAGAACGTGGTCGCCGTCGTCGGCTCCTACAGCCAGTACGCCGACTCCTTCTTCCCCACGCTGGAGAGCGCGGGCATCCCCTACATAGGCGGCTACGGCGTCACCGGCGCCGAGTTCACCAGCCCGCTGTCCTACCCCGTCAACGGCGGCCAGCCCAGCCTGCTGGCCGGCCTCGGCCGGGAGCTCGCCAAGAACTGCGGACCCGTCGCCCTCGTACGGCCCGACAGCATCGCGGGCGACGAGCTGCCCCCGCTGCTGAACTCCGGCCTGTCCGCGGGCGGCCACGCCGACGCGGGCGACCAGCTGGCGGCGGAGGACGCCACCGAGTACTCGGTGCAGTCGGAGAGGGCGCTCGAGTACACCAGCACGGACCCGGCGAGCCCGGGCTGCGTGGTGCCCGCCCTCGGGGACCGCACCAGCACCTTCATGGACTCCTTCCGGCGTGGCCGCGAGGAGTTCCCCGGCGTGCGCACGGCGACCGTGCTGGGCAGCGTCGACCAGACCGTGATCGACGCCTCCGGCGGCAAGTCCGGACCGTACGAGGGGGCGTACATCACCGGCTGGTATCCCGTCGCCAGCGATCAGCGCTGGGCTGAGATGAAGAAGGTGATCAGCGAGCAGGCCTTCGGCGACAACCGCATCGACCCCGCGGACGCCGGAGTGCAGACCACCTGGATCGCGTACACCGTCTTCAAGGCCGTGGTCGACTCCATCGGCGACGCCGAGGTGAACGCCCGCTCGGTCCGCCGCGCCCTGGACGACGGCCTGGAGATCAGCACGGGCGGGCTCACGCCCAAGCTGAGCTGGGAGTACTCCGAGTCCCTCGCCTCGGTCGGGTTCCCGCAGCTGGTCAACGCCGACGTGACCCTCCAGGTCGTACGGGACGGCCGGCTGGTGTCGGCCCGGAAGGGCTTCATCGATGTGACGAAGACCCTTCAGCAGGCCGACCTGAACTGACCGCCCCGCGACCGTCCTACAGCTGGGTCGGCTGGCGCTCGGTCAGGCCGTAGGTCTTCGCGATCGAGTTCCACAGGCCCGCGGCCTTGGCCTTCTCGGTGCTCGCCGTCCCGCTGGCCGTGTTGCCGGCCACGGTCTGCGGGGTGCTGCGGGCCTGGCCCTTCTTGCACATGGCGCCCTTGCGCTTGGCCACCTGGTCGGCCCACGCCGCGTAGTGGTCGTCGGCCGACGCGGACGCCTGCCAGGCCTTGGTGAGGGCGCCGGTCAGCTCGGTGTTCTGCGGCAGCTTGTCCACGGACAGGGTGCCCAGCTCGGTCACCAGGGCGGTGCGCTGCTTGGCCGCGTCCCGTAGATCCTTCGCGGCCTGGGAGAGGTTGGTGCAGGCCTTCACATCGGCCACGGCGTTGATCACCATGGTCCGGCTGTCGCCACTGTCGGCCAGCAGTTTGTCCAGTTCCACGGCCTGCGCCTCGGCCGGGTCGGCGGACGGCGAGGCCGACGCCGACGCGCTCGCCGGGGCCGTGGCGGCGACGGTCTTGTTGTCGTCGCCCCCGCCGTCCCCGCCGCCACCGGCCAGCAGCGCGCCCGCGCCGATCCCGACGACGGCGATCGCCACACCCACGGCGGCGAACAGCGGCACCCGCGATCCGGTACGGCCGCCACGACGGCGGTCCTCGTCGTCGTACGACTCACGCCTGGGGATGAACGGCGGCTGCTGGGAGCCGCCGCGCGGCTGCGGCTGCGGCTGCTGGAAGCGCGGGAGCTGCTGGGTGGCCCCGGCCGGGGAGTCGCCCGGGGCGCTGCGGAAGAGGCTGTCGAACTCGGCGGGCGGCTGCCGCTCGCCGTCGCCCGCCGGGACGGGCGCGATGAACTGCGTGGCCTCGGCGTCCGGGTTCGGCGCGGAGTTCCGCCCGGGGTGCTGTACGGGGTTCTGGGCGGCGTCCGGCCGGACCCGTCCCAGCACCGTGGTGCTCTCGCCGGGCGCCTCGGGGGTGACCTCGGGCGGCAGGGCCCCGCCGCCGACCGGCGGGATGTACTGGGTCGCGCCGTCGTCGGCGACGGGCGGGATGTACTGCGTGGCGCCGTCGTCCGCGACCGGCGGGATGTACTGCGTGGCGCCCTCGTCCCCGTAGGCAGCGGCGGGCGGGAGCGCGCCGGCGGAAGCCTCGTGGGCGGGCGGCAGGGGGGCGCCCTGAGCGCCGTAGGCCTGCGGCGGGGTGCCGTAGTCCGGGGCAGGAGCGCCGTGGTCCTGCGGCGGGGTGCCGTACGCCGGGGCGGCAGGGGTGCCGTAACCCTGTGACGGTGTGCCGTAGTCCTGCGAAGGAGTTCCGTAGTCCTGGCCGCCGTACTGCTGCTGACCGCCGTACGACGGTGCCGGGGCGCCCTCCGGGGGCAGGGGCTGGGACGACGGGGCGTCCCAGGGCTGCGCGGGCGGGGGCGTCCAGCCCTGTCCCGGGGCCGGGGCCGCCGGGGGCTGCGGCTGGTCGGGGCCCCAGGAGCCGCTCCAGGCCTGACCGGCCGCCGGGGCGGGCGGCGGGGTCGTGGGGGCGGGGTGCTGGGGGCCGCCGTAGCCGCCCGTCATGCCCGGGAGCAGGGGCTCGCCTCCGTCGGAGGGCAGCACGATGCCTTCGCGCGCGGGTCGCGCCGAGGGCTCCTCGCCCTGTCCACTCTGCGTCACCGGGACTCCTACGAATGGGGGACCTTCGGAATCGTCGGCTCACGCTACCGGGTCACGCGAGGCACGTGCCACGCAGCTCATGGCGTGACCTGGGTCCCTGTGACCGCCGTAACAGATCCGGCCCCCCATCCGCTCTATATGGCCTCCTTTCGTCGTCGGCGCCGGTGTTTCCCTGGCCTTCACGCTTGTGTGGACCGTCCGTTCACGCCGCCGCCTGGAGATCGAGCCGGGCCCCGAACTCCCTTACCACGGGCTCCTCCCGGTACGGCTCAAGGCGCTGCTGGAAGTCCTCCAGGTACTCGGCGCCCCGGTTGGAGCGCAGGGTCTCCAGCAGCTCCACGGCCTTCAGGCCGGTGTGGCAGGCCTGTTCGACCTCACGCTGCTGCACCTGTGCTGTGGCGAGGAGCACATAGCCGATCGCCCGCCGCCGCGCCTTCGTCTCCGGCAGCCCGGCAAGGGACTCCTCCGCGCGCCGCGCCGCCGCCTCGGCCTGGCCGAGGTCGCGGTGGCAGTGCGCCAACTCGTCGGCCAGATAGGCCTCGTCGAAGTGCGCGATCCACGCGGGGTCGTCCCCGGCCGCCGGATCCGCCGCCTCCAGCGCGCTGACCGCCCGCCCGGACGCCGACTGAGCGGCCCGTACGTCGCCCATGAGCGCGTGTCCACGGGCCTCGGCCGCGTAGAACATCGCCTCCGCGCGCGGGGTGACGCGCCCGCGCGCCCCCTCCTGCGCCGCCCGGGCCAACTGCGCGATCTCGCGCGGGTTTCCGAGCTGCGCCGCCAGATGACTCATGGACGCGGCGAGGACGTAACCGCCGTACCCGCGGTCCCCGGCCGCCTGGGCGAGCCGCAGGGCCTGGATGTAGTACCGCTGGGCGAGCCCCGGTTGGCCGGTGTCGATGGCCATGTAGCCGGCCAGCTCGGTCAACCGGGCCACCGCGGCGAACAGTTCGCGCCCAACGGCCTCCCGGTAGGACCCGGCGAGCAGCCCCGAGACGACGCTGTTGAGGTAGTGCACGACGACCGGGCGCACATGCCCGCTGCCGTACTGGTGGTCCAGGTCGACCAGCGCCTGAGTCATCGCCTTCACCGCCGCCACGTCGGACTGGCCCACGCGCGGGCCGGCCGCGCGCGCGACCTGGGAGTCGGGCGCGGAGATCAGCCAGTCCCGGCTGGGCTCGACGAGCGCGGAGGCGGCGACGGAGGAACCGGACAGGAAGTCCCGGCGGCCCACGTCACTGCGCCACAGCTCACAGACCTGCTCGATGGCGCCCAGTACGGTCGGCGAGAACTGGAGCCCGACACCGGAGGCGAGGTTCTTGCCGTTGGCCATGCCGATCTCGTCGATCGTGACCGTACGGCCGAGTTTGCGGCCGAGTGCCTCGGCGATGATCGCCGGGGCGCGCCCGCGCGGCTGCTGTCCCCGCAGCCAGCGGGCCACGGACGTCTTGTCGTAGCGCAGGTCGAGGCCGTGCTCGGCGCCGCACATGTTGACCCGGCGGGCCAGCCCGGCGTTCGAGCAACCCGCTTCCTGGATGAGCGCCTGCAACCGTTCGTTCGGTTGCCGCGCGACGAGCGGCCTTGCGGCCATTGGCGTACCCCCTGGAGATCCGGCTGTCTCACCGAAAAGATCCGGCCGTGAAGATCAATGCCCTGCGGACATACCGAAAATGCGAGGCATGTGAGGATTGCCGGGGTAAAGGCGGAAGCCGACCCCACTCGTGGCTACCCAGCTCCCGCCATGGATCCTCCCGCGCGCCCCCACACGTGCATCCATGCGCCCCAGTTGCGGAATCGATGCTCCTCCCCCGCGCGCGCTCCAGGCGTAACCCGAGGTGGATGCGGGAGTTGTGATGTTCGTGGAAGAGACCATCGCGAGCACTGAAGCCGCTCAGATTCCGAAGCAGCGTGGGGAATCGCTGCTGGAGACCGCCGTTCGCTACGCCGAGGAGCGCCACTGGGACGTGTTCCCCGGCACCTGGCTGGAAGCCGTCGACGGGGTGCAGCGCTGCTCGTGCGGCGACGGCTCGTGCGGTGCGCCGGGGGCGCATCCCGCGCGGGCGGACTGGGGAACGCAGGCCACGGGCAGTGCGACGGTCGCCCGCCGGATGTGGTCCAAGCAGCCGCTGTCGTCGATCCTGCTGCCCACGGGACGAACCTTCGACGCGATCTCCGTCCCGGAGACGGCCGGGTTCCTGGCGCTGGCCCGGATGGAGCGGATGGAGCTGACGCTCGGTCCCGTGACGTTGACGCCGGATCGCCGGATGCACTTCTTCGTGCTGCCCGGGGCTTCCGTGAAGGTGCCCGATCTGGTCCGCAAGCTCGGCTGGTCGCCGTCCTCGCTCGATCTGCACGCGCTGGGCGAGGGCGCTTACGTGGCCGCGCCGCCCACGCGGTACGGATCCTCCGGTGCCGTGCAGTGGGCGTGCCGGCCCACGCCCGCGAACCGCTGGCTGCCGGACGCGGAGGAGTTGATCTCGCCGCTGGCCTACGCCTGCGGGCGGGATCGGTAGCGCCGATCGGGGTGCCTCGTGGTCGCCGTGGGCGGGTGCGGATGCGTCGTGGCTTGTCGCGCAGTTCCCCGCGCCCCTTAGGTTGGCATCCATGACGCATGCCGTGATGGTCCGTGGGCTTTGGAAGCGGTTCGGGCAGCAAGTCGCCGTCGCCGGGATCGATCTGGAGCTGCCCGCAGGGAAGTTCATCGGCCTGGTCGGGCCCAACGGCGCCGGGAAGACCACCACGCTGTCCATGGTGACCGGGCTGCTGCGGCCCGATCAGGGGTCGGTCCAGGTCGTGGGGCACGACGTGTGGCGCGACCCCGTCGAGGTCAAAGCGCGGATCGGGGTGCTGCCGGAGGGGCTGCGGCTGTTCGAGCGGCTGTCGGGGCGGGAACTGCTGGCCTACTCCGGGCGGTTGCGCGGACTGCCCGGCGCCGAGGTCGACAAGCGGGCCACCCAGCTGCTCGACGTGCTGGACCTGGCCGGCGCCCAGCACAAGCTCGTCGTCGACTACTCGACCGGTATGCGCAAGAAGATCGGGCTCGCCGCCGCTCTCCTCCACAACCCCGAAGTGCTCTTCCTCGACGAGCCGTTCGAGGGCGTCGACCCGGTCTCCGCGCAGACCATCCGGGGCGTCCTCGAGCGCTACACGGCCTCCGGCGCCACCGTCGTCTTCTCCTCCCACGTGATGGAACTCGTCGAGTCGCTGTGCGACTGGGTGGCCGTCATGGCGGCGGGCCGGATCCGGGCGCACGGCCCCCTGGCCGACGTACGCGGGGACGCGGCCTCCCTGCAACAGGCGTTCCTGGAGCTGGTCGGGGCGCACGGGCGGAACACCGGATCCGACCTCGACTGGCTGGGCGGTGGCGCCCGATGAGCGCACCGACGATCACGCCGGTGCTGGTCCGGCTGAAACTGTCGCTGCTGCGCAACGGGCTGCGCCAGTCCTCCGGCCGCCGCGCCGCCTACGTCGCCTCGGCCGTCTTCACGCTCCTGTTCGCCGCGCTGCAGCTGATCGGCCTGATCGCGCTGCGCGGCCACGCCCACGCCGCGTCCGTGGTCGTCCTGCTGGTCGCGGTGCTGGCGCTCGGCTGGGCGGTGATGCCGCTGTTCTTCCCCGGCGGCGACGAGACCCTCGACCCGACCCGCCTGGTCATGCTCCCCCTGCGCCCCCGCCCCCTCGTGCGCGCGCTGCTCGCCGCCTCCCTGGTCGGCATCGGCCCTCTGTTCACGCTCTGCCTGCTGGCCGGCTCGGTCATCGCGGTGGCGCACGGCGCGCTCGCCTACGTCGTGGGCGTCGTCGGAGTGGTGCTGGCGCTGCTGGTGTGCGTGGCCCTCGCGCGGGCCGTCGCCGCCGCCAACATCCGGCTGCTGACCAGCCGGAAGGGCCGTGATCTCGCGGTACTGAGCGGTCTGGTCATCGCGGTCGGCGCGCAGGTCGTCAACTTCGGGGCGCAGCGGCTCGGTTCGTCCGGGCTCGGCCAGCTCGACCCGGCGGCGGACGTGCTGCGCTGGGTGCCGCCGGCGTCGGCGATCGGGGCGGCGGACGCGGCGAGCGAGGGGTCGTACGGCGTGGCCCTGCTGCAACTCGCCCTGACGGCCGGGGCGCTGGCCGCCCTGATCGCCGTATGGTCGCGGCATTTGACCCGGCTGATGACCGAACCCGACGGCTCGACCCTCCAGGCGGTCACCGAGACGTCCGTACGGCAGTCCACGGGCCTCGCCCGGCTGCTGCCCGCGGGGCGCACCGGGACGGCCATGGAGCGCAGTCTGCGCTACGTCTGGCGCGATCCGAAGACCAAGGCAGCCTGGGTGACCTCGCTGGCGATCGGCCTGATCGTGCCGGTGTTCAACGCCGTCCAGGGCACCGGCTCGATCTACTTCGCCTGTTTCGCGGCCGGGATGATCGGGATCCAGATGTACAACCAGTTCGGCCAGGACACCTCCGCGTTCTGGATGGTCGCGATGACGATCTCGACCACGCGGGAGGCGTACGTCGAACTACGCGCGCGTGCCCTGGCCCTGCTGGTGATCACCCTGCCGTACGCGGCGCTGGTGACGGTGCTGACAGCGGCCCTGCTGGGTGACTGGGCCCGCCTCCCCGAGGCCCTGGGCCTGTCCTTCGCGCTGCTCGGCGCGATGCTCGCGACCGGCGCCTGGACCTCGGCCCGCTTCCCGTACTCCATCCCGCAGGAGGGCTACAAGAACGTGGCCCCCGGTCAGGTGGGCCTGGCCTGGATCTCCATCTTCGGCGGCATGGTCGCGGCGGCCCTCCTCTGCGCCCCGGTCATCGCCCTGACCATCTGGCTGAACGTCTCGGCGAACGGCGAGGACTGGGCGTGGCTCCTGCTGCCGGTGGGGGCGGCGTACGGGGCGGCGATCACGGCACTGGGGCTGAGACTGGCGGCACCACAGACGGCGGAGAGGCTGCCGGAGATTTTGACGGCGGTGAGCAAGGGTTAGGGGCGGTGCGGGCGAGGGCTGGAGTTCCTAGACCGTCCGTACCGCGTCCAGGAACGGCTCGATCGCCCCCCGCCACGCCTCCGGCTGGTCGTAGTGCACCAAGTGCCCCGCTTCGGCCACCTCCGCGTACTCGCCCCTCGGCAGCACCCGGACCATCTCCTGCGCCTCGGCCCGGCCCAGCTCGCCGTCGAGGCCCCGGACGACCAGCGCCGGGCACTGGACCTGGGCCAGTTCCTCCCAGTGCGCGTCGTACACCCAGGTCTCGCGGGACTTCAGCATCTGCCGCGGCTCGAACACCGGCCGCCAGCCGTCCTCGTGCTCCTGCATGACCTCGGCGTAGAACTCCCCCCGCGCGGGGTTGGGCCGCTCGACCCAGGGGTCGTCCTCGCCGAACCACTTGCGTACGTCGGCGAGGGTCGCGAAGGGGACGGGCCAGGACTTGAACCAGTCCGCCCACTCCCGCTGCGAGGCCGCTCCCAGCGCGGAGGCCCGCATGTCGCAGATGATCACGCCCGACACCAGGTCGGGCCGTTTCGCGGCCAGTTGCCAGGCCGTCAGCGCGCCCATCGCGTGGCCGATCAGGACGGCCGGGCCGAGACCCAGCTGCTCCAGGGCGGCCTCCGCGTCCTCCACATAGGCCTCGCGGGTGAAGGCGGCCTCGGCGGGCTTGTCGCTGCGCCCGTGCCCGCGCTGGTCCAGCGCGACCGCGCGATGCCGTTCGGAGAGCCAGCGGGCCGTGGGCGCCCAGTGCGAGGCACGGCCCATCAGCCCGTGCAGTAACAGCACGCCGTGCCCCGGCTCGGGGTCGGCGGCAGGGGGTCGGTCGTTCTTGGGTGGGTCGCCGAACTCCCAGGCCGCGAGGCGTACCCCGCCCTTCCCGGTCACGTCGATGCGCCGCGCCATAGGTCCTGGCACCCCCCTAGCTCCGCCTGCCGTGCCCTTGCGTCGGTCACGCGAGCCTCGCGTGGTGTGTGTGATCCCTGTGTCCCACGTGACGTCCCTACATACATCTGCAGCGCACGTCCCGCGCGACCCGTCACTCGCAGGTTATCGAACCCCTATTCGAAAATGCCGTCTCGGCAGGCAACACCCCTCATTCGAGTGACCCCCCTCAAGGATTGACCGCCGCGGGCGAGGGGAGATCTTCAACGGGAGGCGGACCGCTCGGGGAAAACGGTCCGAGGGGAATGACCCTGGGAGCTCGGGGCTCCGGGTCAGAACAGGGGAGGACAGGCCCCGGCGCCGCATGGCGCCGGGGCCCTCCACACGTCTGCGGCACATCCTCCGCCCCCTCAGGTCATATGCCTCACGCGACAGCCTCGCACGCGCAGCGCCCGAGCGCTGCGATTCGGCGGACTGAATCTTGGAAACGACGAGATCGCGACGGTCGCCTCAACTACCCCTGAAACAACAGGAGTTACCCGCTATCGACGGCTCCGAACCGTCAACGCTTGGCGACGAACACATGCGAGGCGATCTCCGCCTCCAGCTCGGCCGCCTCGCCGCCGCTGCCCACCAGCACACCGCCCGCCGACTCCGTCACGCTCACCACCGAGCCGGGCTGCACGCCCGCCCGACGCAGCGTGTACATCAGCTGCGCGTCCGTCTGGATCGGCTCGCCGATCCGGCGCACGACCACCGTCTTGCCCTCGGTCCCCGGGTCCAGCTCGGCCAGCGACACCATGCCCTCGTCGAGGAAGGGGTCGGCACCGTCCTTCTCGCCCAGTTCCTCCAGGCCCGGGATGGGGTTGCCGTAGGGCGACTCGGTGGGGTGGCGGAGCAGCTCCAGCACGCGGCGCTCCACCGCCTCGCTCATCACGTGCTCCCAGCGGCAGGCCTCGGCGTGCACCTGCTCCCACTCCAGGCCGATCACGTCGACGAGCAGACACTCGGCGAGCCGGTGCTTGCGCATCACACGGGTGGCCAGCCGGCGGCCCTCGTCGGTCAGCTCCAGGTGCCGGTCCGTGGCGACGGACACCAGGCCGTCACGCTCCATGCGCGCCACCGTCTGGCTGACCGTCGGACCGCTCTGGTCGAGCCGCTCGGCGATCCGGGCACGCATGGGGACCACACCTTCCTCTTCCAGCTCGAGGATGGTGCGGAGATACATCTCCGTGGTGTCGATCAGTCCGGACATACGTGCCCCTCGATGAGATCTGCCGGAAGCGCGACAGCTTCGCGGCGCGTGCGCTGGCCCTGGCTTCAATTCTGACGCATAGCGCTGACAACCGTGCCGCGCCGTGGAAACGAGAGGATTTCGCACCTGTACAAGGTGCACGCGCGGTGACGCGCAGGCGTATACGACGCCCCGCGCCCGGGCGCCCCCGGCCCGCCGCACCACCGCCGTACCGCCCTGGCCGCCGTATTGACAGCGCACTGGTCCAGACCGCACGGTGATCCGCGACACAGACACCGTCGCCCGGACAGACACCGCATGGCAAAGGGGCCCCGCGCATGAGCGACCGCAAGCTGGCCGGCCAGTTCTTCGACGCCGCGATCGGGCTGCTCCAGCGGGTCCGCGACGAGGAGGCCGAGCACATCGAGGCGGCCGGCACGCTGCTCGCCGACACCGTCGCCGACGGCGGGCGGCTGTTCGCCTTCGGGGCCGGGCACTCCTCGCTGGCCGCGCAGGACGTCGTCTACCGCGCGGGCGGGCTGGCGCTGATGAATCTGCTGGCCGTGCCGGGGGTCGTCGGGGTCGACGTGATGCCGGCCACGCTGGGCTCCGCCCTGGAGCGGGTCGACGGTCTCGCCGCGGCCGTCCTGGACAGCTCACCGCTCCGCGCGGGGGACGTGCTGGTGATCGTCTCCCTGTCCGGGCGGAACGCGCTGCCGGTGGAGATGGCGATGAACGCCCGCGCGCTGGGCGTCAAGGTCATCGGCGTGACGTCCGTGGCGTACGCCTCCGAGACGAAGTCGCGGCACGTCTCCGGGACGTACCTGAAGGACCACTGCGATCTCGTCCTCGACTCCAAGATCGCGGTCGGGGACGCCGAGCTGACCCTGGACACCGTGCCGGCGCCCTTCGCCCCCGCGTCCACCGTGGTCACCGCCGCCCTGCTCCAGGCCGTCATGGCCACGGCGGCCGGCACCCTGGCCGACCGCGGCATTGAGCCGCCCCTGCTGCGCTCGGGCAACGTGGACGGCGGCCACGAATGGAACGGGCGCGTGCTGGAGGAGTACGGAGACCGGATCTTCTACCGCCGCTGAGCCCGCCGCGACGCCAGTCCCCTAGCGAGGGCCCGCCAGATCCAGAGCCGTCGCGATCCGGGCAGCCACGTCCTCCGCGTACGTCGCGTCCGACCGCTCGAAGGGGCTACGGCCGCCTCCCCGCAGGAACGTCACCACGCCCAGCGTCCGCCCCCGGCTCCTGAGCACCGCGCACAGGGCGTGCACCGACTCCGGCGGCCACTGGCGGGCCTGGGCCCACAGGCGGGCCTGTTCCGCCGGGACCGTGCCCACGCTGGCCCGGACCGACCCGGCGCGCGCCACGCACTGGAGCGCCGGGTGACCCTCCGAGTAGCGCACCGGCAGGCCCGCCTCACCGCTGGGCAGGCTGGGCCCGGGGGCACCGGAGGGGGTGGCGGCGATACGGACCAGACGGACCGGAGCGGCCGCGTCCGCGTCACCCAGCGAGCCGCCCGCGACACGGTCGAGCAGCGCGTGGTCGGCGAATCCGGCCAGCGCGAAGTCCAGATGGACCGTGGCCGCCTCCGCCGGGTCCTCGCACTCCGCCGCGGCCCGGGCGGCCCGGTGCGTCTGGTTGGTCCGGAACCGCAGCAGCGACGCCTCCTGCTCGCCCTGCTTGGACTCCGTCACGTCCTGGAAGAGCCAGCCCACCCCGAGCGGCACGGGCTCCTCGGCGAGCGGGGACGCCAGCCGGACGAAGCCACAGCGCCAGCAGCGCCGCTGCTCGCCCTCCGGGGTGCGCACACTGACCCAGATCTCGGCGGGCGCGGGCGGCGCGCCCTCGGCGAGGACATGGGTGAGGGCGCTCTCCAGCTCCTCGACACCCTGGGCGAGCAGCTCCCCGAGCGGACGGCCCAGCACGGCCGTACGCCCGATCCCCAAGGCCCGAGCGGCGTGCGCGTTGACCACGGCGGGCCGCAGGTCGGCGTCGACGAGCACGACACCCCAGGAGGCGTCCTCGAACAGGGCCTCGCTCAGCGCGATGGACCGCTCCAGGTCGATCTGCGCGTGCACCTCGCTGAAGGCGCAGTACACCCCGGCGGGCTTGCCGTCGGGCCCGCGCACGGCGGCGGACTGGGTCCGTACGAGCACCCGCCCCCCGTCCTTCGTGAGCAGCGCGAACTCGTGCACCTGCCGCCCGGGGGCGTCCATGGCGGACATGAGCCGCCCCTCGACCTCCTCGGCGTCCGCGCTGCGCACGGCCCACCCGGCGAACCCGGGCCGCCCGACCGCCTCCTCGGCGGTCCAGCCGAGAATCCGCTCGGCCTCACGGTTCCAGTGGGTGACGACCCCGTCGGCGTCGAAGGCGCACAGGGCCGCGTCCATCCCGTCCAGCAGCGCGGCGAGCAGATCGGAGCCGCCGGTGCCCTCGGGACCGGCCCGCTCGGGCTCGTCGGGCCCCAGCTCGTCGGTGGTCCCACTACGCCGGGAAGCACTCACCTGGACCCCCTGCCAAGCCGCGTCCGCACGCGTACGGTGCGGCGGTTCGCCCACTAACAATCATTCAACTCGAACGTGACGCAGCACACACCAGGTTCCCGCAAGATTTCGAGGAATCGTTGCCCGCCGGAGACGTCATACCACTCCCCGCTCGAGCCGCATCGTGATCCAGACCTCGGTCTCGTCCTCGGGCGCCACATACCGCTCGACCTCGACAAACCCCCGAGCCTCGGCGAACCGCACCCCGTCCCCGTTGGCACCCAGCACGACGGTCTGAACCCCACTGCCCCCCAGCCCGAGGGCATACGCGAGACAGTGCTCGTACAACGCACCCCCGAAGCCGCGCCCCCGGTACTCGGGCAGCACGCGCGCGATGACGGTGGCCACCCCGTCCGCCCCGTCCGGCGGCCGCACCGTGGAGCACCCGACGATCACGTCCCCGAGATAGACGTTCTCCAGCCGATACCGCCCACCCCGCTCCCGCACCTCATCAGCACTCAGCTCATCAGGCGGCACGATCCGGTTGTGCACGGCCCGCCACTCCTCGAGCATGCGGTCGCCGTCGGCTATGACGATACGAAGATCATCCACGCCAGTCGTGTGCCCTCGGCGCGAGCACCTCAACCTCATTCACGAGCAGGCCCTAGCAGCGAGATCGGCTGCGCGTGTGCTCATTCCACTCGATTCGCATGAATGAGCTACTTCCGAAGAACCGTGCCATCACGTGCGATCTCGCCCGATAGCGTCGGTCGCACGAGAAGGGAGATCACTCGCTCCCCGGCCGCAAGGCCGTCGAGTGACCAGCCCCAGTCATCACGATCGGCAGATCAGCCTCAGCAGCCCGCTCTGGAATCCGTGGGAGCAGACAACCCTGGGAGCAGGAACGAAACGGCTCACGGACACCCCGCCACCGCGCGGGGCACCGGCAGGGAACATGGGCGAGGGGAGACCGACGGGCACGGCACCAGAGCCCGTCGGCGTCACGCCAAGCACGCTGTCACGGGAGCGGTGACGCTCCCCCGCACAACCCGTCGTACGACGGCGGCACCGGCGCGACCAGAGTCTTCGTACTCTCCCACCCCGCTCGCGCCCGCGAACTCCTCAGCAACGGGCGCGCTGTCGTTGCCCGCCAAGTCCCCTTCACCATCCGGATCAAGGACCGCACCCGAGCCTCATCCACCGTCGACGGCGTCCAATTGCGCATCGACCCCGGCTCCCAAGGCACCGGACTCGCCCTCACCGACGAAAAGAAGGAAAACGGCGAACACGGCACCGCCATCACCGTCCGGCGCGGCCTCGTTGCCATCGAACTCCAGCATCGGGGCGACCAGATCCACGCCGCCATGCGACAACGCGCCGGATACCGGCACAGACGACGATCCGCCAACTGCCGCTACCGAGCACCACGCCCCCACAACCGCACCAAACCAGCAGGATGGCTCCCGCCCTCCCTGCGCCACCGCGTCGACACCGCGTCGACACCGCACTGTCCATGGCACATCGCCTGTGCCGCTACGCACCCGTCACCGAGATCCACGTCGAAGTCGTCGCCTTCGACACCCACTCCCTGAGCGCCGGCAGGCCCCTCAGAGGAGCCGAGTACGAGCAAGGAACGCTTGCCGGAACGACCGCCCGCGACTACCTCCGCACCAAGTGGAACAGCGCCTGCGCCTACTGCGACGCCACCGGCGTCCCCCTGAACATCGAGCACCTCAGCCCCCGCAGCCGAGGCGACTCGAACCGGATCACCAACCTCGTCCTCGCCTGTGCGCCCTGCAACACCGCCAAGGGAACCGCACCCGCCGAGGCCTTCCTCGCCCACCAGCCGGCCCGCCTCGCACGCATCCGCAGCCAGATCAAAGCCCCACTCCGAGACGCCGCCGCCATGAACGCAACGCGCTGGCAGCTCACGGAGGCACTGGCCACCCTCGGCAGACCAGTCCACACCTCACCGGGCTGGTCCACCAAGGACAACCGAAGCGCCATGGGGCTGGCCAAGACCCACACCCTGGACGCGCTGTCCGTCGGGCATCTGGATCACAAGGCCGGGGACGCGATCGTGCGATATAGCGGGCAAGTCCTCGTCGCCAAAGCCACAGGACGCGGTTCGTACGCGCGCACCACTCCGGACCGGTTCGGATTCCCGCGCCTACGGCGGACCCGCGCCAAGCGGCACTTCGGGTACGTCACCGGAGACCTCGTACGCGCCACCGTTCCGAGCGGGAAGTGGGCGGGCACCTGGACGGGTCGCATCTCGGTCCGAGCCAGGGGACAGCACAGCCTCCAGACGCCGACGGGCAGGTTCAACGTGTCCCACTGGAACCTTGAGCTGCTGCAACGGGGCGATGGCTACGGCTACGGGGTCCGACCGGAGTCCCCTCCGTCAACATCCCGGAAAATCGGTTGAGCCACAGCACCAGGCTCCTTAGTGTGACTATCACTTCGGAGAGGAGGTGGTTCGGCAGATGTATGCATACCGGACGGAAGAGGTGGCTGCGGGCTAGCGGCCCGTCACCACACCAGTGCGGTGCCGGACCAGCGCGTGACAGATGCGTGCAGCCGGCCCAATCCCAAGCAGTCACCCGACCCGCGAGCTCGCCGGTACGTCCGGCCGGCTCCTTCGCCTGAGGGCGGAGGGACCCGAGCTCGCGGGTCGTCTGCGTTTCGTGGTCAAAAGGCTCAGCGGGCGATGCCTCCGTAACCCTCGATCTCGCGGGGGTCGCGGGAGCCGGGGCCGATGTAGCGGGCCGAGGGGCGTACCAGGCGGCCGGTGCGCTTCTGTTCCAGGATGTGGGCCGACCAGCCCGCCGTGCGGGCGCAGGTGAACATCGAGGTGAACATGTGGGCGGGGACCTCGGCGAAGTCCAGGACGATGGCCGCCCAGAATTCGACGTTCGTGGCCAGGACCCGGTCGGGGCGGCGGGCGTGGAGTTCCGCCAGGGCCGCCTTCTCCAGGGCCTCGGCGACCTCGAAGCGCGGGGCGCCCAGTTCGCGGGCGGTGCGGCGCAGGACGCGGGCGCGGGGGTCCTCCGCGCGGTAGACGCGGTGGCCGAAGCCCATGAGGCGTTCGCCCCGGTCCAGGGCCTGCTTGACGTACGCCTCCGCGTCGCCGGTGCGCTCGATCTCCTCGATCATGTACAGGACGCGGGAGGGGGCGCCGCCGTGCAGCGGGCCGGACATGGCTCCTACGGCGCCGGAGAGGGCCGCCGCCACGTCCGCGCCGGTGGACGCGATGACCCGTGCGGTGAACGTGGAGGCGTTCATGCCGTGCTCAGCGGCGCTCGTCCAGTACGCGTCGACCGCCGCGACATGCTTCGGGTCCGGCTCGCCCCGCCAGCGGATCATGAACCGCTCGACGACGGACTGCGCCTTGTCGATCTCGCGCTGCGGGACCATGGGCAGCCCCTGCCCCCGCGCGGACTGGGCGACGTAGGACAGGGCCATGACGGCCGCCCGCGCGAGGTCGTCGCGGGCCTGCTCGGCGTCGATGTCCAGCAGCGGTTTCAGGCCCCACACGGGGGCCAGCATCGCGAGCGCGGACTGCACGTCGACGCGGATGTCACCGGAGTGGACCGGGATCGGGAACGGCTCGGCGGGCGGCAGGCCGGGATTGAAGGCCCCGTCGACGAGCAGGCCCCAGACGTTGCCGAACGAGACGTGGCCGACGAGATCCTCGATGTCGACGCCCCGGTACCTGAGCGCGCCGCCCTCCTTGTCGGGTTCG
This sequence comes from Streptomyces sp. NPDC043726, assembly GCF_056436565.1. Classification (NCBI taxonomy): domain Bacteria; kingdom Bacillati; phylum Actinomycetota; class Actinomycetes; order Kitasatosporales; family Streptomycetaceae; genus Streptomyces; species Streptomyces sp. NPDC043726. The sequence goes on from NZ_JBWKCI010000004.1 coordinate 477,536, forward strand.
GCGATCTCCGTCTCGAACGCGACGACTCCTTCGAGTCCGGGTACGAAGTCGGACATCAGGCGGCTCCCTCGTGATGTGTGCGACGGATGGTGTTGTCGGGGTGATGATGCGGACCGTGTCGGGTGCGGCGGAAACGACTCTGCGCCCGGTGGATCCGCGGTCGTGGCTCTGACGGACTCGCGGTCCTGGGCGGTACCCCTGTGATGCCCCGTGCGGCTGGCGGTCACCCAACCGGAACGGCATCAGAACGATATCCCCGAGTGCCACCTTTGGGGAGTGCTTGCGGCACTGAGTGCCATGCAGTGATGAAGGACACCGTGCCGAACAGGCGCGGCGCATACGGCAAGATGACCGCGTGACCGACCGAGACGCCGCACCAGACGCCGTACCGCCGGACCCCGCCGCGATGCGCAAGCAGTACCGGGCCGCGGGCCTCGCCGAGAGCGAACTGCCGGCCACGCCGGTGGAGCAGTTCGCGCGCTGGTTCAAGCAGGCCGCGAGTGAGGCACACCTGTTCGAACCGAACGCCATGGTCGTGTCCACCGCGGACGCCGAGGGCCGCCCCAGCTCCCGCACGGTGCTGCTGAAGCAGTTCGACGAGCAGGGGTTCGTGTTCTACACGAACTACGACTCCCGCAAGGCCCGCGACCTGGCGGAGAACCCTTACGTCGCGCTGCTGTTCCCCTGGCACCCGATGGCCCGCCAGGTCATCGTCCAGGGCGTCGCGCGGCGCACCGGGCGCGACGAGACGGCCGCCTACTTCCGCACCCGTCCGCACGGCTCCCAGCTCGGCGCCTGGGCGAGCGAGCAGTCCTCGGTGATCGCCACCCGCGCCGATCTGGACGCCTCGTACGCCGAGCTGGCCGCCCGGTATCCCGAGGGCGAGCAGGTGCCCGTGCCGCCGAACTGGGGCGGTTTCCGGGTGGCCCCGCAGTCGGTGGAGTTCTGGCAGGGCCGCGAGAACCGGCTGCACGACCGGTTGCGGTACGTGACCCAGCCGGACGGGAGCTGGCGGGTGGAGCGGCTCAGCCCTTAGGGACCCTCAGTCCGTGAGGGCGTGGTCCAGCAGGGCGGCCCATTGGTCCACCACCCGCTCGCGCCGCCCCTTGTCGTCCGTCAGCAGGTTCGCGAGCCCCAGCCCCCGGGCCATGTCCAGCAGTCCCTGCACGGTCTCCCGCGCGCCCGGCTCGGACTCGTCCGCGCCGAGCAGTTCTACGGCGATCCGGTGCGTCTCGCGCCCCACGCGGGCCTCGAGTTCGGTCACGCGCGGGCGCAGCTGCTCCTCGTTGGAGGCGGCGACCCACAGGTGCAGGGCCGCGCGGAACAGCGGGCCGGTGTAGAGGTCGACCAGCGCCGAGACCACCGCCCGCCGGTCGCCCGCCGCTCCTTGCGGGAACAGGGCGCGCAGGGCTGTCGACCGTTCCTCGGCGACGTACTCGACGGCGGCCGTGAACAGGTCCTCCCGCGTGGGGAAGTGGTGTTGCGCGGCGCCCCGGGAGACGCCCGCGCGTTCGGCGACGACCAGCACCGTGGAGCCCGCCCAGCCGTGTTCGGCGAGGCAGGCCACGGCGGCCTCCAGGAGCCGCTGCCGGGTGGCCCGGCTGCGGTCCTGCTTGGGAAAGCGGTCGGGAACGCCGTCGCGTTCCGCCGTACTCACACCACCCATGACGTACTCACACCGCCCGCCGTACTCACACCACCCATGACGTACTCACACCACCCATGAGGGATCCCGTCGCTCCAGGAAGGCCGTCATCCCCTCTCGGGCCTGGGCCGAGGAGAACAGCCGGGCCGAGAGCGCGGTGAGGTCGGCCGCGTCCCGGTCGAATGACTCCAGCACCCTAGCCGTGAGCAGCCGCTTCGTCTCGGCCAGGGCCTCGGGGGCGGAGCGCCTGAGGCCGTCGAGGACGGGTTCCAGTACGGCGTCCACGTCGTCCCCCGCGACCGTCAGCAGGCCGATCCGGGCCGCCTCGGGGGCGTCGAAGCGCTCGCCGGTGAGGTAGTAGCGGGCGAGCGACCGGGGGTCGGTGCGCGGCAGCAGGGGCAGCGAGATGACCGCGGGCGCCACCCCGATGCGCACCTCGGTGAAGGCGAAGCTCGCCGTGTGCGCGGCGGCGGTGATGTCGCAGGCGGCCAGCAGGCCGAGGCCGCCCGCGCGGACGTGGCCGGTGACCCGCGCGACGACGGGCCGGGGCAGTTCCACGATCTGCCGCAGCAGTCCGACGAGCGCGTCCGGGTGGGGCGGGTCACGCAGGTCGGCGCCGGCGCTGAAGGTGTTGCCGGTGTGGGTGAGGACGACCGCGCGGACGTCGGCGTCCTTGGCGCAGTCGGCGAGCGCGTCGGTGAGCGCGGCGACCAGCGCCGCGGACAGGGCGTTGCGGTTGCCCGGCGAGTCGAGGCTCAGTGTCTCGACGCCACGCGCGCGTGTACGGCCGATGAGGCTCACGTGCGCTCCCTGAGTTCGCGCCGGAGGATCTTCCCGGAGGCGGCCCGGGGCACGCCGTCGATGAAGGCGACCTGGCGGATCCGCTTGTAGGGGGCGACGCGTTCGGCGACGTACATCATCACCTCGCCTTCGGAGAGGTCACCGGCAGACGGCTGGCGCACCACGTACGCGCGGGGGACCTCGTTGCCGTTGTCGTCGTAGACGCCGATGACGGCGGCGTCGGCGATGCCGGGGTGGGTCAGCAGCAGCGCCTCCAGTTCGGCCGGGGCCACCTGGAAGCCCTTGTACTTGATGAGTTCCTTGACCCGGTCGACGACGAACAGCCAGCCGTCGGAGTCGACGTGGCCGACGTCCCCGGTGTGCAGCCAGCCGTCCGCGTCGATGAGGTCGGCGGTGGCGTCGGGGCGCCCGAGGTAGCCCTTCATGACCTGGGGGCCCCGGATGAGGATCTCGCCGGGCTCGCCGACGCCGAGGTCCTTGCCGGGGTCGTCGAGGGAGACGATCCGCATCTCGGTGCCGGCTATGAGCCTGCCGACGGTGCCGGGGGGCGCCTCCCGCATGGCGTCCAGGGGGACGACGTGGGTGCCCGGGGAGAGTTCGGTCATGCCGTAGGCCTGGCCGATCGGCGGGAGGTTGAGGCGGGCCGAGCAGGCCGCGGCGAGCTGGGCGTCGAGGGGGGCGGCGGCGGAGATCAGGTACTGCAGCGACGACAGGTCGTAGTCGGCCACCGCCGGGTGCTTGGCGAGGGCGAGGACGATCGGCGGGGCGACGTAGAGCGCGTTGATGCGGTGGTTCTGGATGGCCGCGAGGAAGGTCTCCAGCTCGAAGCGGGGCATGACGACGACGGTGGCGCCCTTGCGCAGGGGCGCGTTCATCAGGGCGGTCAGGCCGTAGATGTGGAAGAACGGCAGGACGGCGAGGACCCGGTCGCCGGGGGCCGCCGGGACGGCCGGGTCGAGCTGGGCGAGGTTGGTGGCGATCTGCCGGTGGGTGAGCATCACGCCCTTGGGCACGCCGGTGGTGCCCGAGGAGTACGGCAGGGCGGCGACGTCCTCGGCCGGGTCGATGTCGATCTGCGGCTCGGGGGCGGTGGAGGCGAGCAGGTCGATCAGCGAGCGGTGTCCGGGCGCGCTGTCGCAGACGAAGATCTCCTCGACTCCGCCCGCGAGTTCGGCGGCCCGCCGGGCGGCCTCCAGGAGCGGGGAGACCGTGACGATCCAGCGGGCGCCGCTGTCGCCGAGCTGCCGGGCGAACTCCTCGGGCGTGGCGAGCGGGTGCACGGTGGTGACCGAGGCGCCCGCGCGCGTGGCGGCGTAGAACGCGGTCGGGAAGGCCACCGTGTTCGGGCTGTGCAGGGCGAGGACGTCGCCCTTGCGCATCCCGGCCTCGGCGAACGCGGCGGCGATCCTGCGGTGGAACCGGTCCACCTGGGCGTAGGTGAGCGTGGTGCCGTCGGTGCCGTCGATCAGCGCGGGCGTGTCGCCGAAGGCGGCGGCACCGCCCAGGACGGCGTCGTGGATGGGCAGGTCCACGGGGGAGACGTCTGCGTACTCGCTGCGGAACATGGTTCCTCCTCGCACAACGCTGTGCCGGTCAGTACGACTTGGGCAGACCCAAGGTCTGGTGGGAGACGTAGTTGAGAATCATCTCCCGGCTCACCGGAGCAATACGAGCCACGCGTGCGGCGGTTATCAATGAGGCGAGCCCGAATTCCCGGGTGAGGCCGTTTCCGCCGAGCGTGTGCACGGACTGGTCGACGGCCTTCACACAGGCCTCTCCGGCCGCGTACTTGGCCATGTTGGCGGCCTCTCCCGCGCCGACGTCGTCCCCGGCGTCGTACAGGTACGCGGCCTTCTGCATCATCAGGCGGGCGAGTTCGAGGTCGATGTGCGCCTGGGCGAGGGGGTGGGCGATGGCCTGGTGGGCGCCGATGGGGGCCTTCCAGACGGTCCGTTCGCGGGCGTACGTGATCGCTTGCGCGAGGGCGTAGCGGCCCATCCCGATGGCGAACGCGGCCGTCATGATCCGCTCGGGGTTGAGGCCCGCGAACAGCTGGAGCAGGCCGGCGTCCTCGTCCCCGACGAGCGCCTCGGCGGGCAGCCGTACGTCGTCCAGGGTCAGCTCGAACTGCTTCTCGGCGGCGTTGAGTTCCATGTCGATCTGCCGCCGCGAGAAGCCTTCGGCGTCGCGCGGGACGATGAACAGGCAGGGCTTGAGGTTGCCGGTGCGGGCGTCCTCGGTGCGGCCGACGATGAGGGTCGCGTCCGCGATGTCGACGCCGGAGATGAAGACCTTGCGGCCGGTGAGGAGCCAGTCGGTGCCGTCTTTTCGGGCCGTGGTGGTGATGCGGTGGCTGTTGGAGCCTGCGTCGGGTTCGGTGATGCCGAAGGCCATGGTGCGGGTGCCGTCGGCGAGGGCGGGGAGCCAGTGCTGTTTTTGTTCTTCGGTTCCGAAGCGGGCGATGACCGTGCCGCAGATGGCGGGTGAGACGACCATCATGAGCAGGGGGCAACCGGCTGCGCCCAGTTCTTCGAGGACGATGGAGAGTTCGGCGATGCCGCCGCCTCCGCCTCCGTACTCCTCCGGGAGATTGACGCCGAGGTAGCCGAGTTTGGCGGCCTCCGCCCAGAGGGCCTCGCGGTCGTAGGTGCGGCCGTGGCGTTTGCCCAAGGCGGCTACGGCTGCTCGGAGGGCTTTGTTTTCGTCGGTTTCGATCGTGGTCATGTGGCTCCTTCGTCGTGGCTGGGCGCGCCCGCGCGGCGGTAGCCGCAAATCGATACAGTCCCGCGCCCCTAGGTGGGTTGCACTACCGCTAGCAGTTGGCCGACCGTCACCTGCTGGCCCGGCGCGGCCTCCAACGCGCTCAGCACGCCCGTCACCGGTGCCACGATCTTGTGTTCCATCTTCATGGCCTCCAGCCACAGCAAGGGCTCTCCGGCCTGTACGGCGGCTCCCGGGGTGGCAGCCACCCGTACGACCGTTCCCGGCATCGGTGCCAGTAGCGACCCCGGTGCGTGCTGAGCCGTCGGGTCAGGGAAGCGGGGTAGTGCCTTGAGCGCCGTTTGGTTGACGTGGATTTGGTTGTCGTACCGCGCCACATCGAACCTGCGCCGTACGCCCTCCACTTCCAGGACTACGGCGTCCGCGCCGGCGTGCACCACGCGCACGCCCTCCGCCTCCAGGCCGCCCCCGCGCGTGTGCCGGTAGTGGACCTCGTGCTCCTCGCCCGCCATGGTGTAGCGCCTGCTCTGGGGCTGGGAGGGGACGTTCCGCCAGCCGCCGAAGCGGGAGCCGGTGCGGCGGGCGTCGGCGAGGGCGGCGGCCAGGGGGGCGTAGGGGTCGGGGGCGGGCTCGGTCAGCTCGGTGAGATGGCGGTCGTAGAAGCCGGTGTCCATCCGGGCCGTGGTGAACTCCTCGTGGCGCAGGGAGCGGACGAGGAGGTCGCGGTTGGTGACCGGGCCGTGGACCGTGGCCCTCTCCAGGGCTCCGGCGAGCTTGCGCAGGGCGCCCGCGCGGGTGGGGGCGTGGGCGATCAGCTTGGCGAGCATGGGGTCGTAGTGGACGCCGATCTCGTCGCCGTCGGAGTAGCCGGTGTCCAGCCGGACGCCGTCCGGTACGGCGAGCCGGTGCAGGGTGCCGGTCTGCGGAGCCCAGTCGCTCGCCGGGTCCTCGGCGTAGAGGCGGGCCTCGACGGCGTGGCCACGTGCGTGGGGCGGCTCGGGGTCGAGGGCGTGCCCTTCGGCGACGGCGATCTGCAGGGCGACCAGGTCGATGCCGAAGACGGCTTCCGTGACGGGGTGTTCGACCTGGAGGCGGGTGTTCATCTCCAGGAAGTGCGCCTGGTCGTCGGCGACGAGGAACTCGACCGTGCCGGCGCCGACGTAGCGCACGGCGCGTGCGGCGCGTACGGCCAGCGCGCGCAACTCCTCCGCGAGCCGGTCCGAGAGTCCGGGCGCCGGCGCCTCCTCGATCACCTTCTGGTGGCGGCGCTGGAGGGAGCAGTCGCGCGTGCCCAGCGCCCACACCGTGCCGTGCGCGTCCGCGAGCACCTGCACCTCGACGTGCCGGCCGCGCTCCAGATAGGGCTCGACGAAGACCTCGCCGTCACCGAAGGCGCTCGCGGCCTCGGCTCGCGCTCCCTCCAGTGCGGCGCTCAACTCCTCCAGGCGGCGCACGATCCGCATCCCGCGCCCTCCGCCGCCCGCGGCCGCCTTCACGAGCACCGGCAGGTCGCTCTCCGCGACCTCGCCCAGGGGCGCGAGCCCCATCAGCTCCTTCGCGCGCGTCTTGGACGCCATCGCCTCGATCGCCTCCGGGGGCGGCCCGATCCACACCAGGCCCGCGTCCAGGACGGCCCGCGCGAAGTCGGCGTTCTCCGAGAGGAAGCCGTAGCCGGGGTGCACGGCGTCCGCGCCGGCCGCGACGGCGGCCTTCACGATCAGATCCCCGCGCAGATACGTCTCGGCGGGCGTCGCTCCCGGCAGCCGTACGGCCGTGTCGGCCACGCGCGCGTGGAGGGCGTTCTCGTCGGCGTCCGAGTGCACGGCCACCGTCCGGATTCCCAGCTCACTGCACGTGCGGAAGACACGGCAGGCGATCTCGCCGCGGTTGGCGACGAGGAGAGTGCTGATCACTTCAGACCTCACATCCGGAAGACGCCGAAGCCGCCGCGCGCGCCCTCGTAGGGGGCGGTGTGGACGGCGGACAGGCACAGGCCGAGGACGGTGCGGGTGTCGCGCGGGTCGATGACGCCGTCGTCGTAGATCCGCCCGGACAGGAACATCGGCAGCGACTCGGACTCGATCTGCTGCTCCACCATGGCCCGCAGCGCCGCGTCGGCCTCCTCGTCGTACGGCTGGCCCTTGGCGGCCGCCGACTGCCGGGCGACGATCGACAGGACGCCCGCGAGCTGCTGGGGCCCCATGACGGCCGACTTGGCGCTGGGCCAGGCGAACAGGAAGCGCGGATCGTAGGCCCGCCCGCACATGCCGTAGTGCCCGGCGCCGTAGGAGGCGCCCATGAGCACCGACAGATGCGGCACCCGGCTGTTGCTCACCGCGTTGATCATCATCGCGCCGTGCTTGATGATCCCGCCCTGCTCGTACTCCTGGCCGACCATGTAGCCGGTGGTGTTGTGCAGGAAGAGCAGCGGGATGTCGCGCTGGTTGGCGAGCTGGATGAACTGGGCGGCCTTCTGCGACTCCTCGCTGAAGAGCACGCCCTGGGCGTTGGCGAGGATGCCGACGGGGTAGCCGTGCAGCGCCGCCCACCCGGTGACCAGACTGCTGCCGTACAGCGGCTTGAACTCGTCGAAGTCGGAGGCGTCGACGATGCGGGCGATGACCTCACGCGGGTCGAACGGCACCTTCAGATCGCCGGGCACGATCCCCAGCAGCTCCTCGGCGTCGTACTTGGGCGGCTCGGCGAGCGGCGGATCCGCGTACGCCTTGCGGTGGTTGAGCCGTGCCACGACCCGCCGGGCCTGGCGCAGCGCGTCCGGCTCGTCCACGGCGAAGTAGTCCGCGAGCCCCGACACGCGCGCGTGCATCTCGGCACCGCCGAGGGACTCGTCGTCGCTCTCCTCGCCGGTGGCCATCTTCACGAGCGGGGGCCCGCCGAGGAACACCTTGGCGCGCTCCTTGACCATGATCACGTGGTCGGACATGCCGGGGATGTAGGCACCGCCTGCGGTGGAGTTGCCGAAGACCACGGCGACTGTGGGGATTCCGGCGGCCGAGAGCCGGGTGAGGTCCCGGAAGATGGCGCCGCCGGGGATGAAGATCTCCTTCTGCGAGGGCAGATCGGCACCGCCGGACTCCACCAGGCTGATGCAGGGCAGCCGGTTGGCGAGGGCGATGTCGTTGGCCCGCAGCGCCTTCTTCAGCGACCAGGGGTTGCTGGCGCCGCCGCGCACGGTGGGGTCGTTGGCGGTGATCAGGCACTCCACGCCCTCGACGATGCCGATGCCGGTGACGAGCGAGGCGCCGACGGCGTACTCGCTCCCCCAGGCGGCGAGCGGGGACAGCTCCAGGAAGGGCGTGTCGGGGTCGAGGAGCAGCTCGATCCGCTCCCGGGCGAGCAGCTTGCCGCGCTTGCGGTGGCGCGCGACGTACTTCTCACCGCCGCCCGCGAGCGCCTTCTCGTGCTCGGCGTCGAGGTCGGCGAGCTTGGCGAGCATGGTCTCGTGGTGGGCCCGGAAGTCGGGGCTCGCGGTGTCCAGGGCGGAGCTGATGACCGTCACAGGAGGGTCTCCGGGATGTCCAGGTGGCGGGAGCGCAGCCATTCGCCGAGCGCCTTGGCCTGCGGATCGAAACGGTGCTGAGCGGCGACCCCGGCGCCGAGGATGCCCTCGACGACGAAGTTGAGGGCGCGCAGCTCGGGAAGGGCGTGCCGGGTGACGGTCAACCCGGCGGTCTCCGGCAGGAGTTCGCGGAATCGTTCGACGGTGAGGGTGTGGACGAGCCACCGCCAGGCCTCGTCGGTCCGCACCCACACGCCGACATTGGCGTTCCCGCCCTTGTCGCCACTGCGGGCCCCGGCGACCAGGCCGAGCGGGGCACGGGTGGTGGGCCGCTCCGGCAGGGGCTCGGGCGCAGGGGGTTCCGCCGGCGGTTCCAGTACGAGGGTCTCGTGGGGCGGCGCCACAGGAACCCGCCGCCCGTCGTGGAGGACGGCCACATGGGGTACGGCACCCTGGGCGACGTACTCATCCTCGAAGACCCCATAAGGGGCGCCCTTCCCAGGTGGCGCCAACACATGGAATCCGGGGTAGCTGGCGAGGGCGAGTTCGATGGCCGCCCCGCTCAACGTCCGTCCGACCACGCCCTGGTCCGCGTCCCGCACGACCAGCCGCAGCAGCGCGCTGGCGGTCTGCTCGGTCCCGGCGTCGGCCCGGTCCGTACGGACGAGTTCCCACCGCACCTCGGCGGGCGGTGACTTGGCGAGCGCGTCGGTCATCTGCCCGCGCACCAGCTCGGCCTTGGCCTCGATGTCGAGCCCGGTGAGCACGAAGACGACCTCGTTGCGGAACCCGCCGAGCCGGTTGACCCCGACCTTGAGCGTAGGCGGCGGAGCCTCGCCCCGGACGCCGTCGATGCGCACCCGGTCGGGCCCGTCCTCGGAGAGCCGCACACTGTCCAGCCGAGCGGTGACGTCGGGCCCGGCGTACCGGGCGCCGCCGGTCTCGTAGAGCAGCTGGGCGGTGACGGTACCGATGTCGACGAAGCCGCCGGTACCGGGGTGCTTGGTGATGACGCAGGATCCGTCGTCGTGGATCTCGGCGAGGGGGAACCCGGGCCGGAGCAGGTCACCGCGCCGACTCCCGAAGAAGGCGTAGTTCCCGCCGGTGGCCTGGGTCCCGCACTCCAGTACATGTCCGGCGACGACGGCGCCGGCGAGCCGGTCGTAGTCCGTGGGGGCCCAGCCGAAGTGGGCCGCGGCGGGCCCGGTGACCAGGGCCGCGTCGGTGACCCGCCCGGTCACGACGACATCGGCGCCTTCCCTCAGACACGCGGCGATCCCGAAGCCGCCGAGGTAGGCGTGGGCGGCGAGGCTGCCTGGGTGGGAGGCGGTGAGGTCGTCGCCCTCGACATGGGCGACCCGGACCGGAATGCCGAGCCGCTCGGCCAATTCCCTTACGGCACCGGCGAGTCCGGCGGGATTGAGCCCGCCGGCATTGGCGACGATCCGAACGCCCCGCGCGTGGGCGAGCCCGAGGCACTCCTCCAGCTGCCGCAGGAAGGTCCGGGCGTACCCGGCGCCCGGGTCCTTGAGCCGGTCCCGTCCGAGGATCAGCATGGTCAGCTCGGCGAGGTAGTCGCCGGTGAGCACGTCGAGTTCGCCGCCGGTGAGCATCTCGCGCATGGCGTCGAAACGGTCGCCGTAGAACCCGGAGGCGTTGCCGATACGAAGGGTCACCGGCCGTCCCCCTTGGCCGCGCGCCCCTCGCCGGGCGGCCCCGCGAAGGCCTGGGCGATGTCCAGCCACCGCTCGGCGTCCGCGCCCTCGGCCCGTACGGCGAGGTCGGCGCGGTGGGCGCGACGGGTGACGAGAAGGCAGAAGTCGAGGCCGGGCCCGGTGACGCGCTGAGCCGCGTCCTCGGGGCCGTAGACCCATGTGTCGCCGCCGGGCCCGACGAGCTCGACGCGGAACTCCTCGGCGGGCGGGGTGAGTCCGCGCACCCCGAAGGCGTAGTCGCGGGCCCGCACCCCGATGCGAGCCACATGCCGGAGCCGGTCGGAGGGTGTGCGGACCACACCCAGGGCGTCGGCCACGTCCTGACCATGGGCCCAGGTCTCCATGAGCCGGGCACTGGCCATGGAGGCGGCGGCCATGGGCGGGCCGTACCAGGGGAATCGGGCGCCCGCGGGGGCGGTACGCAGGGCGTGGTCGAGGGCGTTACGTCCCTCCCGCCACCCCGCGAGAATCTCGGCGGGCGGCTTCCGGGCGCCCTCCTCGGCTCCCTCGTCCACGAAGCTCTCGGGCGCCGCGAACGCCTTCTCGACCTCCTTGCCGAAGGCGTCGGCATCCGTGGCGGCGAGCAGGGCGGCGTGGTCGGTCCAGGCGAGGTGAGCGATCTGGTGGGCGATGCTCCAGCCAGGAGCGGGAGTGGGGCGGGCCCACTCCTCGGGGCTCAACTCCCTCACCAGCAGATCGAGTTCATCACTTTCGGCGCGCAGGTCGTCGAAGACGGGCGTCGGGTCGGCCATGGGGGGAGCATGGCAGCGGCCCCTTAATCAATCAAGCACGCTTGCATGATTTTCTTTTCCCCAACTCCGGTACCTGTGTGCACTCTTCTGGCTACTCTCGGTGATTGGAGGTGGTCACCATGGCGAACGTCCGGCAGCTTGATCCGAGCGCGTCACCGCTGGACTACTACGGCTACGAGTTGCGCCGGAGGCGCGAGGCCGCGGGGCTGACGCTGGCGCAACTCGGGTCGATCCTGTTCTGCACGGGGTCGCTGATCGGCCAGATCGAGACGACGCTGAAGGTTCCGACACGGGAGTTCTCCGAGCGGGTGGACGCGGCGCTCGGGACGGACGGGGAGTTCTGCCGGCTGGTGGGGCTGGTTCTGCGGAGCCAGTTGCCCAGTTGGTTTCAGCCGTATGCGGAGATGGAGGCGAGGGCCACTCATATCGCCACCTATCAGTCCCAGGTCATTTACGGCCTGCTCCAGACACCGGGCTACGCCCGGGCAGTGCTGGAAGCAGGCTGGGCGGAGGGCCTCGACGAGCAGGTGGCGGCGCGAATGGAGCGACAGCGGATCCTCACGCGCGAGAGCCCGCCTTGGGTGTGGGTCGTACTGGACGAAGTGGTGCTGCACAGGCCGTTCGGCAGTGACGCGGTGATGCGGGAGCAACTGACCCACCTGTTGAACCTCCAGGAGCGGCGGCATGTGCGGATTCAGGTGCTGCCCCTCGGCGTCGGCAACCACCCGGCCACGGCGGGGTCGTTCAACCTCCTGCGCTTCCACGACCACCCAGACATCACCTACTCCGAGAACTACGACGCCGGCTACATGACCGCCAACCCGAAGGTCGTCGAGGGCTGTTCGCATCGTTACGATCATCTGCAGGCCGCGGCCCTCTCACTTGAGGACTCGGCGGCACTGATCGCCCGCGTTCAGGAGGAACGCTATGCAGAACAGTCAGAACCTGGCGGGAGCGAAGTGGCGTAAGTCGTCGTACAGCGGAGGCACCGGCGGCGATTGCGTCGAGTGCGCACCACTCGGCACCGCCACCTGGCGTAAGTCTTCGTACAGCGGCGACACGGGCGGTGATTGTGTCGAGGTAGCCGACCTCGCCCCCCTGATCGCCATCCGAGACTCCAAGCACCCCACCCACGGCGTTCTCACCGTCACCCCCGACACCTTCGCCCGGTTCGTCTCCGCGACCGCCGCCGGGGTTTTCGGCTGACCTGAGAAACGCGCTCCCTCCGAGGGCCGTCCGCTTCCTTGAAGCGGGCGGCCCTCAGTGCGTTCACCCTCACTCCATTGCAACGACCCACTCAGCTGACGTTGCATTGAATCTCAAACCAATGCAACGATTTATCTGCATCTACCTGCAACGATGCCTGTTGTGCGCAACAAACTAGTTGCTCGACCCTCGAACGCAACGTAGCTTTTCCATCAACGGAAACAGCGACAACGCAACCGCAGGAGCCCACGATGCAGAAGTTCGACACCCCCTCCACCATCACCACCGTCCTGAACATCCCCGCCGGTCGTATCCAGCTCGTCGCCACCGACCGCACCGACACCACCGTGGAGATCCGCCCGGCCGACCCGGAGAAGAACCGCGACGCGAAGGCGGCCGAGCAGACCGAAGTCACCTACGCCGACGGAGTCCTGCGCATCGAGGTCCCGGAGGCCGAGAGCCGTCGCCTCGGCCCGAGCGGGTCGATCGAGGTCACGGTCCAGCTGCCCACCGGCTCCCACGTGGACGCCAAGTCGGCCGCCGCCGAACTCCGGGCCGTGGGACGCCTCGGCGACGTCGCCTTCGACAGTGCGCAGGGTCCGGTCGAGCTCTACGAGGCCGCGAGCGCCCGCCTCACGCTCGCCGACGGAGACATCAGCGTCGGCCGGCTGAACGGCCCCGCCGAGATCCGCACCCAGCGCGGTGACGTCCGGATCGCCGAGGCCTCCACCGGCACCGTCACCCTGCGCACCGAGCAAGGCGACATCACCGTCGGCGCCGCGCCCGGCGTCTCCGCCGCGCTCGACGCGGGGACCGCGTACGGCCGTGTCACCAACTCGCTCCACAACAGCGGCGACGCCGGTCTCACCGTCCACGCCACGACCGGCTACGGCGACATCAGCGCCCGCAGCCTCTGACATCCGAACGCCGCCCCCGCCCGAACCACCTGGAAGGACGCCGCCATGCAGTCGCAGTCGCCGCTCACTCAGACGCCCGAGACGGCGACTGCGGCCACCCCCGGCCCGCTCGCGTCCTTCCTGCGGTTCGTGGTCTTCGGGGGCGGCGTGGGGGTCCTCTCCAGCTTCGCCGTCACCCTGCTGGCCACGGTCATGCCCTGGGCGGCGTCCAACGCACTGATCACCATCGCCTCGACGCTCCTGTGCACCGAGCTGCACGCCCGCTACACCTTCGCCAAGGGCCGCCGTGCCGGCTGGCGGGAGCACTGGCAGTCGGCCGGCTCGGCCACCGCCGCCTACCTGGTCACCAGCCTCGCGATAACGGTCCTGCACCTGGTGCAGCCGGGCGCGGGGATGACGACCGAGCAGATCGTCTACCTCGGCGCCTCCGGCCTGGCGGGTACCGCCCGCTTCGCCGTCCTCCGCCTCTACGTCTTCGCCACCCGCAACCAGCCCCTCAGGCAGCGGGACAGGATCCCCACCCCCGTCCTGCTCGCCGCCTGAGGCGCGACAGGCGCGTCAAAACCCAAGTCCCCCGGCGCGGCCGTCAGGCCCCGACGGGGGCCTTCGCCTTCCCCCGGCCCACCTGGGTCCGCACCGCGCCCATGCTCGCCGCGATGACCAGGGCGATGGCGATGGCCTCCGTGGCGGCGAGGGCCTGGTCGAGGATCAGGAAGCCCGCCGTCGCCGCGATGGCGGGCTCCAGGCTCATCAGGATGGCGAAGGTGGAGGCGGGCAGGCGGCGCAGGGCGAGGAGTTCCAGGGTGTACGGCAGGACGGAGGAGAGGATCGCCACCGCCGCGCCCAGCGCGATCGTCACCGGGTCCAGCAGCTTGCCGCCCGACTCCATGATCCCGAGCGGCAGGAACAGCACCGCCGCCACCGCCATGGCCAGGGCCAGCCCGTCGGCCTGCGGGAACCGTCGGCCCGTACGCGCGCTGAAGACGATGTACGCCGCCCACATGGCACCGGCGGCGAGCGCGAAGGCCACTCCGGCGGGGTCCAGGCTGCTGAAGCCTCCGCCGCCGAGCAGGAACACGCCCGCGAGGGCGAGGCCGGCCCAGACGAAGTTGACGGCTCGGCGGGAGGCCAGGACGGACAGGGCCAGCGGGCCCAGCACCTCGAGCGTGACCGCGGGGCCCAGCGGGATGCGGGCCACCGCCTGGTAGAAGAGCCCGTTCATCGCGGCCATGGTGATCCCGAAGACCACGACCGTCCCCCAGTCCGTACGGGAGTGGCCTTTGAAGCGCGGCCGGCACACGACCAGCAGCACCAGCGCCGCCACCGCCAGCCGCAGGGTCACCACGCCCAGCGCCCCCGCGCGCGGCATCAGGCTCACGGCCAGCGCCCCGCCGAACTGCACCGAGATCCCCCCGGCGAACACCAGCCCGACCGGCCCGAGGGAACCCCAACGACCCCCGGCGGGGGCGGGCGGGGTGCTCGATGTGGTCGCGGCGGGGACGACGGCGGCGTCAGGGATGCTCACGGGGCGGTCCAGGGGGCTAGTTCTTGTTCATCGCGATGTACTTCTCAGTCCACGGTAATGGACTCGCCGTCATCGCGTGAACCCCTTTTCCCTCACCCCAGGAGTGGGCTTCGACACCCGGAAGTCACGCCCCTGTCGTCCCCAGCCCTTCCGCCAGCACCTCCGCCAGATGCCTCCCCCGCACCCCCGCCAACTGCTCCAGCTGCGTCCGGCAGGAGAAGCCGTCCGCCAGGATCACCGTGTCCTCCGCCGCTTCCCGCACCGCCGGAAGCAGTTGTTCCGCAGCGCAGGCCGCCGACACCTCGAAGTGGTCCTTCTCGAAGCCGAAGTTGCCCGCCAGGCCGCAGCAGCCGCCGGTCAGTTCGCCGGTGAGGCGGGCGGCCCGGCGCAGGCGGCGGTCCGGTTCGTCGCCCAGGACCGCGTGCTGGTGGCAGTGGGTCTGGCCGGTGACCGGGCGGTCCAGGCGCGGCGGGGTCCAGTCGGGGGCCAACCGCTCCAACGCCTCCGCGAAGGTCAGCACCCGGGCCGCCAGCAGGGCCGCCCTCGGATCGTCGTGCAGCAGCTCCGGCAGGTCCGCCCGCAGCGCCGCCGCACAGCTCGGTTCCAGCACCACCAGCGGCGCCCGGGTCGCCAGCACCGGCTCCAGGAGGTCCAGAGTGCCGCGCAGGACCGTGCGGGCGCGGTCCAGCTGACCGGTCGAGATGTACGTCAGGCCGCAGCAGACCCTGCCCCTGCGGCCGGCCCCCTTCAGCAGGGCCGGCGCCCATCGCGTCCGGGCGTCCCCCACCGGCCGCCCCCGCATCCTCAGCGTCGGCGGCAGCGCCACCCGCAACCCCGCCGCCTCCAGCACCCGTACCGCCGCACGGCCGACGGACGGGGAGAGGTGCTCGGTGAAGGTGTCCGGCCACAGGACCACCAGGGTGCCGCCGCCACCGTCGCCAGTACTCCCCCGGCGCCGCCACCAGGTACTGAACGTCTCCCCCGCCACCTTCGGAATCCCCCGCTCCGGCGCCAGCCCGCCCAGCCGCTTGCCCAGCGAGGCCAACACCCCCACCGAGGCCAGGGCGTTGACCAGGCCCGCGGCCCGCGCCCGCGCCACCCACCGCAGCCAGACCGGCAGCCACCCCATCGCGTAGTGCGCGGCCGGGCGGCGGCGCCCGGCGTAGTGGTGGTGCAGGAACTCCGCCTTGTACGTGGCCATGTCGACCCCGACCGGGCAGTCCGAGCGGCAGCCCTTGCAGGACAGGCACAGGTCGAGCGCGTCCCGTACCTCCGTCGAACGCCACCCGTCGGTCACCAGTTCCCCCGCCAGCATCTCGTGCAGCAGCCGGGCCCGCCCGCGCGTGGAGTGCTCCTCCTCGCCCGTCGCACGGAAGGAGGGGCACATGACGGCGGGGCCGGCCGAGGACGTCGTACGGCATTTCGCGACGCCCACGCAACGGCGTACGGCGGCCGAGAAGTCGCCGCCGTCGGACGGGTAGCCGAAGGCCACGTCCACGGGCTCGCGGGGCAGGACCGAGAAGCGGAGGTTCGCGTCCAGGGGGGCCGGGCGGACCAGCACGCCCGGGTTCAGCAGATCGTCCGGGTCCCACACCCCCTTGGCACGCGCGAAGACGCCGACCAGTTCCTCGCCGTACATCCTCGGCAGCAGTTCCGCCCGCGCCTGCCCGTCCCCGTGCTCCCCGGACAGCGAACCCCCGTGCGCCACCACCAGATCGGCCAGCTCCTCGGAGAACCGCCGGAAGCGGCCGACGCCCGCCTCGGTGAGCAGGTCGAAGTCGATCCGGACGTGGATGCAGCCGTCCCCGAAGTGCCCGTACGGCGTCCCGCGCAGGCCGTGTGCGGTCAGCAGCGCCCGGAAGTCCCGCAGATACGCCCCCAGCCGCGCCGGCGGCACCGCGCAGTCCTCCCAGCCGGGCCAGGCCTCGCTGCCGTCCGGCATCCGGGTCGCCGTACCGCTGGCGTCCTCGCGGATCCGCCACAGGGCGCGCTGCCCGGCCGGGTCGGTGACCACCAGGGAGTCGACGACATCGGCGGCCCGTACGACCGTCTCCGCACGCGCGCGTGCCTCCTCGGCCGACTCCCCGCCCGTCTCGACGAACAGCCAGGCGCCGCCCCTCGGCAGCGCGACCGCCGAGGGCACCAGGTCGGCCGCCATGCCCTCCACCGTCAGCGGGCCGTACGGCAACAGCCCCGAGGCGGCCTCGGCGGCCGCGCCCTCGTCCGCATACCCCAGCACCGCGAGGGCACGCGCGCGTGGCGCCGCCACAAGACGCACGGTGGCCTCGGTCAGCACGCCGAGCGTCCCCTCGGAGCCGCAGAAGGAACGGGCCACATCGGCGCCCTTCTCGGGCAGCAGGGCGTCCAGGGCGTAGCCGGAGATACGGCGGGGCAGCTCGGGGAAACCGGTCCGCAGCAGGGACAGTTCCCCCGCCACCAGCTCCCGCAGCCCGTCCGGCGCCCCGGCCCAGCCCGGCCCCAGCCGCGAGCGCCGCCCCCGCGCGGTGACGACGTCCAGCTCGCGCACGCTGTCGGCGGTGGTCCCCCAGGCCACGCTGTGCGAGCCGCACGAGTTGTTCCCGATCATCCCGCCGAGCGTGCACCGGCTGTGCGTGGAGGGGTCGGGCCCGAAGCGCAGTCCGTGCGGCGCGGCGGCCTCCTGCAGCCGGTCGAGCACGAGACCGGGCTGGACGACGGCGGTACGGCTCTGCGGGTCGAGGGACACCAGACGGTTCATGTGGCGGGTGAGGTCCAGCACCACGCCGACCCCCGTGGCCTGCCCCGCGATGGAGGTGCCGCCCCCGCGCGGGACGACGGGCACGCCCTGCGCCCGGCACACCTCCAGTACGGCGGCCACGTCATCGGCGTCGCGCGGGGCGACGACACCGAGGGGGACCCGCCGGTAGTTGGACGCGTCCATGGTGGTCAGGGCCCGCGCGGTGACCCCGAACCCGACGTCGCCCCGAACGGCCTTGCGCAGTTCCGCCTCCAGATCCGTCATGGCTCCACTCAACCAGCGAAACGTCTCAGCCGACGGACTACATTTCGCCCGGGTTTCCCCCACCGGCTAACCTCACCTCCGTGGCTGAGATCCAGATTCCCGCTGACATCAAGCCCGCCGACGGTCGTTTCGGCGCGGGCCCCTCCAAGGTGCGGACCGAGGCGCTGGACGCGCTCGCCGCCACCGGTTCCTCCCTGCTGGGCACCTCCCACCGCCAGGCGCCGGTGAAGAACCTCGTCGGTCAGGTCCGCGAGGGCATCTCCGAGCTGTTCTCCCTGCCCGAGGGGTACGAGGTCGTCCTCGGCAACGGCGGCTCCACCGCGTTCTGGGACATCGCCACCCACGGCCTGATCGAGAACAAGTCGCAGCACCTCACCTTCGGTGAGTTCAGCTCGAAGTTCGCCAAGGCCGCGAAGCTCGCCCCCTGGCTGGCCGAGCCCACCGTCGTCTCCGCCGACCCGGGCACCCACCCCGAGGCCACCGCCGAGGCGGGCGTGGACGTGTACGCGTTCACCCACAACGAGACCTCCACCGGTGTCGCCATGCCGCTGAACCGCGTGGCCGGTGCCGACGAGGGCTCCCTGGTCCTGGTCGACGCCACCTCCGGCGCCGGCGGTCTGCCCGTGGACATCGCCGAGACGGACGTCTACTACTTCGCCCCGCAGAAGTCCTTCGCCTCCGACGGCGGCCTGTGG
The DNA here is from genome assembly GCF_056436565.1 of Streptomyces sp. NPDC043726. NCBI lineage: Bacteria > Bacillati > Actinomycetota > Actinomycetes > Kitasatosporales > Streptomycetaceae > Streptomyces > Streptomyces sp. NPDC043726. Next base: position 496,034 of record NZ_JBWKCI010000004.1, read on the forward strand.
ATCGGCGTGTTCTCCCCGGCCGCCATCGAGCGCGCCGAGCGGATCCACGCGTCCGGCCGGCACGTCCCGGAGTTCTTCAGCCTGCCGACGGCGATCGACAACTCCCGCAAGAACCAGACGTACAACACCCCGGCCCTCGCCACCCTCTTCCTGCTGAACCAGCAGCTGGAGTGGATCAACGGCCAGGGCGGTCTCGCCTGGTCCACGGCCCGTACGAAGGACTCCTCGACCCGGCTGTACAGCTGGGCGGAGGAGAGCAAGTACGCGACGCCGTTCGTCACCGACCCGGCCAAGCGCTCGCAGGTCATCGGCACGATCGACTTCTCGGACGAGATCGACGCCGCCGCCGTCGCCAAGGCCCTGCGCGCCAACGGCATCGTCGACACCGAGCCCTACCGCAAGCTCGGCCGCAACCAGCTCCGTATCGCCATGTTCCCGGCGATCGACCCGGCGGACGTCGAGGCGCTGACGAAGTGCGTCGACTACGTGATCGAGAAGCTGTAAGCGGCTTCCGTACGACGAAGAAGGGCGCCCGCGTCGAGCGGGCGCCCTTCGTGCGTCACCGGCCGAGCTTCTGGAACCGCCGTACCGCCAGCGGCAGGAAGAGCGCCGTCAGCACGACCGGCCAGACGCCCGCCATGAGCAGGGCGTGTTCCTCGACCCAGGAGTCGCCGCCGCCGACCGGGGTGCCGAAGAGGTCCCGGGTGGCGGCCGCGGTGGAGGAGATCGGGTTCCAGGCCGCGACCCAGCCCAGCCAGTCGGGCATCAGCTGCGGCGCGACGAAGATGCTGGAGATCATCGTCAGCGGGAAGGCCACCGCGAACAGCCCGCCCGCCGCCTCCGGGTTGGGCACGAGCAGACCGAGCCAGACGCCGATCCAGATCAGCGCGAACCGCAGCCACAGCAGCAGCCCGAACGCGGCCAGGAAGCCGAGCCCGCCGTCGGGGCGCCAGCCCATCGCGATCGCCGTGAGCATCATGATGGCCAACTCGGCGCAGGCCGCGAGGAGATCGGTCACCCCGCGGCCGGCGACCACCGCGGAGGAGGCCATCGGCATCGAGCGGAACCGGTCGATCACGCCCTTGGTGGAGTCGTACACCACGAGCGTGGCGGTGTTGATGAAGCCGAAGGCCATGGTCATCACGAACATGCCCGGCATCAGGAAGTCCTTGTAGTCCCCGCCGCCCGGGACCGTCATCGCGCTGCCGAAGACATAGCCGTAGAGGAGGACGGAGAGGATCGGGAAGCCCAACTGCCAGGCGATGTTGATCGGTTGGCGCTGGTAGTGGGTCAGGCCCCGGCGGACGATGTTCCAGCAGTCGGCGAGCAGCCAGTACGTACGGCCGTGTCCCGCGCCGGTCTCGAGTGCGCTCATGCCGCGGCCTCCGTCTTCTCCGTGCGGTGTCCGGTCAGGCGCAGGAAGACGTCGTCGAGGCTCGGCCTGCGCAGTCCGATGTCCTCCACCGTCACGCCCTCGTCCTGGAGGGTGCGGGCCACCTCGGTGAGCGCGGTGACCCGGTCGGTCACGGGGGCGTGCACCCGCAACTCGGTCTCGTCCGCCTCGGGTTCGCCGTCGGAGACCCGGGCGACGACCTTCACCGCCCGCGGGATGTCGGCGCGGTCGGCGACGACGACCTCGACGCGGTCGCCGCCGACGCGGTTCTTCAGCCCGTCCGGGGTGTCGTCGGCGATGGCCCGGCCCTGGTCGATGACGGTGATCCGGGACGCCAGCTTGTCGGCCTCCTCCAGATACTGCGTGGTCAGCAGCACGGTCGTCCCGCTCGCCACCAACGCCCGTACGGATTCCCAGACCTCGCCCCGGCTGCGGGGGTCGAGTCCCGTCGTCGGCTCGTCGAGGAAGAGGACGGCGGGCGCGAGGATCATGGACGCGGCGAGGTCCAGGCGGCGGCGCATGCCCCCGCTGTACTTGCCCACGCCCTTCTCGGCGGCGTCGGTCAGGTCGAACTGCTCCAGCAGCTCGGCGGCGCGGGACTTGGCGCGCCTGCCGCCGAGGTGGAACAGGCGGCCGAACATCTCCAGGTTCTGCCGGCCGGTGAGCACCTCGTCCACGGCGGCGTACTGCCCGGTCAGGCCGATGCGCGCCCGTACCTCGCGCGGCTGCCGGACCACGTCGAGCCCGGCGACCGTCGCCCGGCCGCCGTCCAGCCTCAGCAGCGTGGACAGGATGCGCACGGCGGTGGTCTTGCCCGCGCCGTTCGGGCCGAGCAGTCCGTGCACGGTGCCCTCGCGGACGGTGAGGTCGAAGCCGTCGAGGGCGCGTTTGTCGCCGTAGCGCTTCTCCAGGGCCTCGGCCCGTACGGCGTAACCGTCGCTCATGGGGTCCCCCTTCTCGGTAACTGAGTACACCGTACCCGATTACGCGTACGACGTACCCAGTTTTTTGGGAAGGACTTAAGCTGAGCACCATGACGAGCGGCAAGGACGGCACGGAGACCAGTGGCAGCGGCGACATCGCCCGCACCATGGAGCTGCTGTGGGACACCGGCCGGCGCCCCAGCCGCGGCCCCAAGCCGACGCTCACCCTGGACCGGATCGTGGAAGCGGCAGTCCGGGTGGCGGACGGCGAAGGTCTCGAGGCGCTCTCCATGCGCCGGGTCGCCGCCGAACTCGGCACCGGCACGATGTCGCTGTACCGCTACGTCCCCGGCAAGGGCGAACTGCTCGACCTGATGCTGGACCGGGTCCAGCGCCCCTCGGAGAACCCGGCCGACCTGGGCGACGGCGGCTGGCGCTCGGCGCTGGAGGCGATGGGGCGCGCGACGCTCGCGCTCTACCGCCGCCACCCCTGGCTGCTGCACGTCAACCAGTCCCGCCCGATCCTCGGCCCGAGCGCCCTGGACGGCATGGAGAAGGTGCTCTCCCGGATCAAGCCGATGGGGCTGTCCGACCCCGAGCTGGTCTCGGTGATCGTCATGATCGACGGGTATGTGGTGGGCGCCGCGCGGACCCAGCTGTACGCGCAGGAGGCGGAGCGGCGGACCGGGCTGACCGACACGGAGTTCTGGCAGGCGCAGACGCCGATGCTGGAGAAGGTCATGACGTCCGGTCGGTACCCGCTGCTGGCGTCCCTCGACGAGAACACGTGGGGGCCCGACTTCGACCATTTCGAATTTGGGTTGCAGCGGATTCTCGACGGGCTGGAGGTGCTCGTCGCCCAACGGGCAGGTGGGTGAGATCCGTTGGGGAGTGCGGGTGCGTCGTGGCCGGTCGCGCAGTTCCCCGCGCCCCTGGGTGGGTCTCTCAGCGGCGTCTCGTCAGGCGACGGATGCCGAACAACACCGCGCACGCCACCGCCACGATGACTGCGCCCCGCTTGAGGTTGCCGTCCGAGCCGTCGCCGCCTGAGGCGGAACTCCCGTTCCCGGACGGTGACTCGGAACCGTTCTCGTCCGGCGCGTCCGGGGCGTCCTCCGGTTCGACCGAGCTGTCGGAGCCCTCGGCGCCGTACATGAGCTGGGAGCCGTCGGCGGTGTAGGTGACGGACTCGCCCTGGCCGAGGAACGGGACGCTCAGACGGCCGGTCTTCTTGATGTCGCCGCCGTTCCAGTCGTAGGCGAAGGCACCGAAGTAGCTGCGGACGACGAGCTTCCGGCCGTCCGGGGAGAGGGCGGCGTCGGTCGCCTCCAGGTTGTCCACGGCGGCGACGGGCTTGAAGACATTGGTCCCGGCGGCGTTCAGCTCGGCGGGCCCCTCGTACAGATGCCCGCCGCCCTCCTTCTTGTCGACGAGGTACACGCGCCCGGTCTTCGGGTGGACGACCAGGGACTCCGCGTCGCGGGCGCCGTCGGAGTACTTCACGACGTACTGCGTGGCCTTGATCGTCTGGTCCCGGAGCTGCTCGGGCTCGGGCAGCTCGTAGATCCACACGTGCGGCCAGGTGCCGCCGAGGTTGTCGCCGATGTCGCCGACGTAGAGACGGTTGTCCGGGCCGACCGAGATCGCCTCGACGTCGCGCGGGGCGCCGACGCCGGTCATGGTGAGGGTGGCGACGGTCTCGCCGGTGGCGCTGTCGACGGCGTAGAGATAGGCGCCGTCGTCGCTGTCGTTGTGGGTCCAGTAGACGCCCGGGTGCTGGCGGGACGCGGCGAGGCCGCTGGACTCCGTGATGCGCGGGTCCTTGATCGTGAAGCCGTCGTCGGCGTGGGCGGCGGGCACGGCGAACGCGCCCATCAGCAGGGCGGCGGCGAAGACGGCGAAGGGTCGGCGCATGCGGTCAAGCCTGCCATCCCGTCCGGCGATTGGCGGGGCGTGTCCGGCCTCACACCCCACCGGGACCGATGATCGTCCATCATGAGCGGATGCTCAGGTTCATGCCCGTCGGTGACTCCCAGACGATCGGAAGCGCCGGCGAGCACACCTGGCGCTACCGACTGTGGCAGCACCTGCGCGATACGTACGCCGGCCCCTTCACCCTGGTCGGCCCGCGCGAGGAGCTGTACGACAAGGCGACGGACACGCCGACGTCGTACGAGTACGCCGACCCCGACTTCCCCCGCGCCCACCTCGCCGGCTGGGGCGAGGGCTGGCTGCACATGGCGCCGCTGATCGGCGACGCGGTCCGCTCGTGCCGCGCGGACGTGCTCCTGGTCGCCCTCGGCCTGATCGACCTGGGCTTCTACACGAACGCGCAGCAGACGGCGGAGAACGTACGCCGTTTCGTGGCGGCGGCCCGGGAGGCGAACCCGCGCATCCGCATGGCGGTCCTCCCGGTGATCCCCAACATCCGGGCGGTCGACGAGCCGGACTTCGGCGAGCAGGTCTCCCTCTTCAACGAACTGCTCGCGAAGGCGATCGCCGACCTGGACGAACCCCGCTCCCCCCTCCTGCTGGCGTCCCCGCCGAAGTCGTACGACATCCACGTCGACACCTACGACGGCACGCACCCGAACGAGAGCGGCGAACACCGCGTCGCCGAGGCGTTCGCGGGGGCGATGTGGGAGGCGTGGGGAGTCGGACAGCCGTACCAGACCGGAACGGACTGACCGGAATCCGGCGTCTCCCGGGTGCTGTGCCTATCGTTGTACTGCGCGGCTGCACCTGTCGTGGGCAGCCGGGGAGAAGCGCCACGATGACCGTCCTTGACGACAGGATCGAGATGGCCGAGACCGACGCCAACACCGAGGCCTTGGACGCGTGGTTCGAGCGCCTTGAGCGGATGCCCGTCCCCGAAGGATTCAGGGTCGAGATCGTCGAGGGCTACGTCTTCATGACGCCACAGCGGAACACGCATTGGCAGATCATCCGCCAGATTTTGCGGGCCCTGGAGAAGGGACTCGGGGAGGACGCCATGGTGTTCTCGGACGTCCGCATCGACTTCCCAGGCCACAAGAACGCCTTCTGTCCGGACATCGCTCTGCTCAAGGATTCAGCGGAGGAGGACGACACAGGCCACTGGCGCTACCAGGACGTCGAATTCGTCGCCGAGGTCATTTCCAAGGGCACGTCCGCCAACGACTACGGCCCGAAGAAGAAGGCCTACGCGGACGCCGAGGTCCCCCTCTACCTCGTCGCCGATCCCTACCAGAGTCGGTGTCACGTCTACACCCACCCCAAGGACGGCGACTACGCCATGCGGACGTCCGTGGACTTCGGCACCGACATCGACCTCACCGGCACCGTCCTCGACCTCGTCCTCAAGACCGACAAGTTCCCGCGCGACTGACACAATCAGGCCGTATGGCGATCATTCATCACACCACCCTCACGCCCTCCAAGACCGAGCTGCTCGCCGAGTGGCTGCCCACCCGCCCCTGGTACGTCGGTGACGGCACACCGGAGTTGACCAAGGCAGGCGGCTTCCGGCTGGACGATCCGGCCGGTGAGGTCGGCATCGAGTTCATGGTGGCCGTCGACGCGTCCGGCGTCGCCTATCTCGCCCCGCTCACCTATCGCGGCGCCCCCCTCCCCGGCGCCGAGCACGCCCTCGTCGGGACCATGGAGCACGGAGTGCTCGGCAAGCGCTGGGCGTACGACGGGTGTCACGACCCCGTGCTCGTCGCCGAGTTGCTCGCCCTGATCGAGGGGCGCGTCGAGGCCCAGGCGCAGAGCGTCGACAACACGGTCGACCAGGACATCGCCCGTTCCTACAGCGGCACCGGCGCCCTCCGGGCGGACGGGACTCCCGAGGACGACGAGACCGGCACCGCGCTGAACACCGCCGGCGGCGTCCTCCGGCTCCACCGTCGTCCCACCCTCCCGGACGCCCTCCCCGAGGGCGCGATCGGGCACGTCTCCGGTCACTGGACCGCCCCCGACGGCTCCCCCGCCCGGGCCCTCTTCGCCGAGCTGCGGTAAAGCTCCTTGCTTCGAGTCCACTCCACGCAGTTGGCTGGGCGGTCATGAAGTACACGCAGCTCGGACGCACGGGACTCAAGGTCAGCCGGCTCGTCCTCGGCACCATGAACTTCGGACCGCAGACCGACGAAGCCGCCAGTCACGCGATCATGGACGCGGCGCTGGACGCGGGCATCAACTTCTTCGACACCGCCAACGTGTACGGCTGGGGCGAGAACAAGGGCCGCACCGAGGAGATCATCGGCAGCTGGTTCGCCCAGGGCGACGGCCGCCGCGACAGGACCGTCCTCGCCACCAAGGTGTACGGCAACATGGGCGCCGACGGCGAGGCCTGGCCCAATCACGACAAGCTCTCGGCGCTCAACATCCGCCGCGGAGTGGACGCCTCGCTGAAGCGGCTCGGGACCGACTACATCGACGTCTACCAGTTCCACCACATCGACCGGGACACCCCGTTCGAGGAGATCTGGCAGGCCATCGACGTCCTGGTCCAGCAGGGCAAGATCTTGTACGCCGGGTCCAGCAACTTCCCCGGCTACAAGATCGCCCAGGCCAACGAGGTCGCGGCGCGGCGCGGCTCGTACGGGCTCGTGAGCGAGCAGTGCCTCTACAACCTCTACGAGCGCCGCGCCGAGATGGAGGTCATCCCGGCCGCGCAGGACTACGGCCTCGGTGTCATCCCCTGGTCGCCGCTGCACGGCGGGCTGCTCGGCGGGGTCGTCAAGAAGGAGGCGGAGGGCGGCCGCCGGGCCTCCGGACGCGCCGCCGACACCCTCGCCGACCCGGCCGCCCGTGCCCGGCTCCAGTCCTACGAGGACCTGCTGGACAAGCACGGCGTCGAGCCCGGCGAGGCCGCCCTGGCCTGGCTGCTCACCCGGCCCGGCGTCACCGGCCCGATCGTCGGCCCGCGCACGGCGGACCAGCTCGACTCCGCGCTGCGGGCGGTCGAGCTGGAGCTGAGCGAGGAACTGCTGGCGGGCCTCGACGAGATCTTCCCCGGCCCCGGGCCCTCTCCGGAGGCCTTCGCCTGGTAGCGGAGGGGAGCGGAAAACGGCCCCTCAGGGGAGCGGAGACGCCCCTCGGGGGAGCGGCCCGCACAGGGTCGCTCCCCTTACCTGCCGAGGGCCGAGGCCAGGGCCACCACGACGAACATCAGCACAAGCGCACCGGCCATGATCCGGTTCCGGGTTTTCGGGTCCACGTGTCCGAGCCTAACCGGCCGCGCCGAACGCCCATCGGGCGACCGCCTCGTACCGGGGCTGCTCACCGGGCACCCCGGACCGCGGCAGCCGGCTGCGCACCAGCACCAGCTCCCCCACGCTCCAGGTACGGCTGGTGAACCCGTCGAGCACGTCCAGATACGGCCCTGTCCGCACCGCGTCCCGGCTCCGCGCCACCGTCAGATGCGCCTTGTAGCGCCGGTGCTCCCCCATCTCCACCCCCGCCTTCCGCCCGGCCGCCTCCGACCGGTCGGCCAGCAGGCGCAGGGCGTCCTGATCCCCCTCGGCCCCCACCCACAGCGCCCTGCCGTGCCCGAACTGCCCGCCCCCGCGCAGGGCCAGCGCGAAGGGGTCCGTGCGATGCGCCACACGCGCCAGCCGGTCCGACAGGCCGGGGACGAGGGCGTCGTCCACCTCGCCGTAGAACGCGAGCGTGAAGTGCCATCCGGGGCGGTCGGTCCAGCGCAGCCGGTCCGCCCCCGGCAGCTCCTTCAACTCGTCCACTTCCACGGCGAGTTCACGGACCACGTCCTCGGGTGGCAGCAGGGCCGCGAAGAGTCTCATGGGCCCAGCCTGCCACCATGACGGCATGGAGATCACGATCAGGGAAGGCGGGCCCGGGGACATCCCCGCGATCCTCGGCATGCTCGACAGCAGCGTGGAGTGGCTGGTCTCACAGGGGCGGTCCGGGCAGTGGGGCAGCAAGCCGCTGTCGGGCAACCCGAAGGTCGCGGAGTCCGTCGCCCGGGACCTGGCCGTGGGGGCCGCGTACATCGCCGAGGCCGACGGGGTGCCGGCGGGCGCACTCACCCTCACCGACGCGCCCGGCGCCTATCTGTCCCACCTCCCGCCGCCCGGAGAGCCCGAGCGGTACATCCACTGGCTCGCCTCCGACCGCCGCTTCAGGGGCCACGGCGTGGGCAGCGCCCTGCTCGCGCACGCCGCCGAGGTGACCCGGCGGGCGGGAGTGGGGCTGTTGCGGGTGGACTGCTACGCGGGCGGCGACGGCGGCCTGGTCGACTACTACGTACGCCATGGCTTCTCCCCGACGGAGACGTACACCGGCGGGGAGAACCACGACTGGCCCGGACAGGTGCTGGCGATGCGGGTCCGGTAGCCGCCGTACGGCTCAGGCCGCCGGCGCCAGCTGCTCCCGCTCCCTGGGCACGAAGCGGACCACCGGGTGGCCGCGGCTCCAGCCGACCGACACCCGCAGACCGCCGACCCGGGCCAGGATCAGGCCGATGACCGCCGCCGCCAGCGCCGCCACTGCGCCGCCCGCCGCCAGGCCGACCCGGGGGCCGTAGGTGTCCGTGATCCAGCCGACGATCGGGGCGCCCACCGGGGAGCCGCCGAGGAAGACCATCATGTAGAGGGCCATCACCCGGCCGCGCATCGCGGGATCGGTGGACATCTGGATCGTGGTGTTGGCCGTGACGTTCACCGTCATGCCGAACAGGCCGAGCGGGATCATCAGCAGCGCGAACATCCACAGCGACGGCAGCAGCGCCGCCACGATCTCCACCGCGCCGAAGAGCGCCGCGCCCGCGATCAGCAGCCGCAGCCGGGCCGTGCCGCGCCGGGCGGCGAGCAGGGCTCCGGTCACCGAGCCGACCGCCATCAGCGTGTTGAAGAGGCTGTAGGAGCCGGCGCCCGCGTGGAAGACGTCGTCGGTGAAGGCGGACAGGTAGACGGGGAAGTTGAAGGCGAAGGTGCCGACGAAGCCGACCAGGACGATGGGCCAGATCAGCTCGGGGCGCCCGGCGACGTAACGCAGGCCCTCCCGCAGCTGTCCCTTGCCCCGCGGGGCGCGCTCGACCACGTGCAGCTCACGGGCCCGCATCAGCAGCAGGCCGGTGATGGGCGCGACGAAGGACAGGCCGTTGAAGAGGAAGGCCCAGCCGGTGCCCACCCCGGTGATCAGCACACCGGCCACCGCCGGGCCGACCAGCCGGGCGGACTGGAAGTTGGCCGAGTTCAGGCTGACCGCGTTCTGGAGCTGGTCGGGGCCGACCATCTCGCTGACGAAGGACTGCCGGGCCGGGTTGTCGACGACCGTCGCGAGGCCCATGGCGAAGGCGGCGACGTAGACGTGCCAGACCTCGACGTGTCCGCTGATGGTCAGGAAGGCGAGCGCCAGGCCCGTGAAGGCCATCGCGGTCTGGGTGACCAGGAGCGTGGGCCGCTTGGGCAGCCGGTCGACGAGGACACCGCCGTACAGGCCGAAGAGCAGCATCGGCAGGAACTGGAGTGCCGTCGTGATGCCGACGGCGGTGGCGGAGCCGGTGAGGCTCAGCACCAGCCAGTCCTGGGCGATGCGCTGCATCCAGGTACCGGTGTTGGAGACGACCTGCCCGAGGAAGAACAGGCGGTAGTTCCTGACCTTCAGCGAGCTGAACATCGAGGTGGACTTGGTGGTAGGGGTGGTCGGTGCGGGGGCGGAAGCTGCTCCGGATCCCGTACTCAAAGGGTTCGCCTCCTCGAACGTGCCTTACAGGTGTGCGAGCTTCTCCAGTACGGGGGCGGCGGCGCGGAGTTTCGCCCACTCGTCCTCGTCGAGGCCGTCGACCAGGGTGGCCAGGAAGGCGTTGCGCTTGGCGCGGCTCTCGGCGAGCATCGCCTCGGCCTGTTCCGTCTTCGTGACGACCTTCTGGCGCCGGTCCTCGGGGTGCGGCTCCAGGCGGACCAGTCCCTTGGCCTCCAGCAACGCGACGATGCGGGTCATCGACGGCGGCTGCACATGCTCCTTGCGGGCGAGCTCGCCCGGGGTGGCCTGGCCGCAGTTGGACAGGGTGCCGAGCACCGACATCTCGGTGGGGCTCAGCGACTCGTCGACCCGCTGGTGCTTGAGCCGGCGGGACAGCCGCATGACAGCGGATCGCAGGGAGTTCACGGCGGCAGCGTCGTCGCCATGGGTAAGGTCCGACATGTTCTTTAGGTTAACTCATTACCCTGACTAAAGACCACCCTGACACGCACCGACACCCGTGACTCTGGCCACTGAACCCGGATCCAACGAGGGTGCCGTAAACCCGACATCACCCATATGAGTGAGCCGATTCCGGAAAGCGACACACCGCCCGGCCGCCTGAGGTGACCCTCGATGCATGGGGACCAGCGTGCTCAGCCTGCGGATAGACGGGGAGCTGCTCGAACGGCTCCGGCACCATGCGGCCAAAAGGGGAATGAGCGTCCAGGACTATGTGGTCCGGACGCTCATTCGGGACGACTTCGACGAACGGTTCCAGTCCGCCGTCGAGGAGACCGAGAAGTTCTACGGCCTCACCTAGGGCCTTACGTGAGACCCAGGGCCGGCATCAGGTAGTAGAAGGTGAACACCGCCGCCACGACGTACATCGCCACCGGCACCTCCCGGCCCCGCCCGGCCGCGAGGCGCAGCACCACGAAGGTGATGAAGCCCATGCCGATGCCGTTGGTGATCGAGTAGGTGAACGGCATCATCACCATCGTGACGAAGGCCGGGATCGCGATCGTGTAGTCGGCCCAGTCGATCTCCTTGACGGAGTTCGCCAGGATCAGGAAGCCGACCGCGAGCAGTGCCGGGGTGGCCGCCTGGGACGGGACCATGGTGGCGATCGGCGTCAGGAACAGCGCGGCGGTGAAGAGCCCGCCGGTGATGACGTTGGCGAAGCCGGTGCGGGCGCCCTCGCCGACGCCGGCCGTGGACTCCACGAAGGCCGTGGTGGCCGAGGAGGAGCTGGCACCGCCCGCGGCGACCGCGAGGCCGTCGACGAACAGGACCTTGTTGATGCCGGGCATCTGGCCCTGGGCGTCGGTCAGCTTGGCCTCGTCGGAGACGCCCATGATCGTGCCCATGGCGTCGAAGAAGCACGACAGCAGGACCGTGAAGACGAACAGCACGCCGGTGAGCATGCCGACCTTCTCGAAGCCGCCGAACAGGCTGAACTCGCCGACCAGACCGAAGTCGGGGGTGGCGACCGGGTTGCCGGGCCACTTGGGCGTGGTCAGGCCCCAGGACGGGATGTCCGCCACGGCTTCGATGATCAGCGCCAGGACCGTCATGGCGACGATCGAGATCAGGATGGCGCCGGAGACCTTGCGCACGATGAGGGCAAGGGTGAGCAGCGCGCCGAGGACGAAGACGAGCACCGGCCAGCCGTTGAGGTGACCGTCGCCGCCGAGCTGGAGCGGGACGGTGGTCTGGGCGGCGTCCGGGATCCGGGAGACGAAGCCGGAGTCCACCAGGCCGATCAGCATGATGAACAGGCCGATACCGATCGAGATCGCCTTGCGCAGACCGAACGGGACGGCGTTCATCACGCGCTCCCGCAGGCCCGTGGCGACCAGCAGCATCACCACGAAACCGGCCAGCACGACCATGCCCATGGCGTCCGGCCAGGACATCCGGGGGGCGAGCTGGAGCGCGACGACCGAGTTCACGCCCAGGCCGGCGGCGAGCGCGATCGGCACGTTGCCGATGACACCCATCAGCAGCGTGGTGAACGCCGCCGTCAGCGCCGTCGCGGTGACCAGCTGACCGTTGTCGAGCTGGTTGCCGTACATGTCCTTCGCGCTGCCCAGGATGATCGGGTTCAGCACGATGATGTAGGCCATCGCGAAGAAGGTGGCGAAGCCACCGCGAATCTCGCGCGGCAGGGTGCTGCCACGCTCGGAGATCTTGAAGAAACGGTCGAGGGCACCGTAGGCGGGCTTGGCTCCCGGCTCAGGGGCGGGGACCTTGGCGGGGGCCGAGGTGGACATGTATTTGGTGTTTCCTACGAAGAGAAGTGGCCAGACATAAACAGTTTCAGTATGAACATATGAGAGCGGGATCGGCCATCTCCGCGCGTAGATACGTCCACCTCGTAAGCTGTCCCCCATGGCGAAGTGGACACCGAAGCACGAGGCGCCGGAGCCCCTGGAGGGCCCCGTCGTCGCCACCATCACGGGCGGCACGATCCTCTGGTTCGTCCTCTTCCTGGTCCAGCTCCCGTTCTACGGCTGGTTCGACGACCACGGGCACCTGTGGTGGCTGTGGACCTGCCTGGCCGGCGGCGGACTCGGCCTGATCGGCATCTGGTACGTCCGCAAGCGGGACGCGGCGATCAAGCGCGGGGCCGCGGCACCGCAGTAGGGCTCACCTACAACCACGGCACCACTTCGCCCCGTTGTCCGTCCTCCCCAGGTCGGATCTTCCGCGCACTCGGCGGGTGAAGCCCCAAATCCGCACGTACCGTCGAAGGCATGACGCACATCGACGCGGGCACCGAAGTCGATCCCGGCCATCCCCTGCCCGCCCCGGTGAACACGGGCGGTCTGACCGCCGCGGAGGTGGCCGAGCGGGTCACCCGGGGGCAGGTCAACGACATCCCGGTGCGCAGCAGCCGGTCCACCGTCGAGATCGTCCGCGCCAACGTCTTCACCCGGTTCAACGCGATCATCGGCGTGCTCTGGCTGATCATGCTGATCGTCGCGCCGATCCAGGACAGCCTGTTCGGCTTCGTCATCCTCGCCAACACCGGTATCGGCATCGTCCAGGAGTGGCGGGCGAAGAAGACCCTGGACTCGCTCGCCGTCATCGGCGAGGCCCGCCCCACCGTCCGCCGTGACGGGGCCGCCACCGAGGTGACCACCGCGGAGATCGTGCTGGACGACCTGATCGAGATCGGGCCGGGCGACAAGGCCGTCGTGGACGGCGTGTGCGTCGAGGCCGACGGCCTGGAGATCGACGAGTCCCTGCTCACCGGCGAGGCCGACCCGGTCGTCAAACGGCCCGGGGACCAGGTCCTGTCCGGCTCCTTCGTGGTGGCGGGCGGCGGCGCCTTCCAGGCCACCAAGGTCGGCCGCGAGGCCTACGCCGCCCAGCTCGCCGAGGAGGCCTCCCGCTTCACCCTCGTCCACTCCGAGCTGCGCTCCGGCATCTCCACCATCCTCAAGTACGTGACCTGGATGATGATCCCGGCCGCGCTCGGCCTGGTCGCCACCCAGTTGTTCGTGAAGAACAAGGACCTCGACGACTCGATCGCCCGGACCGTCGGCGGCATCGTCCCGATGGTCCCGGAAGGCCTGGTGCTCCTCACCTCCGTCGCCTTCGCCATCGGCGTCATCCGGCTTGGCCGGAAACAGTGCCTCGTCCAGGAACTCCCGGCCATCGAGGGCCTCGCCCGCGTCGACGTCGTCTGCCTCGACAAGACCGGCACCCTCACCGAGGGCGGCATGGACGTGACGGAACTGCGGCCCCTGAACGGCAGCGATGAGGCGTACGTCCGCCAGGTGCTCGGCGCCCTCGGGGAGTCCGACCCCCGCCCCAACGCCTCCCTCCAGGCCATCATCGACGCCTACCCCGAGACCGACGGCTGGCGCTGCACCGAGTCCCTCCCCTTCTCCTCCGCCCGCAAGTACAGCGGCGCCTCCTTCAGCGAGGGCGACGGCGAATCCAGTACGTGGCTGCTGGGGGCGCCCGACGTACTGCTCGCCCCGGACGACCCCGCCCTCACCGAGACCGAGCGGCTCAACGAACAGGGCCTGCGCGTCCTCCTCCTCACCCGCGCCGGACGCGATCTGAGCGACCCCGAGGTGGCCGCGGGCGCCAAGCCGACCGCGCTGGTCGTCCTGGAGCAGCGGCTGCGGCCCGACGCGGCCGACACCCTGCGCTACTTCGCCGAGCAGAACGTCAGCGCCAAGGTCATCTCCGGCGACAACGCGGTCTCCGTGCGCGCGGTCGCGGGCAAGCTGGGGCTGGAGGGCAGGACGGTCGACGCCCGGCTGCTGCCGCGCGACACGGACGGCATGGCCGAGGCGCTCGACTCGGGCACGGTGTTCGGGCGGGTCACTCCGCAGCAGAAGCGGGACATGGTGGGGGCGCTCCAGTCCCACGGGCACACGGTCGCGATGACCGGGGACGGGGTGAACGACGTCCTCGCCCTGAAGGACGCCGACATCGGGGTGTCCATGGGCTCCGGCTCGGAGGCCACCCGGGCCGTCGCGCAGATCGTGCTGCTCAACAACAGCTTCGCCACACTGCCCTCGGTGGTCGCCGAGGGGCGGCGGGTGATCGGGAACATCACGCGGGTCGCCACGCTGTTCCTGGTGAAGACCGTGTACTCGGTGCTGCTGGCGGTGCTGGTGGTGTGCTGGCAGGTGGAGTACCCCTTCCTGCCGCGGCACTTGACCCTGCTCTCCACCCTGACCATCGGAGTCCCGGCCTTCTTCCTCGCCCTCGCGCCCAACAAGGAACGGGCGAAACCGCATTTCGTGCGGCGGGTGATGCGGTACTCGATCCCGGGTGGCGTGCTGGCCGCGGTCGCGACCTTCGTGACCTATCTGATCGCCCGTCACCACTACACGGGCGAGGGCGCCTTGGACGCCGAGACCAGCGCCGCGACCCTGACCCTGTTCCTGATCTCGATGTGGGTTCTGGCGATCATCGCGCGGCCGTACACATGGTGGCGGGTGGCGCTGGTCGCCTCGATGGGCCTGGGCTTCGTGCTCGTCCTGGTCGTGCCGTGGCTCCAGGAGTTCTTCGCCCTGAAGCTCGTGGGCGTCACGATGCCGTGGATCGCGGTGGGCATATCGGTGGTGGCGGCGGCCGCCCTGGAGTTCACGTGGAGATGGGTCGACCGCCGCTTTCCCGCGTGAGCGGGGAGAGCCGAGGGGTTTGCCCTACTGCACGTCTACGAAGTCGCCCTTGGCCGAGACGCCCGCGGTGCTCGTGATGCCCGCGTACGTGAAGCGGTAGTAGCCGTCCTTCGTGGCCGTGGTCGTCGTCTTCAGGGAACCGTCGGTGGCGGTCTTGATGCCCTTGACGTTGACGTAGGCCGAGCTGCCCGACTCGCGGTACTGAAGGGTGACCTTCTGGCCCGCGGGCAGGCCCACGTACTTGTTGCTCTCCCAGCTGGCGCGGGTCAGCTTGCCCTTGATCGTGAGGGTCTTGCCCGCCTTCACCGGCTCCGGCGTGGCGTCGACCGTCAGCTTGGCCAGGCGCTGGACCACCGTGCTGCCGAGGTCGCCCTGGTCGGCGTAACCGACCTTGGTGATGTCGTAGTTCTCGCCCAGCGGGTCCTGGCCGTTCTGCGCGAGCGCGAGGGCCGCGCCCTTCCAGCTGCCGGCGTCGGAGTTCAGCAGCTCACTCTCGGACGGGTAGGCGTCGATCTTGCCCGTGCAGGTGGCCGTGGTGGCCGAAGTGGCCGTGCAGGACGCCGGGTTGTTGCCGAACATCATGTTGTCCGGGGCCGTGTAAGAGCCCTTGTAGAGGTACGGGCCGGTGGCGAAGTCGTCGGCCTTGATGTCGATGTCCGCGGCGTGGGTCATCGTGTAGGTGACCGACGTCGAGTAGCGGCCGGTCGCACCGACCTTGAACGTCTTGGCGATCTTGAAGTCCGAGAACGTGACGTCCATGTCGTACGGGCCGTCCGCGCGCGTGCCCTCGCCGAACTGCGCGCGGATCTTCGCGACATCGGCCCGCTGGGCGGACGAGGCGTCGGCGGCCTGGGCGGCCGGCACGACGAAGGCGGACAGGGCCAGGGCGCCGGTCACGGCGGCCACGGTGGCGCGTATGCGCATGCTTTCCCCAAGTGGTCGTATGAGGAGCGCGAGTGCTCCAAGTGATCAGATGGAGCGAGCGGGGTTTCGGTTGCCCGGGGGACCTCCCGAAAACACGGACGCCCGGCCCCGGACGGCTTCCGGGACCGGACGTTCGGGCTGGATCAGTGCTTACTGCACGTCGACGAAGTCACCGGCGGCCGTGGCGGGCGCGGTGCTCGTGATGCCGTTGTAGACGAAGCGGTAGTAGCCGTCGACGGAGGCCGTGGTCGTGGTCTTCAGGGCACCGCCCGAGGTGGTCTTGATGCCCTTGACGTTGCTGTACGTCGTGGAGCCCTTCTTGCGGAACTGGAGGATCACGCTCTGGCCGCTGGGGATGCCGACGTACTCGTTGGTGTCCCAGCTGGCGCGGGTCAGCTTCCCGGTGACCGTGATGGTCTTGCCCTTCTTCACGGGCTCCGGGGAGGCGTTGACCGTCAGCTTGGCGAGGCGCTGGAGGTTGAAGGCGTTGGTGTTGTCCTTGACCGCGACACCGACGTTGTCCAGGTTCAGGTTCGGGTCCTCCGGGTCCTCACCGTTGAAGGCGACCGCGAAGGCGGCGGCCTTCCAGGCGCCCGCGTCCTCGTTCAGCAGCAAGAACGGGTCGACCGGGACGGTGGCCTTGCAGGAGGCGACGGTGGCGGAGGTGTCCGTGCAGGTCGCGTCGGTGCTGTCGAACCACCAGATGGAGTTCTCGAACGACGTGCCGCGGTAGAGCTCGACGGCCGCGACGAAGTCGGACGCGTGGATGTCGACGTCCGCGCCGTGCGTGAGGGTGAAGGAGACCGGCACGTTCACCGTGTTGCTGATGCCGACCACGATGTTCTTGCCGCTGTTGACCTTGACGTTCGAGAACGAGGCGTCGAGAGCGTAGGGGGTGCCGTCCTCGGCGGTGGCGTAGGCGGACTTGCCGGTGGCCGCGTGGGCGGCCTCGCTCGCGGCACTGCGCTCGGCGGGAACCCGCGAGTCGTCGGCCTGCGCGAGCGGCGCGGCGACGGCGGAGAGAACGAGGGCGCCGGAGACGGCGGCCACGGTGGCGCGAATACGCATGTGTTCCCCAGTTGGAGAGGGGCCCCGACGCTGGTCGTTCCCTACGGCTCGTCGTCGGCCGGGGCCCAAAGTGATCGTGGAGCCTGTTGGCTCGCATGATCAGATCCGTGACACGTGCGAATGGTTGTACGTCGTACGAAAATTCTGTGCGGAAGTTCCGCAGGCCCCGTGCGCCTCAGTCGAACCAGCGGTCCCGCGCCAGCTCCCGCGTCCGTGACGGATCCTCCAGCAGCGCCGCCACCTCGAACCGCCGCGGCCACTGCCCGGCCGCCCAGGCCAGGCCCGCCGCCACGCCCTCCAGGGTGGCCGCGTGCAGGACGCCGTCGTCGGTGAGCCGCCAGTCGATCTCCACGCCGTCCACGACGAGTTCCTCGTGCTCGACATAGGAGGACGGGGTCCGCGGGCCCAGCAGCACCCGGACCGACTCTGGTACGTCGTGCTCGGTGCCCTCGGAGTCGACGGACCCGGTGACGGACTCGCTCAGCCGCCGCACCTGGAACAGTTCGGCCAGTTCGGCGGCGCGCGAGGGCCGTACCGGCAGCAGTGCCACGCCCTCGGTGAAGGGCAGCAGGTCGGGCGAGTCGACGACCACCGCGTCGGCCGCGTCCACGACCTCCACCCGGCCGTCGACCACGGCCCGCAGCTCGTCCGGCAGGGTCACCTGCTCGGGGTCGAGGTCGGCCAGGGCACCGTAGAGGGCGTGCAGTTGGGCTCCGGTGACCTCGCGGTCGGGGTCGGCGAGCCGGTCCAGCAGCTCCGCCGCGCCGCCCGGCTCGTCGAGCAGCGCCGCCACCGACGTCCGCACGCCCAGCGCCCGCAGCACCTGTTCGTCGTCGAAGCCGGTCGCGTCGGCCTCGTCGTACAGGCCGCGCAGCAACGGGTCGCCGCCGGAGGCGAGGAGTCCGGCGGGGCGGCGGCCGTCGAGCACCGGGTGCCCGCGCAGCCACCAGGCGGTGTAGGGCCGTACGACCTCGTGCGTGCCGTCGGGGAGCAGGATCCGCACCTGCTGGGTGAGGGCGTCGCGGAGCGGCGGCCGGGCGAGGAGCGTGAGGGCCTGGGGCCACTTGTCGTCGTCGACCAGGTCCAGGTCGCGCACGGCGACGAGCTCGGTGGCGACGGGCGGCACCGGGGTGTCCGGGAAGCGGTCGAGGATGTCCTCGGACCACACGTCCACGGCGTCCAGCAGCCCGGCGTCGTCGGGTTCGGCGAAGTCGCCCTCGCGGGGCTCCAGTTCGTCGGGGTCGAGGACGACGTCGGTGGCGCGGACGAGCGCGAAGTTCGCGAGCACCCCGCAGGCGGCGAGCGGCTGTTCGCCCCACTTCTCGGCCAGTTCGGCGTCGACGGCGGCGAGTTCACCCTCCCGCATGACCTGGTGGAAGGGGCTGCCGGGCAGGACCAGTTCACCCGCGGGCGCCGGCTCGCCCTCCTCGTCGGGCAGGGCGAGCGCCCCGAGCCAGGGCTCGTCGCCCGGCTCCAGGTCGGCGTCCCGTACCAGCGCGAGCACGGTGTCGGCCAGTTCCTCGGCGTCGAGCCCGTCCCGCTCCCAGTCGAGGCTTCCGTCGTCCTCCAGGGAGCCCGCGACGGCGGCCCGGACCTGCGGGGTGGTCAGCACGGCCCGCGGGGTGGCGGGCAGCGCGCCGAGCTTCTCCAGCAGGGGGTGGGCGGCGTCCGGATGGGCGACCTTCAGCCCGAGCCGGGCCAGCACCTCCGGGTCCAGGGCCGCGTCCGCGGTGGGCAGCAGGACCTGCCGGGGGCCGATGGTGGTACGGCCGTCGGCGAGCGGCACCGGCAGCCCGGAGAGCCGGTCGGGGTCGACCCCGGCGAGGCTGTCGTACAGCCGCCGCCACCAGTCCGGCTCCTTCTCCAGCCCGGCCAGCCGGTCGACGGCGTCGGTCAGCGGCAGCCGCGCGACGCCCAACGTCCGCAGCTCCACGCGCCGTTCGAGCCCGGCGGGCAGCAGCGTGGGCAGCACCTCGGCGAGGACCCGTACGGTGTCGGCGCCCGCGCTCTCCACGACCTCGGCGTCCCGGGGCCGCAGCGATTCGGGCAGATCCTCGGTCGGCTCCAGCGCGGGCGGCAGGAAGGAGGTCCGCGGCAGCCGCTCCAGGATGGCCGCCCGCAGCGCCCCGTCCAGCTCGCCCTTGCCGAGCGGTCCGGGCACGAGGTCGATGATCCCGGCGGTCACCGGCCGCCACTCGGCGAGCAGCCCGGCGTAGGCGTCGGCGGCCCGTTCGACGAGGAAGTCGGTCAGCGGGCCGGGGGCCGCGTGCCGTCGGGTGGTGTCCAGCGGGAAGGAGGCGATGAGCAGGGCGGGCACACCGAGCGGCTCGTCGCTGGGGGTGGGGGCGTGCACGAAAGGGCTGGTGCGGGGATGCGCCGGGGAGCCGTCGGCCTCGACCGGCACGGCCCAGGTCACGGACCAGTGGGGCCGCAGCCGCTCCTCGACCGGCCGGTCGGCCAGCAGCTCGGCCTCGACCGCCCCGTGCGCGGAGGTGGTACGCCAGTGGGTGATCCCGTCCCGGGAGTCCTCCACCACGGTGAAGGCGCCGTCGGTGCGCCGGGTGAGGGTGCGCACGGTGTCGGTCTCGATGACGACCTCGGTGAGACCGGGCAGGGCGAGGAGCAGGGCGTCGTCCACGGCACCCAGCAGCCGCTCGGCGAGGTCGGAGGCGGCGGCGTCGCGCAGCGGCAGGATGACGACGGTGTCGTAGGGGTCGGGAGCGGTCCCCTCGGCGGCGAAGGGCAGCCGGAGCAGGGGCACATGCCCGTCCCGGCGCCGCATCTCGTCCCCGAGCCCGGGGCTGTGCCGGGCGGTGTCGGCGGCCTGCTCCCTGCCCTCGGCGAGGGACCAGCGCACACCACCGTGCCGTCCGACGACGGCGGGCTCGTCGGTGACGGCGAGGACGGCGGCGAACCCGACGCCGTACCGCCCGACGGAGGGCGTGTCGCGCTTGGCGGAGGCCCGGAGCGTGGAGAGCGACTCGACACCGGCGGCGTCGAGGGGAGCGCCGGTGTTGGCGGCGACGAGGACGCCGTCCCGCAGGGTGAGCCGGAGCCGTCCGGGCACGCCCGCACGCGCGGCGGCGTCGGCGGCGTTCTGCGCGAGCTCGACGACGAGCCGGTCCCGGTACCCGCCGAGGACGAGGTCCTCCTCGGCGTTGGCGTCCTCCCGGAACCGGGCGGGGCTGGTCGCCCAGGCGTCCAGTACCCCACGCCGCAGCCGGGCGGTCCCGAACGGATCCGCTCCCTCGACGGCCGGCCGCACGAACTTGCTCACGATCACTCCACTCATCGGCGTGACGATGAAGGTACCGCGAGCCGGGGCACCCCTGACTACGGCCGGATGGCCGACAGAGGACTAGGAGTGACCCAGGTCCGCCGCGTCCTCGTCCGAGACCGCCGGGACCGAGCCGGAGTCCGAGGCGGGGCGGAGCGGGAAGGGGTCGACCTTGGTCTCGTCGATGACCGGCGGGGCCGGCTGGGGCGGCTTGGGCATGACCGCGGCCTCCGAGTGGCCGCCGCAGCCGTAGGTCAGGGAGACGACGCGGCCGTCGGCCGGGGAGAACTCGTTGGCGCAGACACCGAAGGCCTGGCCCAGGGATCCGCCGAGGCGCATCAGGAAGCCGCAGCTGACGCAGGCGGCGGGGGCCGCCTGGGCCATCGGGGTCTTCGCGCCGAACGACTCCTCCCAGCGGTCCGCGGCGACATGGAGGCCGTAGCGGGACAGCACCCGCGCCCGGCGCATGCCCAGCTCCTCGGCGACCGAGGCGATCGAGCCCCGGGTGGGGACCACCGGGAGGTTGGCGGGAGTGCCGCCGGTGACCTCGGCGTCCTCGGCCTCCACCAGCTCGGCCATCTCGTGCGAGACGGGGGAGCTCGGCATCGGCTCGTCCTCGCCGGTCCAGCCGGGCTCCAGCCGCAGGTCCTCGGCGTCGGTGGGGAGCAGATCGCCGGGGCCCATGTCGCCGGGGCGCAGCCGCTCGCTCCACGGCACCCACTCGGGGGCCAGCAGCGCGTCGGGTCCGGGCAGCAGGACGACCTCGTCCAGGGTCACGATCTTCGCGCGGGACGCCCGCGCCACCGTGACGGCCCAGCGCCAGCCGCGGTAGCCCAGTTCCTTGCACTCGAAGAAGTGCGTGACGACGCGGTCGCCCTCGGAGACCAGGCCCGCGTGCTCCCCGACGACGCCGGGCGCGGCGGCCTCCTCGGCTGCGGTGCGGGCGAGGTCGGTCGCCTCGGCGCACAGGCGGTCGGGGGTGCGGCTTCGCGTGGTCGCTGCGCTCACAGGTATCGCTTCTCTCCTACGCCGTCTCTCGGGTGCGGCTGCCTGAAGGCGGCGGGGCGGGCGGACGGAGCGGACCGAAGGACCGCGTCGACGTCCGCGCCCCCTCGCACTCGGGCGCACCTGTCACCATCCATTCTGCGGGATGGCCGAGATACGCACGCTACCTGCTCACCGGCGCTCGGCCTACACCGACGGTCGCAAACCACTGACAAAGCCGCGCCCATACGCGCGGTAACCGCACTACGCACGGCCATCTCGGGGCACTATGACGTCGTGGCAGCCGCGCGGACGCCTCAGGGAGCCACCGGAGTGGGTGGGGACAGGGGCCGCAGCAAGGGCGGCGGTTCGGGCCGGGTCGGCGGCGCCGTCCGCTCCGTCGGACGTGCCCTGCACTTTCCGGTCACCGGCACCGCCCGCGGCATCCGCAAGGCGACCCACGCGCAGGGCGCCGGCGAGTCGGGCCTCGGCAAGCTGATCGAACTGCACGCGGTGAACGGCGCCGGCGACATGATGATCACCGTCGCCCTCGCGTCCACCGTCTTCTTCTCCGTCCCGACCGACGAGGCCCGTGGCCGGGTCGCGCTCTACCTCGGCATCACCATGGCGCCGTTCGCTCTCCTCGCGCCCGTGATCGGCCCCCTCCTGGACCGGGTCCCGCACGGCCGCCGGGCGGCGATGGCGAGCGCCATGCTGGCGCGCGCCTTCCTGGCCCTGATCCTCGCCGGGGCCGTCAGCACCGGCAGCATCGAGCTGTATCCGGCGGCCCTCGGCGTACTGGTGTCCTCCAAGGCGTACGGCGTGGTCAGGAGCGCGGTCGTGCCCCGCCTGCTCCCACCCCGCTTCTCCCTGGTCAAGGCGAACTCACGGGTCACCCTCGGCGGGCTGCTGGCGACCGGGGTGGCCGCGCCGGTCGGCGCCGGACTCCAGGCGCTCGGCGACCGCTGGCCGCTCTACGGCGCCTTCGTGCTGTTCCTGGTGGGGACGTTCCTGTCGTTCACGCTGCCGCCGAAGGTCGACTCGGCCAAGGGCGAGGACACGGCGCTGCTGGCGGCGGACGAGGCGCATCTGCACGGACCGCATCTGAAGCCGGTCAAACGGCCCGGCCTGCGCACGGTCGGCATCGCCGTCACCCATGCGCTGGGCGCCAACGCCGCCCTGCGCTGTCTGTCCGGCTTCCTGATCTTCTTCCTCGCCTTCCTGCTGCGCGAGCATCCGCTGGCCGGCCAGAGCGCCGCGGTGTCGCTGGGGATAGTGGCCGTCTCGGCCGGGGTGGGCAACGCCCTCGGCACGGCGGTCGGGGCGTGGCTGCGCTCGCGCGCCCCGGAGATCATCATCGTGACCGTCGTGGCCTGTGTGATGACGGCGGCGATCACCGCCGCCGCCTTCTTCAGCGCCGCCCTGGTGGCCTGTCTCGCGGCGGTCGCCGGGTTCTCCCAGGCGCTGGCCAAGCTGTCCCTGGACGCGCTGATCCAGCGGGACGTGCCGGAGCTGGTGCGGACCTCCGCCTTCGCCCGCTCCGAGACACTGCTGCAGATGTCCTGGGTGCTGGGCGGCGCCATCGGCATCGTGCTGCCGCTGAACGGCACCCTCGGCATGGCGGTGGGCGCCACCATCGTCGCCGCGGGCTGGCTCACCACGGTGCACGGGCTCATCGTCTCGGCCCGGCACGGCGGCGGCCCGCGCACGAGGGTGGCATAAGACACGGCACGACCCCCACGTAAAGAGAGCGTGAGACGCGCCCGATAGCCTTCGCCCATGACCACGCTGCCCCGCGGCGAAGCCGCTGATGTACCACGTGCTGTGCGACGCCGCCGCGCCGTCGCCGCCGCCGGCGCCGTTTCCGCCGGACTGCTCGTTCTGTCGGCCTGTGACAAGCCGACGCCGATGGCCACCGTCACCGTCGGTTCGTCCTCGGTCAGCGAGGAGGCCACCTGCGGTGGCGAGGGCGACACCCTGAAGAGCGCGGACCTGACGAAGTGCCTGAAGGACACCGACATCAAGTCGATCACCGTGGACCCGGACGAGACCGTCCGCTTCGGTGTCGACCCGGAGATCGCCGACAAGCGCTGGACGATCCTGATGAACGGTCAGCCGCTCACCGAGGACAGCGACAAGACCTACCGCACGATCCCGGGCAGCGTGTTCTTCAACGCCCAGTACGGCGCCCAGGGCAGCTCCACCCTCGTCTCCATCAAGGCGGGCGACGGCAAGGAGCAGAGCCAGAAGGTCACCGGACTGTGGTCCTTCAAGCTGAAGAAGGACGACTGACCACGCCTGCCGTACGCGTCCTCGTCGCCACCGCCGTCCCCGCCGAACGGGACGCGGTGGCCCGCGCGTTCACCGGGTTCCCGGGTGACGTGCTGGCCGTCGGGGTCGGCCCGGCCCGCGCCGCCGCCCACACCGCCACGGCCCTCGCGAGCTCCCGGTACGACCTGGTGATCTCCGCCGGGATCGGCGGCGGCTTCGCCCCGCACGCCCCCGTCGGCTCCCTCGTCGTCGCCGACGAGATCACCGCCGCCGACCTGGGCGCCGAGACGCCCGAGGGCTTCCTGCCGGTCACCGAGCTGGGCTTCGGCACCGTCACCCACCGTCCGCCCGAAGCACTCGTACGGGAGACCGCGGCCGCGACCGGTGCCCTGACCGGAGCGGTGCTCACCGTCTCCACGGTCACCGGCACCGCCGCCCGCGCCACCGCCCTGCGCGACCGCCACCCCACCGCCCTCGCCGAGGCCATGGAGGGCTTCGGGGTCGCCGAGGCGGCCGCGGCGCACCGGGTGCCCGTGCTGGAGATCCGGGCCGTCTCCAACCCGGTGGGCCCGCGCGACCGGGCCGCCTGGCGGATCCCCGAGGCGCTTCGGGCCCTCACCGAGGGCTTCGGGAAGCTCACCCCCGTACTGGAGAGTTGGAAGTCGGCATGAGCCTGCAGATCGCGTACTCCCCCTGCCCGAACGACACCTTCGTCTTCGACGCCCTCGCCCACGGCCGGATCCCCGGCGCGCCCGGGCTGGACGTCACCTTCGCGGACATCGACGTCACCAACGGCATGGCGGAGCGCGGCGAGTTCGACGTGCTGAAGGTGTCGTACGCCGTGCTGCCGTACGTCCTGGACCAGTACGCGCTGCTGCCCTGCGGGGGCGCGCTGGGCCGGGGCTGCGGGCCGCTGGTGCTGACCCGGGAGCCGGGGCTCGACCTCACGGGCCGCACGGTCGCGGTGCCGAGCGAGCGGTCGACGGCGTATCTGCTGTTCCGGCTGTGGGCCGCGGACACCCTGAAGGGCGGGGTGGGCGAGATCGTCGTCATGCCGTTCCACGAGATCATGCCGGCCGTGCGGGACGGGAAGGTCGACGCGGGGCTCGTCATCCACGAGGCGCGGTTCACGTACCAGAACTACGGTCTGCACAATCTCGCCGACATGGGCGAGCACTGGGAGCACACCACCGGGCTGCCGATCCCGCTCGGCGCGATCATCGCGAAGCGGTCGCTGGGCGCCGGGACGCTGACCCGGCTCGCGGAGTCGGTCCGCGCCTCGGTGCTGGCCGCCTGGGACGACCCGGAGGTCTCCCGCCCGTACGTCATGGAGCACGCCCAGGAGATGGACCCGGCCGTCGCCGACCAGCACATCGGCCTGTACGTCAACGAGTTCACGGCCGGCCTCGGCGATGACGGCTACGCGGCGGTCAGGGGTCTGCTCACACGGGCCGCGGCTGAAGGACTGGTTCCAGCCCTCAAGCCCGAGGCGCTCGCCTTCCCCTGACGCGTGCGGCGGCCGAGGGACTGTTGCCGGCCCTCGGCCCGGACGCGCTCGAAATTCCTGTGATGCCGGCTACACGTCGAGCTGGTCGGCGACCGCCCGCAGCAGGCCGGCGATCTTCTTGCCGGAGGCCTTGTCGGGGTAACGGCCCTTCTCCAGCATCGGCGTGATGTTCTCCAGCAGGGTCGTCAGGTCCTGCACGATCGAGGCCAGCTCGTCGGGCTTCTTGCGCTGTGCCGCCGCGACCGAGGGGGTCGGGTCGAGGATCACCACGGAGAGGGCCTGGTCGCCGCGCTGACCGGCGACGACCCCGAACTCCACTCGCTGGCCCGGCTTGAGGGCCTCGACTCCGGCGGGGAGGACCGAGGAATGGACGAAGACGTCACCGCCGTCGTCGCGGGAGAGAAAGCCGAAGCCCTTCTCGCTGTTGAACCACTTGACCTTGCCGGTAGGCACGTCTGTCCTCGTCCTCGTACTCGTCGGAAAACTGCTTCGGAAAACGGCTCTTGATAGCACTCGGGCGGGTCGACCTCGACCCGCCGGTACCAAGGCTAATGGTCTTCCGGCGGGTGACAAGACGTCCCCCGGTTGTTCCTTCGGGCAGGGAACTACCCTGGTCCGGTGCGTGACAAAACCCAAACGAATTCCGCCGCGCCCGGTGACCGACTGATCCGAGTCGGAGGGGTCGTGTTCATCATCGGTGCCGTGGCCACAGTGGTCACGGTGGCCCCGCTGCTGCTCGGAACGACGCCATTTCCGACGTACATGTTCGGATTGAGCATGCTCATGGGCGTCGGATTCCTGATCGCGGGCGTGGGCGTGTTCCAGTCGATCAGCGCGGGACGCCGTCAGGCGCGGGCGGGCCAGTAGTCCGTCAGCCACGCCGGGAAGTGCGTGAGGTCGGGCAGCACGACGTCGGCGCCGTACTCGCGCAATGCCTCTTCGCCGTAGGGTCCGGTGGCCACGGCGACGGCCAGCGCCTCCGCCGTGCGGGCGCCGCGGATGTCGCCGAGGTGGTCGCCGACGTAGACGGCGGCGCCGTGCTCGCGCAGGGCCTCCGCCTTGCGCTCGGCCCACAGGTCGCCGATCACCGCGTCCGGCTCCATACCGAGGTGGTCGAGGTGCAGCTTGGCGTTGGGCTCGTACTTGGCGGTGACGACGATCGCGCGGCCGCCGGCGGCTCGTACGGCCGCGATGGCCTCGGCGGCGCCGGGGAGGGCGGGGGTGGCCCCGACGGCGAGGTCCGGGTACATCGCCCGGTACATCTGGGCGATCTCCCTGACCCGCTCCGCCGGGAACCAGTTGGCTATCTCCTCCTCCAGCGGCGGCCCGAGCCGGGTGATCGCGAGGTCGGCGTCGACATGGGTCCCGGTGCGCTCGGCGAGGGCGGTCCAGCAGGCGTGGATGCCGGGGCGGGAGTCGATGAGGGTCATGTCGAGGTCGAAGCCGACGGTGAACCGGGGTGTGGAGGCCATATGGGCCATTGTGCCCGTCCGGTACGACAGCCCTACTTCCGCCTCTGGGACCGCCAGACCAGGTACAGCGCGGAGGCGACGGCGGCGCCGCGCACGACCCACGGCCACGTCTCCTGCAGCGCCTGGTTCATCTGCCCGTCGGTGATCGGCTCGCCCCAGCGGCCTTCGGTACGGCCCCACAGCCACACCACACCGGCGGTGACCGCGAGCCCGGGCAGCACGACGACGGCGCCCTTCTTCTCGGCGTCGGTGAGCCGGCGCGATCCGTAGGCGAGGAGCCAGCCGAGGACCAGGACGAGGAGGTTGCCGATGACGGCACCGGCGAGGAGGAGCGCGGCGGCCAGCAGGAGGAGGGGGTTGGACCACTTCTTGCCGGTCTGACCGGCCTGCCCGGCCTTCGCGGTCTTGCCGGAAAGGCGGAGCCGTGGGAAGCGCCGCCGGGGAGCGACGGCTTGCTCGACGGGCTCCCCTTCCCCGGCTTCCTCCCCGGCTTCCGCGGCGGCGGGATCCTCGGGAGTGCCCTTCCTCGGCTGCTGCGGATTCCTCGGCGGCGGGGGCTTGAGCAGCTCGGGGATCTCGACGCCCCCGACGAACCCGGGGACCGCCTCACCGGCCCCGAACGGGGTGGAGTCCACCCGCCACCAGTCGGGCTGGACGGCACTGTCGCCCAGTTCCTCCGCTCTGGCGAGGTGCGGCGGGGAGGGAGCGTCGGCCAGGGGCTCCTCGCCGCTCCGCCGCTGCAGCGGGACGGCGGCGGTCGGCGTCCGCGGGGTAGCGCCGCTGCCGCCGGCGGCGGTGACGACTTCGTCGGGGGTGCCGAGCCGGGCGATGATCCGGCGGACGGCGGCGGGGCTGTCGACGGGAGCCTTGGCGCGGCGCCGGTCGATCTCGTTGCGCAGCTCGGAGACCAGCCGCATCCGCGTACCGGACGGCAACTGCCGCTGCTGAGCCACGTCACCGACCCGGCTCAGATACTCAAAGACGACCTGATCGCTCTCAATCCCCACGAAGTCCCTCCGGGGGTCACCATATTGCAGGCCGAGCCGTTCCAGCCCGTCCGGCGTCTGAGGACGAGGCCCTTTCGGGGCCGACGGGGTCTGGGGGCGCAGCCCCCAGGGACGGGAACCCCGCACTCGCGGGAGACGACCCGCTAACGTGAGTCGGATGAGCGACCCGGCATCCTCGCCCCGTTCCCTCGCGGAAGCGCTCCGCGCGCGGGACGACGCCTCCCTGGCCGTACTCCTGCGCGCCCGCCCCGACCTCATCACCCCCGTCCCCACGGACCTCACCCAGCTCGCGACCAGGGCCGGAACACGCGCCTCCGTCGTCCGCGCGCTGGAGCGGCTCGACCGTTTCGCGCTGCAGACCGCCGAGGCGCTCGCCGTCGCCGCGGACCCCGCCCCCTACGACGAACTCCTCGCCCTGATGGCCGGCGACGACGGCGACCCCGCCGTCGAGGGCGCCCTCCCCCGGGCCGTCGCCCTCCTGCGCGAGCAGGCCCTCGTCTGGGGCGACAACGACCGGCTCCGCCTCGTGCGCACCGCCCGCGAGCTGCTCACCCCCACCCCGCAGCACCCGTCCCCGACCGGCCTCGGCCCGTCCGTACGGGAGGCCACCGCGGGCATGTCGCCGGGCCGTATCCAGGAGATCGTCACCACCGCCGGGCTGCCGTCCACCCACGACGCGGTCTCCGCGGTGACCGCGCTCGGCGGGCTCTTCACCGACCGCAAGCGGATGGCGGCCCTGCTCGCCGACGCCCCCGCCGAGTCGCTCGACATCCTGTCCCGCCTGGTCTGGGGCCCGCCGTACGGCCAGGTCACCGCCGATCCGGCGCCCCGCCTGCGCTGGCTGCTGGACCGCGGGCTGCTGCTGCCGACGGCGCCGGGGACCGTCGTACTCCCGCGCGAAGTGGCCCTGCACCTGCGCGGCGGCCACGCGCACCGCGCGACCGAGCCGCTGCCGCCCGCCGTGGAGGCCGCCGCCACGCACCGTCCACAGGTTGTGGACACGACGGCGGCCGGGCAGGCGTACACCGCGCTCGCGACCGTGGAGGAGCTGCTGAAGGACTGGCACGAGGGCGGTCCCGCGGTGCTGCGGGCGGGTGGTCTCAGCGTCCGCGACCTCAAGCGCACCGCGGTCGCCCTGGACGTCGCCGAGCCGGTCGCCGCGTTCTGGGTCGAGCTCGCCTACGCGGCGGGCCTGCTCGCCTCCGACGGCGAGGCCGATGAGCGGTACGCCGCGACCCCCGCCTACGACGAGTGGCTGGAGATGGCTCCGGACCTGCGCTGGGTCCAGCTGGCCCAGGCATGGCTGGCGGCGACCCGGACCGCGGGCCTGGTCGGTGGCCGGGACGCCAAGGACCGTACCCTCTCCACCCTCGGCCCGGGTCTGGACCGCTCCGCCGCCCCCGAGGTACGGCACCGGGTGCTGGCCCTGCTCGCCGGGCTGCCCGAGGGCGCCGCCCCGAGCACCGAGTCGGTGCTGGCCCGGCTGCGCTGGGAACGCCCGCTGCGCGGCTCGCAGCAGGACGACGACCCGCGCGGACAGCTCGCCGAGTGGACGCTGGCGGAGGCCGAGCGGCTCGGCGTCACCGGCCGCGGCGCCCTGTCGGCCCACGGCCGTGCGCTGCTCGGCCTGCCGGAGCACAAGCAGCGCCAGGAACCCGTCGGACCGGGCGACAAGCTCCCCGTCCACCACCGCGCGACGGTCACCCTGTCCGCACCGGAACAGGCCACCGCCTCCGCCGCGGCCGCCCGGCTCCTCGCCCCGCTGCTGCCCGAGCCCCTGGACCACGTGCTGCTCCAGGCGGACCTGACCGCGGTCGCCCCCGGCCCGCTGGAGCGCCCGCTGGCCGACATGCTCGGGATCCTCGCGGACGTGGAGTCCAAGGGCGGGGCGACGGTGTACCGCTTCACGCCCGGCTCGGTCCGCCGCGCCCTGGACTCCGGCCAGGCCGCCTCCGACCTGCACGCCTTCCTCGCGGCCCACTCCCGCACGCCGGTGCCGCAGCCGCTGACGTACCTGATCGACGACGTGGCCCGCAAGCACGGGCATCTCCGGGTGGGCGCGGCCTCCGCCTACGTCCGCTGCGACGACGACGCCGTGCTGAACGAGATCCTCGCCGACAAGCGGGCCGCCGGTCTGCGCCTGCGCCGCCTCGCCCCGACGGTCCTGGCCGCCCAGGCCGATCCGGCGGGCCTGCTGGACGGGCTGCGCGCGATGGGCTTCGCCCCGGCCGCCGAGTCCGCCGAGGGCGACGTCCTGGTCACCCGGGCCCTGGCCCACCGCACCCCGCCGCGCTCGGCCCCCGAGCCGGTGCCGGACGGACCCCCGGTGCCGGACGCGACCCTGCTGTCGGCGGCGATCCGCGCGATCAGGGCGGGCGACATGGCCTCCACGACGCCCCGCAAGCAAGCCCCGCTCGCGGGCGGCGAACTCCCCCGCACCAGCTCCGCCGAGACCCTGGCCACCATGCAGGCCGCCGTCCTGACCGGCGACGCCCTCTGGATCGGCTACGTCAACGCCGAGGGCGCCGCCAGCCAGCGGGTCATCGCCCCCATCCGCGTCGAGGGCGGCTTCGTCACGGCGTACGACCACACGGCGGACGAGGTCCGCACCTACCCCCTGCACCGGGTGACGGGAGTGGCCGAGCTGGCGGAGGACTGAGACGGCCCCCTTGATCGTCCGCCCGTCAGGCACACTGGAGGTTTGGACCAGTCCGGAGGGATGCGTACGTGAACGGACCGCTGATCGTCCAGTCCGACAAGACCCTGCTCCTGGAAGTCGACCACGAGCAGGCCGACGCGTGCCGTCGGGCCATCGCGCCGTTCGCGGAGCTGGAGCGGGCGCCGGAGCACATCCACACCTACCGGGTGACCCCGCTCGGGCTGTGGAACGCGCGCGCCGCCGGGCATGACGCCGAGCAGGTCGTGGACGCGCTCGTGCAGTACAGCCGGTACCCGGTGCCGCACGCGCTGCTCGTCGACGTCGCCGAGACCATGGACCGGTACGGCAGGCTGACGCTCAGCAAGCACCCCGCGCACGGTCTGGTGCTCACGACCACCGACCGGCCGGTGCTGGAGGAGGTGCTGCGCTCCAAGCGGATCGCTCCCCTCGTCGGCGCCCGGATCGACCCGGACACCGTCGTGGTCCACCCCTCCGAGCGCGGGCAGATCAAGCAGACGCTGCTGAAGCTGGGCTGGCCGGCCGAGGATCTCGCCGGGTACGTCGACGGCGAGGCGCACCCGATCGAGCTGGCCGAGGACGGCTGGGCGCTTCGGCCCTACCAGAAGCAGGCCGTGGAGAACTTCTGGCACGGCGGCAGCGGGGTCGTGGTGCTGCCCTGCGGAGCCGGCAAGACCCTCGTCGGCGCCGGGTCGATGGCGCAGGCGAAGTCCACGACGCTGATCCTCGTCACCAACACCGTCTCCGCCCGGCAGTGGAAGCACGAGCTGGTGAAGCGGACCTCGCTGACCGAGGACGAGATCGGCGAGTACAGCGGGACGCGGAAGGAGATCCGGCCCGTCACGATCGCCACGTACCAGGTGCTGACGACCAAGCGGAAGGGCGTCTACCCGCACCTGGAGCTGTTCGACTCCCGGGACTGGGGTCTGATCGTCTACGACGAGGTGCATCTGCTTCCCGCGCCGGTCTTCAAGTTCACCGCCGACCTCCAGGCCCGCCGCCGCCTGGGCCTGACGGCGACCCTGGTCCGTGAGGACGGCCGCGAGTCGGACGTCTTCTCGCTCATCGGCCCCAAGCGGTTCGACGCTCCCTGGAAGGAGATCGAGGCGCAGGGCTACATCGCGCCCGCGGACTGCGTCGAGGTGCGGGTGAACCTCACCGACTCCGAGCGGCTCGCGTACGCCACCGCCGAGCAGGAGGAGAAGTACCGCTTCTGCGCGACGACCGCGACCAAGCGCAAGGTGACCGAGGCGCTGGTACGGCGTTTCGCGGGCCAGCAGATCCTGGTGATCGGCCAGTACATCGACCAGCTCGACGAACTGGGCGAGCACCTGAACGCCCCCGTCATCAAGGGCGAGACCTCCAACGCCCAGCGCGAGAAGCTCTTCGACGCCTTCCGCGAGGGCGAGATCAGCGTGCTGGTCGTGTCCAAGGTCGCCAACTTCTCCATCGACCTGCCGGAGGCGACGGTCGCCATCCAGGTCTCGGGCACCTTCGGCTCCCGGCAGGAGGAGGCGCAGCGCCTCGGCCGGGTCCTGCGCCCGAAGGCCGACGGCCACCAGGCCCACTTCTACTCCGTCGTCGCCCGGGACACGATCGACCAGGACTTCGCCGCCCACCGCCAGCGCTTCCTGGCGGAACAGGGCTACGCGTACCGGATCGTCGACGCGGACGAGCTCCTCGCGGAGAGCTGAGCCGCTGGGCTCACTTGCGGCGGACGCCCGCTTCCTCGCCGTACTCGCCGAGGATGATCACGTCGAAGGCGGCGCCCGCGAAGACCTTCACGGCTCGCAGGGCGTCGCCGAGGCGGTGGTGGTGGCTGCCGAGCACCGGACTGGCTCCGGACGCCGGGGGGCGGCCGGGGGCTGGGGTGATGGTTGCTGCACTCATGTCTCCATGGTTGCTCGCGGGGGGTAAGGAGGGCGTCGGTCCGCCGGGCGAATCGCCGGAGGGGTCTCGTACGTCTGTGGGCCGACCCGTACCCCCCGGGGAGGAGGGGCTCGTCCCCTAGGGGACGACAAAACCATTCGCTTCCTCTTCTCCCGTTCACCTAGAATCTCCGCTCTTGCCCGCCTCCCTCCCCGGAGTGCCGCCGTCCGGCCGGAAACCGGACGGCATCTCGCAGCGTCCGCACTTTTCAGGCCCCCGGAGGCACCCCCATGTCCACGTCCACCGACGACCCCCTCTCCCGCGAGCGTTCCCACCTCGCCTCCTCCCGTGCCGCGCTGCGCGCCATGCGCGAGGACGTCGAGGCCCTCGACATCAAGGACGTCACCGCGAACTGGGTCAACGCCGAGGTGCTCGCCCGCCAGATCGACGACCGGATCAAGGCGCTGGCCGACCTCAGCGACACGCCCCTCTTCTTCGGCCGCCTCGACTACCTGCACGCGCCCGGCGCGGACCGCTCCGAGGGCGCCGAGGGCGAGCAGTTCTACATCGGCCGCCGGCATGTGCACGACGCGGTCGGCGACCCGATGGTGATCGACTGGCGGGCGCCGGTCTCGCAGCCGTTCTACCGGGCGTCCAAGAAGGACCCGATGGACGTGGCGCTGCGCCGCCGCTTCGGCTACACGGGCGGTGACCTGACCGCGTACGAGGACGAGCACCTGTCGGACCCGGCGGAGGCGGCGCGGACGAGCAAGCTGCTCCAGCAGGAGATCGAGCGCCCGCGCGTGGGCCCGATGCGGGACATCGTCGCCACGATCCAGCCCGAGCAGGACGAGATCGTACGGTCCGGGCTCGGCGGCACGGTGTGCGTGCAGGGAGGTCCGGGGACCGGGAAGACGGCGGTGGGCCTGCACCGGGTGGCGTATCTGCTGTACGCGCACCGCGAGCGGCTCGCCCGTACCGGGACGCTGGTCATCGGGCCGAACCGGTCCTTCCTGCACTACATCGAGCAGGTCCTGCCTGCGCTGGGCGAGCTGGCGGTGCGGCAGGCCACCGTCGACGACCTGGTCGGGCAGGCGGTGGAGGTGCGCGGCACGGACGACGCGGCGGCGGCGCTGGTGAAGGGCGACGCGCGGATGGCGGAGGTGTTGCGGCGGGCGCTGTACTCGCATGTGACGCTTCCGACGGAGGCGGTCGTGGTGGTGCGCGGGTCGCGGCGCTGGCGGGTGCCGGCGTACGAACTGGAGGAGATCGTCCGGGAGTTGCTGGACCGGGAGATCCGTTACGGCGCCGCCCGGGAGGCTCTTCCGCAGCGGATCGCGCACGCGGTGCTGGTGCAGATGGAGCGGTCCGGGGAGGCGCCGGACGACCGGGTGCAGGACGCGGTGGCGCGGAACACGGCGGTGAAGGCGGCGGTGAAGGCGATCTGGCCGGCGGTCGAACCGGCGAAGCTGGTGCTGCGGCTGCTGACGGACGAGGAGTTCCTGGCAGAGCACGCGGACGGCGTGCTCGACGAGGACGAGCGCAAGACGATCCTGTGGGCGCGGCCCGTGCGGTCGGTGAAGTCGGCGAAGTGGTCGGCGGCGGACGCGGTGCTGATCGACGAGGCGACGGACCTGGTCCGGCGGACGCACTCGCTGGGGCATGTGGTGCTGGACGAGGCGCAGGATCTGTCGCCGATGCAGTACCGGGCGGTGGGGCGGCGCTGTACGACGGGGTCGGCGACGGTGCTGGGGGATCTCGCGCAGGGTACGACGCCGTGGGCGACGCGGAGTTGGGCGGAGGCGCTGGCGCACCTGGGCAAGGCCGACGGGGTGGTGGAGGAGCTGACGGCGGGCTTCCGCGTCCCGACGGACGTGATCACGTACGCCTCCCGGCTGCTCCCGCACATCGCTCCGGGCCTGACACCGGTGGCCTCGGTCCGGGAGAACCCGGGGTTCTTCGAGGTGCGGCCGGTGGGCGGTACGGCGGAGGTGGTGGCGGCGTGCGAGGAGCTGCTGCGCAACGAGGGCTCCACGGGCCTGATCGCGGCGGACGCGCGCGTGCCGGAACTGGCGGAGGCGCTGAGCGCGGCGGGTCTGTCGCACCTCTCGCCCGGCGAGGAGACCACGGCGGAGACCCGCCTCACCCTGGTCCCCGCGTCGCTGGCGAAGGGCCTGGAGTACGACTACGTGGTCCTGGACGAACCCCAGGCGGTGGTGGACGGCGAACCCGACGAGCGCACCGGCCTGCGCCGCCTGTACGTCACCCTGACCCGAGCGGTGTCGGGCCTGATCGTGACCCACGCGGCCCCGCTGCCGCCCCAGCTGACGTAGGGCGCCTCCCACCCCGGCCGCAGGGTCACTCGCCGTCCAGCACCCGCCGCCACTGCGCCACCGCCGACTCGGACACCGGGGCCTCCCAGCCGGAAGGCCTCGCCGCTCCGCCGATGTGGAAGGCGTCGATGCCGGCGGAGAGCAGGTACGGGACGTGTTCCAGGCGCAGGCCTCCGCCGACCAGCAGCCGTTGTTCGTAGCCCGGCTCTCCCGACCGTGCCGCCTCCGCGAGCAGGGTCGGGAGGCCCTCGTCGACGCCCGCCGCCGAGCCTGCCGTCAGGTAGGTGTCCAGGCCGGGCACGCCGTCCAGCGCCTTGCGCAGCGCGTCCCGGTCCGCCGCGCGGTCGATCGCCCGGTGGAACGTCCACCGGCAGCCTTCCAGCGCCCCGGCCACCCGCTCCACCGCGTCCAGGTCGACACCCCCGTGCGCGTCGAGGAACCCGAGCACGAACTCCGTCGCCCCGACACCGCGCATCTCCTCGGCAACGCCGACCAGCCGGTCGACGTCCCCCGCCGCGAACCCGTCCGCCAGCCGCACCATCACCCGCACCGGAATGTCGACGGCGGCCCGGATCCGCGCCACGGTCGCGGCCGACGGAGTCAGCCCGTCGGCCGCGATCTCGGTGACCAGTTCGAGACGGTCCGCGCCTCCGGCCTGGGCGGCCACCGCGTCCTCGGCGTCGAGGGCGATCACCTCCAGGACTGCACGCTCACTCATGGGGCCCCATTCGTCGACTACAGGTGCTACAGGTCTAGTCCAATTCTGCTCCAAGACTACGCCTGCCACACCCACCGATCACCCCCACGCGCTCACCCGAAGATGTTGAGTTCCCCTTCGTCCGCCCCGGCCAGCTCGTACGCCGCCCCGTCCAGCGGTCGCCCCGAGTACAGCCGTACGAGAGTCGCCGCGTCGCCGATGAACCGCGCCGGCGTCCGCTCCCCGGAGTCCGCGCCCAGCTTCAGCGGCTCGTCCACGTCGTCCAGGTCCGCCTGGAGCGCCAGGTGGCCGCGGGAGTGGGTCACCCAGGCCAGCAGCGACAGGGCGTGCGGAAGACCCGCCCCCGCGTACGCCTCGGGCTCGCCCCACGCCTCCCGTACGTCCCCGGCGTGCACCCACTCGCCGAGCGCGATCTTGTCCAGCGCCCCGCCCGCCTTCGCCATCAGCGGACCGGCATCGCTCATCCCGCGCTCCAGCTCGTCCACGATCCGCGCGGCCGGCCACCCGGCCCGCTCGGCGATGTCCCGGTCGTTGGACGCGGGCGAGAACACCCCCTCCTCGAACCGGCTCTCCACCACGCGCGTCAGCGCGGCCGAGCAGTGCGCCAGCACATCCCGCACCGACCAGCCGGGGCAGGCCCCGACCGCCGTCGCGAAGTCATCCTCGGACCGGCCCCTCAGCAGCGGTACCAGCGCGTCCCGTTCCACGGTCAGCAGTCGTCCGGGCAGCTCCGGATCCCGTACCCACTTCTCAGTCATGGGCCCCACGCTAGGGGGCGCCCCGGCCGGGCGCACCGGGCTTCGTTGTCAGTGGTGGGCCGTAGGATCCTTCGTGTGATTACGGGCGAGCTGAAGAGCAAGGTGGACCGCGTCTGGGACGCGTTCTGGTCGGGTGGGATCTCCAACCCGCTGGAGGTCATGGAGCAGATCACCTATCTGCTCTTCGTCCGCCGCCTCGACGAGCTCCAGACCGTCAAGGACCGGATGGCCCGCCGCGGCTTCGAGGACACCAGCCCGTTCTTCGGACCGAAGCAGCAGGACCTGCGCTGGCAGAACTTCAAGAACGCCGAGCCGGCGAAGATGTTCGCCACCGTCGCGGACGAGGTCTTCCCCTACCTGCGCGCGCTCGGCGGCGAGCACTCCACGTACTCGCACCACATGAAGGACGCCCGCTTCACGATCCCCACGCCCAACCTGCTGTCCAAGGTCGTCCTCCTCCTGGAGGGCATCCCGATGCACGACAAGGACACCAAGGGCGATCTGTACGAGTACATGCTCGGCAAGATCGCGACGGCTGGGCAGAACGGCCAGTTCCGCACGCCTCGGCACATCATCCAGCTGATGGTCGAGATGACCGAGCCGAACCCGCGCGACGAGATCTGCGACCCCGCCTGCGGCACGGCCGGCTTCCTGGTCGGCGCCTCCGAGTACGTCCAGCGGGTGCACCGGGACGACCTGGTCGAGGCCGACCACCAGCAGCACTTCAACAGCAGCATGTTCCACGGCTTCGACTTCGACTCGACCATGCTCCGCATCGGCTCGATGAACATGCTCCAGCACGATGTCGCGAGCCCGGACATCCGCTACCGCGACTCGCTGTCGCAGAGCGCGGGCGAGGAGACCGACCGCTATTCGCTGATCCTCGCCAACCCGCCGTTCGCCGGCAGCCTCGACTTCGAGACGACCTCCGACGAACTGCTGAAGGTCGTCCGGACGAAGAAGACCGAGCTGCTGTTCCTGGCGCTCTTCCTCAAGCTGCTCAGGCCGGGCGGCCGGGCCGCGGTGATCGTCCCGGACGGTGTGCTGTTCGGCCCGTCCAAGGCGCACAAGGAGATGCGCCGGATCCTGGTGGAGGACCAGAAGCTCGACGCCGTGGTCAAACTCCCCTCCGGGGTGTTCAAGCCGTACGCCGGAGTCTCCACCGCCATCCTCTTCTTCACGAAGACGGACTCCGGCGGCACCGACGACGTCTGGTTCTACGACGTCCGCGCGGACGGCTTCAGCCTCGACGACAAGCGGACCCCGCAGCTGCCCGAGGACCGCTTGGGAGTGCGCGCCGCCGACCTGACGGCCGAGGAGCACGCGAAGAACAACCTCCCGGACATCCTGGCCCGCTGGAAGCGCCGCACCACCGACGAGCGCGCCCGCGCCCGCACGGAACAGAGCTTCTGCGTCCCGAAGTCCGAGATCGCCGCGCAGGACTACGACCTCTCCCTGAACCGCTACAAGCAGGTCGTCCACGAGGAGCTGGTGACCCGGCCGCCGCTGGAGATCCTGGACGAGCTGGAGCGGCTGGACAAGGAGATCGAGGCGGGGACGGCGAAGCTGAGGGAGATGCTGGGCAAGTGACCTGGGAGAGCGTTTCCTTCCTGGAGGCCGTGGCGGACGTCTCGTCGGGGAACACCAAGGTCCCGAAGTCTAAGTACGCGACCGCGGGGGAACTGGCGGTCGTCGATCAGGGGCAGGGGCTGATCGCGGGCTACGTCGGCGACACCGCGCTCGCGCACCGGAGCGCGGCGCCGGTCATCGTCTTCGGGGACCACACCCGCAACCTCAAGTTCGTGGACTTCCCGTTCGCCATGGGCGCCGACGGCGTCAAGGTGCTGTCGCCGCGCCCGGGCTTCGATCCGAAGTACCTGTACTGGTATCTGACTTCGGTGCGGATCCCGAATGCCGGGTACTCCCGCCACTTCAAGTTCCTGAAGGACGTCACGGTGGTCAAGCCGCCGCTGGCGGAACAGCGGCGCATCGCCGCCGCCCTGGACCAGGCCGACGCCCTGCGCGTCAAGCGGCGCCGGGCGATCGAACTCCTCGACGATCTCACCGAGTCGGTCTTCCTCGACATGTTCGGCGACCCGGTGGCCAACCCGCGGGGCCTGGACCAGGTCCCCCTCACCGAGGCCTGCGCCGCCTACAGCGGCGGCACCCCGTCGAAGGCGAACCCGGCGAACTGGCAGGGGGACGTCCCCTGGTTCAGCGCCAAGGACCTGAAGCAGCCGGACCTCTTCCGCTCCGAGGACACGATCAGCGCCGAGGTGCCGAAGACCACCACGCTCAAGCTGCTGCCCGCCGACACCGTGGCCATCGTCGTGCGCGGAATGATCCTCGCGCACAGCTTCCCGGTGTGCGTGCTGCGGGTGCCGGCCACCATCAACCAGGACCTCAAGGCCCTGCTGCCGAAGGCCGAGCTGGACGCCCAGTTCCTCGCGCACTGTCTGCGGGCCCAGCGGGGCCACGCGCTGCAGCAGGTCTCCCAGGCCGCCCACGGCACGACCCGGCTGGACGCGCAGGGCCTGGCCAACCTCCAGGTGCTCCTCCCGGACCCGGAGCGGCAGCGGGAGTTCGCCCGCCGCGTCTCGGCGGTCCGGGCGCTGAAGGCCGAGCAGGAAACCCACCTCGCCGACCTCGACGAGCTCTTCCTCTCGCTCCGGCAGCGCGCCTTCACGGGCAGCCTCTGGGAGCCCGACGCCGCTTAGTCACACCGCTCGGTCCAGTCACACACAGGGGGGACGGCTCCGCCATGGTCGACGACGGAAACAGCCGGGAGGAGAAGCGCACGGGGGAAGCCTCCGGCGCCGGGGAAAGCCGTAGCCCGGAAGAGGCCAGGAGTGTCGCCGCCGCCCGCAACCTCGGGCAGCCGCCGAGCAACTTCGGCTTCCTGCGCGAGGAGTGGCCCGCCCTCTACGACGAGGCCCGCCGCGCCGAGCGCCTCGCCCACGCCGACCCGCGCACCTCCTGCTTCTATGCCCGCCGGGTGCTCGAGCTCGCCGTGCACTGGATGTACGACCACGACGCGGCGCTGCGTGCGCCGTACCGCAACGAGCTGAGCGCGCTGCTCAACGAGCCGAGCCTGCGGAATCTGGTCACCCCCGCTCTCAGCGCGAAGATGGACCTCGTCCGGCGCCAGGGCAACCACGCCGTGCACCGCCCGGCGCCGGTGCAGGCGAGGGACGCGGTGCGGACGGTCGCCGAACTGTTCCACGTCCTCTACTGGTTCGCCCGTACCTACGCCCCCACCCCCGAGGCCGCTCCGGCCGCGGGCCTCTCGTTCGACAGCGCGCGCATCCCGCGCCCGGTGCCCGCCGAGGTCCGGCTGCGCCGCCAGGCCGAGCTGAAGAAGCAGGCCGAGGAGGACCAGGCACGCTGGGACGCCCAGGCCGAGGAGCTGGCCGAGGAGCGCGCCAAGGGCGTACGGCTGGCCTCGGAGGTGGCCCGGCTGCGGGCTCGCGTGACCGAGTTGCGCAAGGCCAACGAGGCCCGGCCCGACACCCACGACTACGACGAGGCCGCCACCCGCGACCTGTTCATCGACCTGCTGCTGAAGGAGGCGGGCTGGGATCTCGCCGAGGAGCGCGACCGGGAGTTCCCGGTCCAGGGCGAGCCGGGCGTCCTCGGCACGTCCGGCAAGGGATACGTGGACTACGTCCTGTGGGGCGACGACGACCGGCCCCTCGCCGTCGTGGAGGCCAAGCGCACCCGCGTCGACGCCCGCGCGGGACGGCAGCAGGCCCAGCTCTACGCCGACGCGCTGGAGGCCGCGTACGGCCTGCGGCCGGTGATCTTCTGCACCAACGGCTACGAGACGTATCTGTGGGACGAGGGCAACGGCTATCCGCCGCGCCGGGTGCGGGGCTTCCGCACCAAGGACGAGCTGCACTGGCTGATCCGCCAGCGGGCCGGCCGGCTCGCCCTGAAGTCCTCCAACGTCAACGACGGCATCGCGGGCCGCGACTACCAGCGCGCTGCCATCCAGCGCGTCGGCGAGAGCTTCGAGCGGGAGCGCCGCCGGCGGGCCCTGCTCGTCATGGCGACCGGCACGGGCAAGACCCGTACCACCGTGGCCCTGGTCGAACTCCTCCAGCGGGCGGGCTGGGCGCGCCGCGTCCTCTTCCTCGCCGACCGCCAGGCGCTGGTCACCCAGGCCGTGCGGGCGTTCAAGGAGCATCTGCCGAACAGCGTGACGGTCAACCTCCTCACCGAGAAGAAGACCGACGCGCACATCTACGTCTCGACGTACCCGACGATGATGAACGCCGTCGACGAGCTGACCGAGGACGGCCGCCGCCGCTTCGGGCCCGGCTTCTTCGACCTGGTCGTCATCGACGAGGCGCACCGCTCGGTCTACGACAAGTACGGCGAGCTCTTCGAGTACTTCGACAGCCTCCTGCTGGGCCTGACGGCGACGCCCAAGGACGACGTCGACCACAACACCTACCAGCTGTTCCAGCTGATCGACGGCGTCCCCACCGACTCCTACAGCCTCGACCAGGCGGCCACGGACGGCTTCCTGGTGAAGCCGCACGTCGTGGACGTGCCCTTCGACTCGCTGCGCCGCGGCTTCCGCTACGACGACCTCACCGAGGAGCAGCGGGAGGCCTGGGACAACCTGGAGTGGACCGAGGACGGCCAGGTCCCGGACGAGGTCTCCGCCGACGAGGTCAACCGCTTCCTGTTCAACGCCCCCACCGTCGACAAGGCGCTGGAGGTGCTGATGCGGCACGGACTGCGCGTGGAGGGCGGGGACCGGCTCGGCAAGACGATCGTCTTCGCGAAGAACAACCAG
Source organism: Streptomyces sp. NPDC043726 (assembly GCF_056436565.1). Lineage (NCBI taxonomy): Bacteria > Bacillati > Actinomycetota > Actinomycetes > Kitasatosporales > Streptomycetaceae > Streptomyces > Streptomyces sp. NPDC043726. The sequence continues at coordinate 536,858 of NZ_JBWKCI010000004.1, forward strand.
CACGCGCTGTTCATCGAGGAGCGCTTCAACCTCCACTACCCGCGGGGCGCCGGGCGCGACGCCCGGGTCATCACCTACCGGGAGAAGAACCCCCAGCAGCTCATCGACGACTTCTCCGACCCGGCCAAGGCGCCGGACATCGCGATCTCCGTCGACATGCTGGACACCGGCATCGACGTGCCCGAGGTGCTGAACCTCGTCCTGTTCAAGCCGGTGTACTCGCGCACCAAGTTCTGGCAGATGATCGGCCGCGGCACCCGGCTGTGCCCGGACGTCTACGGTCCCGGCCGGGACAAGGACGGCTTCCACGTCTTCGACCTGTGCGGGAACGCCGAGTTCTTCAACCAGGAGCTGGACCGCGCCCAGGCCCGGCGGGCGCCCTCGCTCACCGAGAAGCTCCGCCTGCGCCAGCTCGACCTGCTGCGCGCGCTGGACCGCCGGCACACCCCCGACCCGGCGCAGGACGGCGGCCCGGACGCCGTCGACACCGAGGCCGCGCTGCGCTGGGCGGCGGCCCACCGGCTGCACCGGACCGTGCGGGGCATGAACCTGGACAACTTCCTCGTACGGCCGCACCGCCGCCATGTCGAGGAGTTCGGCGGGGACTTCGCCGCCTGGCACCGCGTCGACGACGACGCGGCCCACGCCCTGGCCGAGGACGTCCTCGGCCTGCCCTCCGACTACTGGCCCGAGGGCGAGGACAAGAGCGAGGAGGCCAAGCGCTTCGACCTGCTCGCCTACCGCCTCCAGCTGGCGGCCCTGGAGGGCGGCCCCGACTACGGCCGGCTGCGCGCCCGGCTCCGGGAACTGGCCGAGGTCCTCCTCGGCAAGCGGAACATCCCGGACGTCCGGGACCGGGCGGCCCTGCTGGAGGCGGTCGCCGACGAGGCGTGGTGGCAGGACGTGACGGTCCCGATGCTGGAGCACGTCCGGCGGCGGCTGCGCGGACTCGCGCACCTGATCGACACTCCGGCCGGCCGGAGGATCGTCTTCACGGACATAGCGGAGGACCACGGGGACCTGTCGGAGATCGAGCTCAGGGGCCTGCCCGTCGGCACGGACGAGGAGCGGTTCAAGCAGAAGGCGCGCGCCTATCTCCAGGGCCACCGCGAGCAGGAGCCGGTGCGCAGGCTGTGGCGGAACGAGCAGGTCACGGCCGCGGACCTGGCCGCCCTGGAGAAGGCCTTCCTCGCCGAGGGGGTCGCCTCCGCCGAGGACCTGGAGCAGCAGCGGGCGGCCGACGGCGGGCTCGGGGTCTTCCTGCGCCGGATCGGCGGCCTGGACCGGAGCGCGGCACAGGCGGTCTTCGCCGGCTTCCTCGCCGCCCCCGGCCTGACCGCGGTCCAGGTCGACCTGGTCGGGCTGATGGTCCGGTACGTGGCGGCGAACGGGCTCGTCGGGATCCGCGAGCTGTACGAGAACAGCCTGTTCAACAACCGCGGGATCATCGACGACCACTTCACGGACGACGAGATCGACGCGCTGGAGGCGGTGTTCGGAGAGCTGCGGGCCCGGGCGATTCCCGGTGCGGAGGACGGGGGGTGAGCCGGAGAATGGGCGCATGGCCGATCTCGACGCTCTGCGCTCCCGTTTCGTTCACGCCCTCGACGCGGTCCGCGGCCCCGGCGGCGGGCCCGAGGCGGCGGTGTACGCCGAGAACCTGCTCGCCCGCTGGCAGGAGCCGCAGCGGCGGTACCACACCGTCGACCATCTGACGGCGGTCCTCGACCAGGTCGACGTCCTGGCGGAGTACGCCGCCGACGCGGACGTGGTGCGTCTCGCCGCCTGGTTCCACGATGCCGTCTACCACCCGGACCGTTCCGAGAACGAGGAGCGGTCCGCGCGGCTCGCCGAACGCGCCCTGGCCGAGGCCGGGGTCCCGGAGCCGCGGGCCGGACAGGTCGCCCGCCTGGTCCGGCTCACCGTCACGCACGACCCCGCCGACGACGACCCCGACGGCCAGGTGCTGTGCGACGCCGACCTCGCGATACTGGCGGCGCCGCCCACCGCGTACGCCGCCTACACGGCCGCGGTCCGCGAGGAGTACCACTTCGTGCCGGGCGACGCCTTCCGCGCGGGCCGGTCCGCGGTCCTGCGCCAGCTCCTCGATCTGCCACGGCTGTTCAGGACGCCGTACGGGCAGGAGAAGTGGGAGGCCACCGCGCGTTACAACCTCGCCTCCGAACTGGAAATGCTGTCGCTCCCCTCCGCGCCGTCCGCATAGCCTGCCCCCATGGAACACAGGGGCGGGGAACGCGTACAGGAAGCGGTGGCGGGCTCGGTGGCCCTGCTGCGGACGGCGGCCGGGCAGGACTGGGACGCGGTCAAGGCCGCGCGCTCGACCTGGACGTGCCGCGAGGCAGCCGTCCACATCGCCTACGACCTCATCGTCTACGCCGGCCGTCTGGCGGCCCGGGGCCGCACCCGGCACGTCCCCTTCCAGATCACCCCCGACGAGAGCACGGGCAACGAAGGGCTGCTCCACATCATCGAGATGACCGGCGCGTTGCTCACCGCCACGGTCGACACCACCCCCCGCCACCTGCGCGCCCCGCACCCCTGCCCCTACGGCACCGCCAACCCCGAGGGCTTCGCCGCCCTGGGCGTCGGCGAGGTGCTGCTGCACACGTACGACATCGCCGAGGCCCTGGGTCTGACCTACGAACCGTCCGCCGAACTGGCCGAGTTCGCGCTCACCCGGCTCCTGCCGCAGGTCCAGCCGGGGCCCACCCCGTGGAGCACCCTGCTGTGGGCCACCGGCCGCGGTGAGCTGCCGGGCCGCCCGCCCGTCACCGACTGGCACTGGGTCAACAACCTCGTCGTCCCCGCCGAGCGGCTCACCCTGGAGAGCGTGACCCCCGCGGTCGCCGCCGACCTCGCCGCCGGCGGCGACGGAGGCTTCACCTGGGTCGGGGGCGGCCCGTTCGAGGGCACCCGCGAGGCCTCCGGGATGCTGCTCAAGGCGTACGAAGCGGGCGTGCACCGGCCGGACTTCAGCGTCTTCGTCCTGGTCCGGCACGAGGACGACCGTGCCGTCGGCGCCCTCGGCTTCCACGGCGCCCCGGACGAGGAGGGCCGCGTCGAGATCGGCTACGACCTCGCGGAGTCGGCCCGCGGCAACGGCTACGCCACGGAGGCGCTCCGGGCCCTGTCGGAATGGGCGCTGGCCAGGGACGACGTACACACCCTGCTGGCGACGATAGACGAGGCCAACCTGCCGTCGCAGGGGGTGGTGACACGGGCGGGGTTCACCCGGGCCACGCTGGAGGAGGAGCGGGCGATGGGAGAGCGCAGAGAGGCGAACGGCCCGCTCCAGGTGTACCTCCGTACCGCCTAGGCTCTGCCCTTCGGCCTGCGCAGGCCCGAGCCGTTCAGCAACCGCACGACCTCCCGGCTGCTCACCTCGACGGCTCCCGCGGCCACCACGTCCGCGTACCGGTGCGACGGTATGTCGTAGTGGTCCCGTTCGAACGCGCGCCTGGGTACGCCGAGCCGTTCCGCGAACGCGTGCAGCTCGGCGTAGGAGACATCGCTGACCATGTGGGACCACATCCGGCCGTGACCGGGCCAGGTCGGCGGGTCGATGTAGACCGTCACGGCGCCGCGGGCCCGCCCGAGCACGACCCCAGTGAGCCGACCGAGGCCACCCTCACTCCCGCCTTGTGGCACACCCACTGCGGATCGGGCCCGAGTTCCGGTTCCACGTCCAGCGCGTGCGGATCGCCGGTCCCGCACACCGGGCACAGCGGCCAGCGTCCGTACCGCTCCAGCAGGGCGTCCTGGACGTCCTGCGCGACCAGTCCGGCGACGAACTCGGCACCGTCCGGCCACTGCTCCACCCACCAGCGGCGCTGGGTGACGGAGTCCTCGACCAGCGAGACCACGTCCGCCTCGGCGACCTGGCCCGCGACCAGATCGGCGAGTACGAGCGCGCGGGCGGCGTGCAGGGCCTGTTCAAGCGGACCGATCGACTCCATGCTGCCATTGTGCGCGCTCTTGACCTCGGCCCGGCACCGAAAATATCTTTCACATGTGCCCCAGGAAGTGAAGGAAATTTTCGGCGGTGCTCTCGCCGCGAAAGTCCGCACACTGGCCCCGTCGATGACGCGCTCCATGCAGCGGGTCGCCGAGGCCGTCGCGAGCGACCCCGCCGGCTGCGCCGCCCTCACCGTCACCGGCCTCGCGGAACTCACGGGTACGAGCGAGGCCACGGTCGTCCGGACGGCCCGGCTGCTGGGCTACCCCGGCTACCGCGACCTGCGGCTCGCCCTCGCCGGACTCGCCGCCCAGCAGCAGTCCGGGCAGGCGCCCTCGATCACCACGGACATCGCGGTCGACGACCCGATCGCCGACGTCGTCGCCAAACTCGCCTACGACGAGCAGCAGACCCTCGCCGACACCGCCGCCGGACTCGACACCGTCCAGCTCGGCGCGGCGGTCACGGCGGCCGCCGCGGCCCGGCGGATCGACGTCTACGGCGTGGGGGCGAGCGGCCTCGTCGCCCAGGACCTCACCCAGAAGCTGCTGCGCATAGGGCTGATAGCCCACGCGCACAGCGACCCGCACCTCGCCGTGACCAACGCGGTCCAGCTGCGCGGCGGTGACGTGGCGATCGCCATCACGCACTCCGGTTCGACCGGGGACGTGATCGAGCCGCTGCGGGTGGCCTTCGAGCACGGCGCCACGACCGTGGCGATCACCGGGCGCCCCGACGGCCCGGTCGCCCAGTACGCCGACCACGTACTGACGACCTCCACGGCCCGCGAGAGCGAGCTGCGCCCCGCCGCCATGTCCTCCCGGACCAGTCAACTGCTGGTCGTCGACTGTCTGTTCGTGGGGGTCGCGCAGCGGACCTACGAGACCGCGGCGCCCGCGCTCGCGGCCTCCTACGAGGCACTGGCCCACCGGCACCGGCGCTAGGGCGGGCCGCGCGGCCATCGGTCGACCCCACCAGTTCCCGTACGTGGAAAGAGCCCATGACCTCTGCATCCAACCCCCGTGAGCTGCGCGCCGAGTTGGAGTCCCTCACCACCGAGGCCTTCCGCCCCGAACTCGCCGACATCGACCGGCTGCCCACCCTCGACATCGCCCGCCTGATGAACGGCGAGGACACCTCCGTGCCCGCCGCGGTCGCCGCGCGGCTCCCCGAGATCGCCGCCGCCATCGACGCCGTGGCGGACCGGATGGCGCGCGGCGGACGGCTGGTCTACGCGGGCGCGGGCACCGCGGGCCGGCTGGGCGTCCTCGACGCCTCCGAGTGCCCGCCCACCTTCAACACCGACCCGACCCAGGTCGTCGGCCTGATCGCGGGCGGCCCCGAGGCCATGGTGACCTCGGTGGAGGGCGCCGAGGACTCCAAGGAGCTGGCCCGCGCCGACCTGGACGCCCTCGCACTCACGCCCCTCGACACGGTGGTCGGCGTCTCGGCCTCCGGCCGCACCCCGTACGCGATCGGCGCGGTCGAACACGCCCGAGCCCTCGGCGCCCTGACGGTGGGCCTGTCCTGCAACGCGGACAGCGCCCTCGCGGCCGCCGCCGACCACGGCATCGAGATCGTCGTGGGCCCGGAGCTGCTCACCGGCTCCACCCGGCTGAAGTCCGGCACGGCACAGAAGCTCGTGCTCAACATGATCTCGACGATCACGATGATCCGGCTGGGCAAGACGTACGGGAACCTGATGGTCGACGTACGCGCCTCCAACGACAAGCTGCGCGCCCGCTCGCGCCGGATCGTCGCGCTGGCGACGGGCGCGGACGAGGAGGAGATCGAGCGGGCGCTGGCGGCGACCGACGGAGAGGTGAAGAACGCCGTCCTGGTCCTGCTGGCGGAGGTGGACGGCAAGACGGCCGCCCGCCTTCTGGAGGAGTCCGGCGGCCATCTGCGTGCCGCGCTGGCGGCGGCGGGCGGCTGAACCCCAGTCTCGGGTGGTGACCACCTCGTACGACACCACCGCGGCCGCGATCCTCCCCCTGGTGGGCGGCCCCTCGAACGTCACCTCCGTCGCCCACTGCATGACCCGCCTGCGCCTGGGCCTGGCCGACCGCTCCCTGGTCGACGAGGAGGCGCTGAGGGCGGTGCCCGGGGTCCTCGGGGTGGTGGAGGACGACACCTGCCAGATCGTGCTGGGGCCGGGGGTGGTGGCGCGGGTGACGGCGGAGTTCGAGGCGCTCCGCCGGAAGGGGGCACAGCAGGAGCGGAACGCGACCCCGGTGAAGCTGGCGCTGCGGCGGGTGGCGAACGTCTTCGTGCCGCTGATCCCCGCGCTGATCGGCTGCGGGATCCTGGCGGGCCTGAACGGCCTGCTGCTGAACCTGGGCCTGCTGCCGGCCCTCACCCCGGCCCTGTCGGTCCTGGCCGGCGCCTTCATGTCCCTGATCGCGGTGTTCGTCGGCTGGAACACCGCGAAGGAGTTCGGCGGAACGCCGGTGCTGGGCGGGGCGGTGGCGGCGGTCGTGGTCTACCCCGGGGTGGCGAAGGTGACGGCGTTCGGCATGACCCTCGCCCCCGGCCAGGGAGGCGTGCTGGGCGCGCTGGCGGCGGCGCTGCTGGGGACGTACGTGGAGAAGGCGTGCCGCAGCAGACTGCCGGGGACCCTCGACGTCCTGCTGACCCCCACGCTGACGGTGCTGCTGGCGGGCCTGACCACGCTCTACGGCCTCATGTACGCGGCCGGCGAGATCTCCACGGCCATCGGCACGGCCGCGAACTGGCTCCTGTCGACGACCGGCGCGCTGGCGGGCCTGGTGCTGGGCGGCCTGTTCCTCCCGCTCGTGATGCTGGGCCTGCACCAGGCCCTGATCCCCATCCACACCACGCTGATCGAACAACAGGGCCACACGGTCCTGCTGCCGATCCTGGCGATGGCGGGCGCGGGGCAGGTGGGCGCGGCGCTGGCGGTGTACGTCCGCCTGCGCCACGACACCTCCCTGCGGACCACGATCAGGTCGGCGCTCCCGGCGGGCCTGCTGGGCGTGGGCGAGCCGCTGATCTACGGCGTGTCCCTGCGCCTGGGCCGCCCCTTCCTCACGGCGTGCGTGGGCGGGGCGGCCGGCGGCGCGTTCGTGGGCGGCTTCGCGATGCTCGGGGACTCGGTGGGCTCGACGGCGATCGGACCGTCGGGCTGGGCCCTGTTCCCCCTGCTCGCGGGGAGCGGCGGCCTGTGGTGGACGGCGGGGATCTACGCGGGCGGCCTGCTGACGGGGTACCTGGTCGGATTCGCCACCACGTACCTCTTCGGCCTGCCCAGCGCCCGCCGACGCCCCGGTCCCGGTTAGCCGACCAGCAGCTCCGACTTCAGCTCGCGCAGGTCGCGGGCGTCGATGCCGAGGCCCTCGCGCAGGTAGGAGTCGAAGGAGCCGTACTCCTCCCGGACCTCGTCGTAGCCGGAGTTCAGGTACTCGGGGCGGACGTCCAGCAGCGGCTTGTAGATCTTGGCCTGGGCGGCGGGCAGCGAGGACAGGACCGCCTCGTTGGCCGCGGCCCGGTAGGTGTTGCTGGCCAGGTAGTCGGCCATGACCGTCTCCCGCGGCACGCCGAGCGCCGTGAGCAGGGCCGCGCTGGACCAGCCCGTACGGTCCTTGCCGGCCGTGCAGTGGTACAGGACCCCGTGCCGCGACTCGTCGGCCACACCGGCGTACACCGCGCTGTACGCCGTACGCGCCGAGTCCGCGCTGACGAAGACCTTCTCGCCCTCGACCATCATCGCGACCGCTTCGGCCTCGGACTCGGGCATGGTCGTGAAGGTGCCGGACGCGCCGATGACGTCGGCCACGGTGTACGTCGCGCCGGCCGGGACACGGTCGGGGTCGGCGGTGCGCTCGGACTGCATCCGCAGGTCGAACACCGCCCGGATGCCGAGCCGCTCCAGCTTGGCCACGTCGGCGTCGCTGAGGTGGTTCAGGGCGTCGGAGCGGTAGACCTCACCCATCCTCACCCACTGGCCGTCCTTGGTCCGGTAGCCGCCGGCGTCACGGAAGTTGACCGCGCCGTCGAGCCGGATCAGCCGGTCCGCGAGGTGCAGCGAGCCGCCGCGCTCGGGCACCAGGTCGAACCACTGGCGGTCGGCGGCGGCCAGCCCGCGCACGGTGACATCGCCCTTCGCCCCGCCCTTCGCGACGACCTTGCCGCCTGCCTTCACGGTGACCTTCCGCACCCCGGGCGCCGTCCAGACGATCCGGTACGAGCCGTCGTCGCCCGCGGTCACGGTGGCCGTGGTGAAGGGGATGCGGGCGCTTGCGTGGTGGGAGCTGTGGGCGGTGGCCGGGACGGCCGTGGCGGAGGCGGCGAGCGCGGTGACCGCGAGGGCGACAGCGGTGCGGGTGAGGTTCTTCATGAGGCGGATGCTGTGTGCACACATCGACATCCCGGTGAACGCGAGCCGACTGGCAGCTTCTGCCGTGATGGCAGTTTGTGCCACCCCATGGCGAGGGCCCGCCGGTCGTCGCGGCACGACGATCGGCGGGCCCGGTCACGAGCCGGGTGCTCAGGACTTCGCCGTCGCCTCCGCCGGGGCCGGGGTGCCTTCCGGCGCCGCGGACAGGGCGGCGGCGGGGCGCTGGCGGGGGATGAAGGAGGCGACCACGAAGGCGAGGAGGGCCGCTCCCGCGCCCACGGCCAGGACCACCTTGAAGCCGTTCTCGGAGGGCAGCGCGTAGCCGCCGAAGTCCGTTGTCAGCTGGGCCAGGATGACGCCCGCGATGGCGCTCGCCGAGGACGTTCCGATGGACCGCATCAGCGTGTTGAGGCTGTTCGCGGCGGCCGTCTCGGAGGCGGGGACGGCCCCCATGATCAGCGCGGGCATCGAGCCGTAGGTGAAGCCGATACCGGCGCCGATGACACAGGACACCAGCACGAAGTGCCAGACCTCGGACATGAGGAGGATGTTGAGGACGTAGCCGCAAGCCACGATCAGCGCACCGATCATCAGCGTGACCTTGGGTCCCCTGGCCTTGGAGACGGCGGCCGAGACGGGGGCGGTGGCCATCATGACCAGCCCGGACGGCGCCATGACGAGGCCCGCGACCAGCATCGACCTGCCGAGGCCGTACCCGGTCTGCTCGGGCAGCTGAAGGAGCTGCGGCAGGACGAGGGACATCGCGAACATCGCGAAGCCGACGGCGATCGAGGCGAGGTTGGTGACCAGCACCTGACGGCGGGCGGTGGTGCGCAGGTCGACCAGCGGCTGCTCCACCCGCAGCTCCCACCAGCCCCAGGCCGGCAGGACGGCCACGGCCGCGACGAAGAGGCCCAGCGTGGTGCCGCTCGTCCAGCCCCAGTCGGCGCCCTTGGAGATGGCGAGCAGCAGACAGACCAGGCCCGTCGCCATGCCCAGGCCGCCGACCAGGTCGAACCGGCCGCCGGTGCGGACCTTGGACTCCGGCACGAAGAGCACGACGAGCACGGTGGCGACGGCACCGAGGGCGGCCGAGGTCCAGAACAGCGCGTGCCAGTCGAAGTTGTCGGCGATCAGCGCGGCGGCGGGCAGACCGAGGGCGCCGCCGATGCCGAGGGAGGCGCTCATCAGCGCGGTGGCGGAGGCGAGCCGTTCGGCAGGGAGTTCGTCGCGCATGATGCTGATGCCGAGCGGGATCACACCGGAGGCCAGACCCTGGAGCACCCGCCCGACGACCATCGGGATCAGCGAGTCGCTGAGCGCGCACACCAGCGACCCGGCGACCAGCAGCGCGGCGCTGACCAGCAGCATGCGCCGCTTGCCGAACATGTCGCCGAGCCGGCCGACCACCGGGGTGGCGACGGCGGCGGCGAGCAGGGTGGCGGTGACCGCCCAGGCGGTGTCGGAGGCCGGGGCGTCCAGGAGCTTCGGCAGCTCCGGGACGATCGGGATGACCAGGGTCTGCATCAGCGAGACGACGATGCCGGCCAGGGCCAGCACCGCCACCACGACATTCGTCCGCGGTGGGGCGGAACCCCCCGCCGGGGCGGGCTGGGCGAGGGAGTCGGACATGGGGAGGCCTCCGTCGGATGAAGAACTTGACTGAGGCAACCTTAAGTCAGTTGCTTGACTTACTCAAGAACGCAGATCAGGGCCCCGAGGACCAGCCTCGGGGCCCCGGCCGGCCCGCAGGACTCAGCTCAAGGTCTGGAGCGACGCCGGGTCGTACGGGGTCAGCTCCGCCACCCGGCCCGCCAGCACCTTCTGCGCCCAGTGCGGGTCCTGGAGCAGCGCGCGGCCGACGGCCACCAGGTCGAACTCGTCGCGCTCCAGGCGGTCCAGCAGGTTGTCGAGGCTGCCGATCCCGGCCCCCTCGCCCTGGAAGGCCTTGATGAAGTCGCCGTCCAGACCGACGGAGCCGACGGTGATGGTGGGCTTGCCGGTCAGCTTCTTCGTCCAGCCGGCCAGGTTGAGGTCCGAGCCCTCGAACTCGGGGAGCCAGTAGCGGCGCGTGGAGGCGTGGAAGGCGTCGACGCCGGCCGCCGCGAGCGGGGCGAGGACGGCGTCCAGCTCCTCCGGGGTCTCGGCGAGGCGGACGTCGTAGGCGTCCTGCTTCCACTGCGAGTAGCGGAAGATCACCGGGAAGTCGGCGGAGACGGCCGCGCGTACGGCGGCCACGATCTCCGCGCCGAACCTCGCGCGGGCCACCGGGTCGCCGCCGTAGGCGTCGGTGCGGCGGTTGGTGCCCGCCCACAGGAACTGGTCGATCAGGTAGCCGTGCGCGCCGTGGATCTCGACACCGTCGAACCCGATCCGCTCGGCCGCGCCGGCCGCCTCCGCGAACGCGCCGATGACGTCGTCGAGGTCCTGCCGGGTCATCACCTTGCCGGTCGGCTCGTCGGCGCCGATGCGCAGACCGGAGGGGCCGACGGGCGGGGCGTCGGCGAACGGCGGCTGACCCTGCTGGCGCACCATCCCGATGTGCCACAACTGCGGCACGATACGGCCGCCCGCCGCGTGCACCGCGTCGGCGACCTTCGTCCACCCCGCGAGCTGCTCCGCGCCGTGGAAGCGCGGGACCCGGTCGCTCTGCCCGGCCGAGTCGTGTCCGACGTACGTCCCCTCGGTGACGATCAGACCGACACCGGCGGCGGCCCGGCGGGCGTAGTACGAGACCACGTCCTCGCCGGGGATGCCGCCCGGCGAGAACATGCGGGTCATCGGCGCCATGGCGATGCGGTTGGGCACGGTCAGCCCGTTGATCGAGGTCGGGCGGGACAGGATCTCGGCGGCGCGCGAGGCGGCCTCGGAGGCGGCGACGGTCATGTGGGGGCTCCTTGGGTCGGCAATGATGTATGCGCATACATCTACTGGCCTCAACGACAACGGCCCCGCTCCCGGCCGCATTCCGGGAACCCCCCTGTGACGCCGGACACGCCCGAGGGCGGCACCCCCCGCAGAACAGGGAGTGCCGCCCTCGGCCTTTGGTACTGCGATGAACTCGCGATCCTCGGGAGGATCAGAAGTCCATGTCACCGCCCGGCATGCCGCCCGGAGCGGCCGCGGCGGCCTTCTCCGGCTTGTCGGCGATGACGGCCTCGGTGGTGAGGAACAGCGCGGCGATCGACGCGGCGTTCTGCAGCGCGGAACGCGTCACCTTCGCCGGGTCGATGATGCCCTCGGCGATCATGTCGACGTACTCGCCGGTCGCGGCGTTCAGGCCGTGGCCGACCTGGAGACCGCGGACCTTCTCCACGACGACGCCACCCTCGAGACCGCCGTTGACCGCGATCTGCTTGAGCGGGGCCTCCAGCGCGAGCTTCACGGCGTTGGCGCCGGTCGCCTCGTCACCCTCGAGCTCCAGCTTCTCGAACACCTGGGAGGCCTGGAGCAGGGCCACGCCACCACCGGCGACGATGCCCTCCTCGACGGCCGCCTTCGCGTTGCGAACGGCGTCCTCGATGCGGTGCTTGCGCTCCTTGAGCTCGACCTCGGTCGCGGCACCGGCCTTGATGACGGCCACGCCGCCCGCGAGCTTGGCCAGGCGCTCCTGGAGCTTCTCGCGGTCGTAGTCCGAGTCGCTGTTCTCGATCTCGGCGCGGATCTGGTTGACCCGGCCCTGGACCTGGTCGGAGGAGCCGGCACCGTCGACGATGGTGGTCTCGTCCTTGGTGATGACGACCTTGCGGGCCTTGCCGAGCAGGTCGAGGGTCGTGTTCTCGAGCTTGAGACCGACCTCCTCGGAGATGACCTCGCCACCGGTGAGGATGGCGATGTCGTTCAGCATCGCCTTGCGGCGGTCGCCGAAGCCCGGGGCCTTGACGGCGACGGACTTGAAGGTGCCGCGGATCTTGTTGACGACCAGGGTCGACAGGGCCTCGCCCTCGACGTCCTCGGCGATGATCAGCAGCGGCTTGCCCGACTGCATGACCTTCTCCAGCAGCGGGAGCAGGTCCTTGACGGAGCCGATCTTGGAGTTGGCGATCAGGATGTACGGGTCGTCCAGGGACGCCTCCATACGCTCCATGTCGGTGGCGAAGTACGCCGAGATGTAGCCCTTGTCGAAGCGCATACCCTCGGTGAGCTCCAGCTCCAGACCGAAGGTCTGGGACTCCTCGACGGTGATGACGCCTTCCTTGCCGACCTTGTCCATGGCCTCGGCGATGAGCTCGCCGATCTGGGTGTCGGCGGCGGAGATGGAGGCCGTGGAGGCGATCTGCTCCTTGGTCTCGACGTCCTTCGCCTGCTCCAGCAGGGCGGCGGAGACGGCCTCGACGGCCTTCTCGATACCGCGCTTCAGGGCCATCGGGTTGGCGCCGGCGGCGACGTTGCGCAGGCCCTCGCGGACCAGCGCCTGGGCGAGAACGGTCGCGGTGGTCGTACCGTCACCGGCGACGTCGTCCGTCTTCTTGGCGACTTCCTTGACCAGCTCGGCGCCGATCTTCTCGTACGGGTCCTCGAGCTCGATCTCCTTGGCGATGGAGACACCGTCGTTGGTGATCGTGGGGGCGCCCCACTTCTTCTCGAGGACGACGTTGCGGCCCTTGGGGCCGAGCGTCACCTTCACGGCGTCCGCGAGCTGGTTCATGCCGCGCTCGAGGCCGCGCCGCGCCTCCTCGTCGAACGCGATGATCTTGGCCATGTGAAGTGGTCCCTCCAGGACTGGGGGTGATTCCTTCGGACCGCGCCCGCGCCCGCGACGGACGGCCTGCCTGCCTCGTGGTTCCTTGCCCCACCCGGCCTGCGGCCTCACCGACCCGGTCCTTCGTTGTCACTCTCACCTTCAGAGTGCTAACGCAATGATTAGCACTCGACCCATGCGAGTGCAAGCGGCTCTCGGGGATCGGGCGGGGGCGTCAGCCCTCAGCGAAGCGGGATCCGGCGGGGCGGTCAGCCCCTGGGCGAAGCGGGCACGCGGAAGGGCTCGCACCCAGGGGGTTGGGTCCCCTCGGTGCGAGCCCTTCAGCAGAAGACGTCGCTTGCCGTTCGTTGGTCGCGCGTTCAGGCAGTGACGCGAACCATGTCGGCCTGCGGGCCCTTCTGGCCCTGCGAGATCTCGAACTCGACCCGCTGGCCCTCTTCCAGGGTGCGGTACCCGTCCATCTGGATCGCGCTGTAGTGGACGAAAACATCCGCACCACCGTCGACCGCGATGAAGCCGTACCCCTTCTCCGCGTTGAACCACTTGACGGTGCCCTGAGCCATGCCTAACTCCCCTATTACTGGCCCTTGCACAGATCCGCACTTCGCGGATCCGGGTCAGACCTCACCCCCCACGGTTTGGGGGCGTGCGCCGGAACGCGTCGACCGCGGCTGAATGTATCTGTCCAACTGCCGTCTGCAACAGGTCAATCGGACGAGAATTCTGGACGCAACGGGTCCGGAATGTAGTGAGAATTCGCCCGAATTCAGGGCAAGTCGGGCCCCACAAAAGGAGCACATGTCGCAAAAGGGCCGCACACTTTGGCTGTTTCTCGTCGCATGCGCACTCGGTACTCATATGCGTCCGGCATGGGAAGAGAAGCGGGTTCCCCAACTGTACCGCGCTCAACCATGCAGAATTGCCCCCTCCGTTTGTCTTACGGAGAGGGCAATTCGATGAACTCTCGGTGACGCACCTTACCGACGGTAACGATCAGCCGCCGGCGACGGCCGGAATGATGGAAACTCCGGCGCCGTCGGGGGTCGCCGTCTCCAGGCCCTGCTCGAAGCGGACGTCGTCGTCATTGACGTAGACATTCACGAAACGGCGCAGCTTGCCCTGGTCGTCCAGAACGCGGGCCGCGATCCCGGTGTGGTTCTTCTCCAGGTCGGCGATGACCTCGGAGAGCGTCCCGCCCTCAGCGGCGACCTCGGCCTGGCCGCCGGTGTAGGTGCGCAGGATGGTGGGGATGCGAACGGTCACGCTCATGCGAGGCCAGCCTCTCGGAAGGAGTCCAGGTTCGGACGGATGGTGGCGGTGAGGCCGGTGCCGGCCACCGCGTCAAGGGTCTTGAGGCCGTCGCCGGTGTTGAGGACGACCGTGGTGAGCGACGGGTCCAGCAGGCCGTTGTCGATCAGCTTCTTCGTCACGCCGACCGTCACCCCGCCCGCCGTCTCCGCGAAGATGCCCTCGGTCTGGGCGAGCAGCCGGATCGCGTCGACGACCTGCTCGTCGGTCACGTCCTCCACCGCACCGCCCGTGCGGCGCGCGATGTCCAGGACGTACGGCCCGTCCGCCGGGTTGCCGATGGCCAGCGACTTGGCGATGGTGTTCGGCTTCTGCGGGCGGACGACGTCGTGGCCCTCCTTGAAGGCCGTCGACACCGGCGAGCAGCCGAGCGCCTGCGCACCGAAGATCTTGTACGGCTTGTCCTCGACGAGCCCGAGCTTGATCAGCTCCTGCAGACCCTTGTCGATCTTCGTGAGCTGCGAGCCGGAGGCGATCGGCACGACCAGCTGGTCCGGCAGCCGCCAGCCGAGCTGCTCGCAGATCTCGTACGCCAGGGTCTTGGACCCCTCCGCGTAGTACGGCCGCAGGTTGACGTTGACGAAGCCCCAGCCCTCGCCGGCCGGGTCACCGATCAGCTCGGAGCAGAAACGGTTCACATCGTCGTAGTTGCCCTCGATCCCGACGAGCTCACCGCCGTAGACCGCGGCCATGACGACCTTGCCCTGCTCCAGGTCGTGCGGGATGAACACGCAGGAACGGAAGCCGGCGCGGGCGGCGGCGGCGCCGACGGCACCGGCCAGGTTGCCCGTGGAGGAGCAGCTCAGCGTCGTGAAGCCGAAGGCGCGCGCGGCCTCGAGGGCCTGGGCGACGACGCGGTCCTTGAAGGAGTGCGTCGGGTTGCCGGAGTCGTCCTTCACATACAACCCGCCGGTCACACCGAGCTCGCGGGCCAGGTTGTCGGCCTTGACGAGCTTGGTCCAGCCGGGGTTGAGGTTGGGCTTGTCGGCCACGTCCGCGGGGACGGGCAGCAGCGGCGCGTAGCGCCAGATGTTCGCGGGTCCCGCTTCGATGCGCTTGCGGAGCTCCTCGGTGTCGTAGTCCGAGAAGTCGTAGGCGATCTCCAGCGGGCCGAAACACTCCTCGCACGCGAAGACCGGTCCGAGGGGTACCCGGTGACCACACTCGCGGCAGCTCAGGGCGGCGGCGGGACCGAGGTCGACGGTGGGATTCGAGGTGGTTGCGACAGTCTGCACAGCCATGTGAGGCGAGGCCCTTTCTCCTCATCTTCCTCACGACGCATCTCGCCGTGAGACGGATTTGGCACCTTCCCTAGCCGGGAGCCTCGCGAGGACGATCGACAGTGATCGCTACGAGAACCGACTGGAGGGTTGCCGGGGCTTCATCGGGCCGTATCCCTCTGCCCCTCTGGATGAGCGGTATGTAGTTGTATACGCAAACGACCCCCGACATGCGATGGTCATCAGCGTTGCTCAAGACTGTAACCGAAGGCCAGGACAGTGGAGAGTGCCGTCCGAACCGCGAGACACGTGAGGAGCCGCAGACTGTGCTGGAAGAAGTCGAGCGCTGGCTGAGCACCCGCTCCTGGTCCGTGTGTGATCGGCCGCTGCACCAGATCCTCGCCGCGAAGCGCGGATCGGGCCAGTCGGTCTCCGTCGTGCTGCCCGCGCTCAACGAGGAGGAGACGGTCGGCGACATCGTCGCCGTGATCCGGCACGACCTGATGCAGCAGGTCCCGCTGGTCGACGAGATCGTCGTCGTCGACTCCGGCTCCACCGACCGCACCGCCGAGGTCGCCGCGGCGGCCGGGGCGACGGTCGTGCACCGGGACGCGATCCTCCCCCGGATCCCCGCCGTGCCCGGCAAGGGCGAGGTGCTGTGGCGCTCGCTGCTGGTCACGCGCGGCGACATCGTCTGCTTCGTCGACGCGGACCTGAAGGATTTCTCCTCGGACTTCGTCTCCGGGATCGTCGGCCCGCTGCTCACCGACCCGGGGGTGCAGCTGGTCAAGGCGATGTACGACCGCCCGCTCGGGCAGGCGGCCGGGCAGGGCGGCCGGGTCACCGAGCTGATGGCCCGCCCGCTGCTGAACATGCACTGGCCGCAGCTCGCCGGGTTCGTCCAGCCGCTCGGCGGGGAGTACGCGGCCCGCCGCTCCCTGCTGGAACAGCTCCCCTTCCCGGTCGGCTACGGCGTGGAGCTCGGCATGCTGGTCGACGCGCTGCACCTGGTGGGCCTGGACGCGCTGGCCCAGGTGGACGTCGGGGTGCGCAAGCACCGGCACCAGGACGGGCAGGCACTCGGCCGGATGTCCGCCGCGATCTACCGCACCGCACAGCTCCGGCTGGCCCGGGGCCATCTCGTCCGGCCCGCGCTCACCCAGTTCGAGCGCGGCGAGGACGGTTTCGAGCCGCGCACCTACTCGGTGGACACCGAGGAACGGCCACCGATGGTGGAGATCGCGGAGTACGCCTCGCGCAAGGTGGCGTAACCCACGCCCCGGCGCGCCGCTCGTACGTTTGAGCGTTTCCGGCACGGGCTAGGTTGGAGCACATGGCTTCCACGTACGGTGCCGCTGAAGTGCTGGTCGCGTCGAATCGCGGCCCGGTCTCCTACGAAGTGCGGTCGGACGGCTCGCTGCGCGCCAAGCGCGGGGGCGGTGGACTGGTGTCGGGCCTCTCGGCCATCGGCCCGGACGCCGGTGCCCTGTGGGTGTGCTCCGCGCTGTCCGACGGCGACCGCGAGGCGGTCGCGCGCGGGGTGGGCGAGGACGGCGTACGGATGCTCGCCATCCCGGCCGAGGTGCACGCCGACGCGTACAACGGCATCGCCAACTCCGTGCTCTGGTTCGTCCACCACATGCTGTACCAGACGCCACTGGAACCGGTGTTCGACGCGGAGTTCCGGCGGCAGTGGGCGTCGTACGAGACCTACAACCGCGCCTTCGCCGAGGCGCTGGCCGAGGAGGCGGCGGAGGGCGCCGCGGTGCTGGTGCAGGACTACCACCTGTGCCTGGTGCCGGGGATGCTCCGCGAACTCCGCCCGGACCTGCGCATCGGCCACTTCTCGCACACGCCGTGGGCACCGCACGAGTACTTCCGGATGCTGCCGGACGACATCCGCTCGCAGCTGGTGTGGGGGATGCTCGGCGCGGACCGGCTGGGCTTCCTCACCAACCGGTGGGCGCACACCTTCATGGCCTGCGCGAACGAGATCGACGGTGAGCGGATCACCGCCTACTCGCCGGTCCCCAGCAAGCCGAAGTCGATCGAGCACACGGCGACCGGCCGGCCGCCGCTGTCGACCACCTGGATCGGCGTGCACGGCCTCGGGGCCGACGCCGAGTTCCTGCGCGCCCGCTCGCACGAGGCCGACGTCGAGGAACGGATGGCGGCGCTCCGGACGGAGATCGGCACGGGGCCCGACGGGGAGCCGCGCAAGACGATCGTCCGGGTGGACCGGACCGAGCTGTCGAAGAACATCGTGCGCGGGCTGCTGTCCTACCGGCAGCTCCTCGACGAGCACCCCGAGTGGCGCGAGCGGGTCGTGCACGTGGCCTTCGCCTACCCCTCCCGGCAGGACCTGGCGGTGTACCGGGAGTACACGGCGGAGGTCCAGCGGCTCGCGGACGAGATCAACTCGGCGTACGGCACCCCGGGTTGGACACCGGTCGTGCTGCACGTCAAGGACGACTTCGCGCGCTCGCTCGCCGCGTACCGGATCGCCGACGTGGCCCTGGTCAACCCCGTCCGGGACGGCATGAACCTGGTCGCCAAGGAGGTGCCGGTCGTCTCCGACGAGGGGTGCGCGCTGGTGCTGTCCCGGGAGGCGGGGGCGTACGAGGAGCTGCGCGAGGACGCGATCGTGGTGAACCCCTACGACGTGCTGGGCACCGCGAGCGCCCTGCACGAGGCGCTCACGATGCCGGCCCATGAGCGGGCCGAGCGGACGAAGCGCCTCGCCGCGGCGGCGACGGCGCTGCCGCCCGCCCAGTGGTTCCTGGAGCAGTTGCGGGCGCTGACGGCGAACTAGGCCCTGGTGCCGGACACCGCGCGACAGACAGACCCTAGGTCCCGTCCCGGTCCAGCCGTGCCGCGAGGCTCCGGAGCAGGCCCACCACCCCCGCCGGGCCCTTGACCACCAGGTCCGCGCGCTTCTCCAGCTCCGGGACCTCCTCGCTGCCGCTGCAGACCAGGAGGCCCGGGGTGCCTTCGGTGCGGAGTCTGTCGACGGCGGCGAAGGCGGGGAGGTCACCGAGGTCGTCACCGGCGTAGAGGACCGCGGTCGCGTCGATCTCGCGGACGTACTCCAGCAGGGCGACGCCCTTGTCCATGCCGGGCGGGCGCAGTTCCAGGACCATCCGGCCCGGTTCGACGATCAGGCCGTGCCGGGCGGCGAGTTCGGTGAGGGGTTCGCGCAGCGCCTCGAAGGCGGCCTGCGGGTCGGCGGCACGGCGGGTGTGCACGGCGACCGCGCGGCCCTTCTCCTCGATCCAGGTGCCGCGCCAGGCGCCGACGCCGTCGAGGACGCCGGGCAGTTCGGCGCGGACGGCGGCGACTCCGGGGTCGGGGGCGGGGGCGCTGACGGTGCCGGTGACGGCGTCCCAGCGTTCGGCGCCGTAATGGCCGAGGACGACGAGGTGCTCCAGGCCGGGGACGCCGGCGAAACCGCCGTAGCGCACGGCTACGCCGGCCGGGCGGCCGGTGACGACCGCGACGGCGGCGAGTTTCGGCGCGAGTCCGGCCAGTACGGGGGCCGCGTCCGGGTGGGCGCGGGCCTGCTCGGGGTCCGGGACGATCGGCGCGAGCGTCCCGTCGAAGTCAAGCGCGATCACCGCGCGCCCCGGCTCCCGGAGGATCGCGTCGAGCCCCGCCTGCCCGGCAGGGGTGGCGGGGGTCGGCAGAGGGGTCGAGTCCATGTGGCTGCCCATACCGGCGACCCTATCCAGGCCCACCCCCGTCGGTCAGCAGGGCCTCACCGCTCAGCCCGCCGGGACTCGCGTATCCGGCGCAGCCGGTTCACCGTGACCGGGTCGTGGGCCAGGGCCCGCTCGTCGTCCAGGAGGGCGTTCAGCAACTGGTAGTAGCGCACGGGCGCCAGGCCGAGCTCCTCGCGTATGGCGCGTTCCTTCGCGCCCGGGCCCGGGAAGCCGCGGCGTTCCAGGGCGAGGACGGCCTGCTCCCTGCGGTTCAGCGGCTCCCGTTCCATACCCGCACCGTAGCTGTCGGCACTGACAGTGCGGCTACTCCGCGCTCTCCTCGGCCGCCGCCGTCGCCTGGAGCTCGCGCAGCACGGTCGCCGGGTCGCCGCTGGAGGAGACCGCCTTGCCGATCTTCTTCTTCACCGCCGC
Organism: Streptomyces sp. NPDC043726; assembly: GCF_056436565.1. Lineage (NCBI taxonomy): Bacteria > Bacillati > Actinomycetota > Actinomycetes > Kitasatosporales > Streptomycetaceae > Streptomyces > Streptomyces sp. NPDC043726. Next base: position 556,551 of record NZ_JBWKCI010000004.1, read on the forward strand.
GCTGACCGCCGCCCAGGACGTCCGGCCCACCGGGTACAGCTCGGAGGAGGGCAGCGCCTTCAGGAACGGCTTCAGGTCGGCGTCCTGCTTCGCCGTGCTCATGACGTCGGAGACCGCGTTCGTCACGGGCAGCAGGTCGTACTCGCGGGAGAAGGCGAGCACGTTCTTCTCCTCGTAGACGAAGTCGAGGAAGTCGCCGACCTCCTCCGCGTGCCCGTTCTGCTTGAACGCCATCATCCAGTCGGCGACGCCCATGGAGACCTCGCTCGGCCCGTCGGCGCCGGGCATCGGCACCATGCCGAAGTCCACGCCCTTGGCCTTGGCCGCCTTCATCAGCGAGGGGTGCCCGTTGAGCATGCCGACCTCGCCGTCCGTGAACGCCTCGAAGGCGTCCGCGCGGTTCAGCGTGGCGGGCGGGACCGGACCGGTCAGACCCTGGCCGACCAGCTCGTCGTTCAGCCAGTCGAACGTGGCGATGTTCTCCGCCGAGTCGATGTTGTAGGTCCCGGCGTCGGTGTCGGTGTAGCCGCCCCCGCCGCTGAGCAGCCACTGCATGGTCTCGGCCTGCGCCTCCTCCGGCCCGAGCGGCAGCGCGTACGGGTACTTCACCCCGTCCGCCTTGAGCGCCTCGGCGTCCGCCGCCAGCTCCTGCCAGGTCTGCGGGGCGGATATCCCGGCCTTCTCGAAGAGGCTCTTGTTGTAGAACAGCAGCCGCGTGGAGGAGGCGAACGGCATCCCGTACTGGATGCCGTTGACCGCGCCCGCCGAGGCGAACTGCGGGAGGAAGTCGGCCTGGGTGGTGATCGAGAGCAGCTCGCTCGCGGTGTACAGCTTCCCGGCCTTCGCGTAGTCCGCGTACGCCCCGATCTGCGCCAGGTCGGGCGCCTTCCCGGCGTCGACCAGCTCCTTGACCTCCCGGTCCACGTCGGTCCAGGAGTAGACGCTGACCTCGACGTTCACATCGGGGTGGTCCTTCTCGTACGCGTCGACCAGCGCGTCCCAGTACTTCTTGGAGCTGTTGGCCGCGCTGTCGCCGTAGTCCGCCGCGACGAGTCGCAGTGTCACCTCGTCCGATCCCCCGGTCAGGCCGCAGCCGCCGAGCGCCGCCGTCATCCCGAGGGCGGACACCGCCGCGATCATTGCCGTCCTACGCCGCTGCACTGCCTATGTCCCCAACCCGAAGCGAAAACTTTCGAAACAACGTCATAAGGTCTACACCACCTTAGTGGACTAGACCTCTCACGGGTAGACGGGCCACACTGTCCCCCGTGAGACATGTCATCGCCCTCGACGTGGGCGGCACCGGGATGAAGGCCGCCCTGATCGGGGCGGACGGCGCGCTGCTGCACCAGACCCGCAGGGCGACCGGACGCGAGCGCGGACCCGACGCGGTCGTCGCGAACATCCTCGACTTCACCGCCGAACTGCGGGCCCACGGCGAGCGGACCCTCGGCGAACCGGCCGCCGCGGCCGGCGTCGCCGTCCCCGGCATCGTCGACGAGGCGTCCGGCGTGGCCGCCTACGCGGCCAACCTGGGCTGGCGGGACGTCCCCCTGCGCGAGCTGATCGGCGCCGAGCTGGGCATCCCGGTCGCCCTCGGCCACGACGTGCGCACCGGCGGCCTCGCCGAGGGCCGGGTCGGCGCGGGCCGGGGTGCGGACCGGTTCCTGTTCGTGGCCCTCGGCACCGGCATCGCGGGCGCGATCGGCGTGGACGGCCGGGTGGAGGCGGGGGCGCACGGTTTCGCGGGCGAGATCGGCCATGTAGTCGTACGCCCCGGAGGCACCCCCTGCCCCTGCGGGCAGCGCGGCTGTCTGGAACGGTTCGCGTCCGCGGCGGCGGTCAGCGAGGCCTGGGCGGCGGCCGGCGGGGACCCCGAAGCCGACGCGGCCGACTGCGCGAAGGCCGTCACGTCCGGCGACCCGAACGCCGTACGAGTCTGGACCGACGCCGTCGACGCCCTCGCCGACGGCCTGGTCACCGCCCTCACCCTGCTGGACCCCCGCACCCTGATCATCGGTGGCGGCCTGGCGGAGGCGGGGGAAACCTTGTTCACACCACTGCGGGACGCCGTCCGGCAGAGGGTCACGTTCCAGAAGCTGCCGTCGATCGTCCCAGCGGCACTGGGGGACGCGGCGGGATGCATCGGCGCCGGGCTACTGGCCTGGGATCTTCTCGACACTACTGACGGCACGGAGGTAACGACCTGATGGCAACTCCCCCAGGGGCGCGGGGAACTGCGCGATCGACTCCCACCGGCCCGCAGATGATCCTCAAGGGAGCCCACGTAGCCGTTCCCACAGGAGTCGTCGAGAAGGGCGAGGTGGTCATCGAGGGCGACCGCATCATCGCCACCGCCCGAGAGAACGCCCAGGTCATCGACGTAACCGGCCACTACGTAGTCCCCGGCTTCGTGGACATCCACAACCACGGAGGGGGCGGCGCCAGTTTCACCTCCGGCACCGTCGACGACGTGCTCAAGGGCATCGAGACCCACCGCAGACACGGCACCACCACCCTCGTCGCCTCCACCGTCACCGGCGACATGGACTTCCTCGCCCAGCGCGCCGGCCTCCTGTCCGAACTCGCCGAGCAGGGCGACATCGCCGGGATCCACTTCGAGGGCCCGTTCATCTCCCCCTGCCGCAAGGGCGCCCACTCCGAGGAACTGCTGCGCGACCCCGACCCCGCCGAGGTCCGCAAGCTGATCGACGCCGCGCGCGGCCGGGCCAGGATGGTCACCCTCGCCACCGAACTCCCCGGCGGCCTCGACTCCGTGCGGCTGCTCGCCGAACACGGCGTCATCGCGGCGATCGGGCACACGGACGCGACGTACGAGCAGACCGTGCAGGCGATCGACGCGGGCGCCACCGTGGCCACGCACCTGTTCAACGCGATGCCCGCCCTCGGCCACCGCGCCCCCGGCCCGATCGCGGCCCTCCTGGAGGACGACCGGATCACCGTCGAGCTGATCAACGACGGTACGCATCTGCACCCCGCCTCCCTCCAGCTGGCGTTCCATCACGCGGGCGCGGGCCGGGTCGCGTTCATCACCGACGCGATGGACGCGGCCGGCTTCGGGGACGGTCGCTACATGCTCGGCCCGCTGGAGGTCGAGGTCGCCGACGGCGTCGCCCGTCTGGTGGAGGGCGGCTCGATCGCGGGCTCCACGCTCACCCTGGACCGGGCCTTCAAGCGCGCGGTGACGATCGACGGGCTCTCGGTGGCGGACGCGGTGACGGCCCTGTCCGCCAACCCGGCCCGCCTGCTCGGGATGTCGGACGAGATCGGCTCGCTGGAGCCGGGCAAGTACGCCGACCTGGTCCTCCTGGACGCCTCCTTCGACCTCAAGGGCGTGCTGCGCCGGGGCGAATGGGTCGTAGATCCCCAACTGGGCTGATCCGTCCGGGCCCAGCGCGACGGCGGCCGTTCCGAGGGCTGGGACGACCGCCGTCTGTTTGGCATGATCGGGACCGGAAGAGACGGCACCACTTACTTCGGGGGAGGTCGGCCCGGGTGATCCTCACGGTCACGCTGAACACCGCTCTCGACATCACGTACCGCGTACGGGCCCTGCGCCCGCACACCTCGCACCGGGTCTCCGAGGTCCTCGAACGCCCCGGCGGCAAGGGCCTGAACGTGGCACGGGTGCTGGCGGCCCTCGGTCACGAGGTGACCGTCACCGGTTTCGTGGGCGGCGCCACGGGCCGCGTGGTGCGCGAGCAACTGACCGCCGTCGAAGGGGTGCGCGACGCGCTCGTCCCGCTCACCGGCCCAACGCGCCGCACGATAGCGATAGTCGACGAACTGACCGGCGACACCACACAGCTCAACGAGGCGGGCCCGCTCGTCACCCCCGCCGAGTGGTCGGCCTTCCAGCGGTCCTACGACGAACTGCTCGCCGCCGCCGACGCGGTGGCCCTGTGCGGCAGCCTGCCGCCGGGCGTGCCGGTGGGCGCGTACGCGGGGCTGGTCCGCGCGGCACGTGCGGCGGGCGTCCCGGTCCTCCTGGACACCAGCGGCGAACCGCTGCGCCGGGCCGTCGCCGCCCGCCCCGACATCATCAAGCCCAACGCCGACGAGCTGGCCGAACTGACCGGTTCCCACGAGCCGTTGCGCGCCACCCAGGACGCCCGCCGACGCGGGGCCCACGCGGTGGTCGCCTCCCTGGGCGCCGGGGGCCTGCTCGCCCACACGCCGGAGGGCCGCTGGCGCGCGACCCCACCAGCCACCCTGCACGGCAACCCGACAGGCGCGGGCGACGCGGCGGTCGCGGGCCTCCTGTCGGGCCTGGTCGAAAACCTCCCCTGGCCGACCCGCCTGACCCGCGCGACGGCCCTGTCGACGGCGAGCGTACTGGCACCGGTGGCGGGGGAGTTCGACCGCCGGGCCTACGAGGACCTGCTGGGCCGGGTGGCCGTCGCTCAGGAGGCCAGCGCGGCCTGAACTAGCCCTTGACCTGGCCTTCCTTGATCCACAGCTGGTCCAGCAGGACGTTGCACTTGTCACCGTCACCGCAGGAGATCGCGATGGTGTTAGTGCCCTTGTTGAGGGTGGGCCAGGCGTAGGTCTCGGTCCAGCCCTTGGAGAAGTCGCCGCCCTTGGTGTGGGTGAAGTTGCCCAGGTTCAGCTTGCTGCCGAAGGGCTTGCCGTTGACGGTCAGCGTCATCGACTGGTCCTCGTCGGTGGTGCTGAAGCGCGTGAACAGCGTGTAGGTGCCGTCCTTCGGGATGCCGTCGACCGTCCAGGTGACCGAGGCGCCGGGCTGGTTGAGGCCGGTGACGTAGGAGCCCGCGTTGGCGCCCTGCACGTCCGAGGCCACGGTCACTCCGGCCGAGAGGCGCAGCGCCTTCGCGTCCGACTCCGGCAGATCCGCCTCTTCCTCCGCGCTGCTGCCCTGCGAAGGGGTCGGGTCCGTGCTCTCCGTCTGGGTCGGGGTGGAGTCGGCCTGGTTGTCGGTGCCGCCCTCGCCGTCGTCGCCGCCCGCCATCGCGACCGCGATGCCGATGACGACCGCGGCGACCACCGCGACGGCGCCGATCAGCAGGCCCTTGGTGTTCGGGCCGCGCCCGCGGCCACCGCCGCCGCCGTTGTAGGACGGGCTCGGCGACACGGTGGTCTGGGCGCCGCCCGGGAAGGTCTCCGGAGCCGCGTAGTGCGTGTTCGGCTGGCCGTACGCGCCCTGCTGCTGCGGCACCTGCGGAGCCGTCTGCTGGCCGTACTGCCGCTGGCCGACCGAGCGCACCCGGTTCACCGAGTTCGGGTAGCCGTAGCCACCGGACGGCGGCTGGGCCCCATTGGCCTGCCCGTCGGCGTAGAGGTAGCCGAACGGGTCGTCGTCCTCGGGCGTGGTGCCGCCGTTGTTGCCGGACGTCATCCCTTGGTCTCCTCACCAGGTGCGGGGCTGTTGCGGTACGTGTGACGAAGGGCGAGCCTACCCGCTCCGGCTGACCCAAACGGGTGACTCAGACCGCATCAACTCACTGACCTGGCATTCATCCCGCGCGTCTGTGCTGTTTGGGACGAGATCGTTTCTCTACGTACATCCGCTCGTCGGCGGACTTCAGCACCTCGTCCGCGGTCATGCCGCAGTGTGCCCACCCGATCCCGAAGCTGGCCCCCACCCGCATGGCGCGGCCGTCGACCCGGATCGGCTGGATGATCTCGTTGCGCAGGCGTACGGCCAGGTCCTGGGCGTCGGCACGGCCGAGTCCGTCGGCCAGCACCACGAACTCGTCACCGCCGAGCCGGGCCACCGTGTCGCCGTCCCGGACGCCCCGGGAGAGCCGCCGGGCGACCTCGATGAGGACCGCGTCACCCGCGTTGTGCCCGAACCGGTCGTTGATCGACTTGAAGCCGTCGAGGTCGCAGAAGAGCACCGCGAGCCCCTTGGTGCCGTCGTCATGTTCACTCTCGGGGGCGACGGTGTGCACATGGTGGTCGTAGCCGTCGAAGGACTCGGCGCCGGGCCGGAAGTCGAAGCCGTGGCCGTTGACGTCGAAGGCGGGGTGGCCGAAGGCCGCGTCGACCGACTCCAGGGCGCCCGCCTGGGTGGACCGCTGGCACAGCCGCGAGGACAGGCGGGAGCGCAGCTCGGCGGAGTTCGGCAGGCCGGTGAGGGAGTCGTGGGAGGCGCGGTGGGCGAGCTGGAGCTCGCGCCGCTTGCGCTCCTCTATGTCCTCGACGTGGGTGAGCAGGAACCGCGGTCCGTCGGCCGCGTCGGCGACGACGCTGTTGCGCAGGGACACCCACACATAGGTGCCGTCGCGGCGGCCCAGGCGGAGCTCCGCGCGCCCGCCCTCCGCCGACGTCCGCAGCAGCGTCCCGATGTCCTCGGGGTGGACCAGGTCGGAGAAGGAGTAGCGGCGCATCGCGGAGGCGGGGCGGCCGAGGAGGCGGCACAGGGCGTCGTTGGTCCGCAGGATGCGGCCGTGCTGGTCGCCGCCCATCTCGGCGATGGCCATGCCGGAGGGGGCGTACTCGAAGGCCTGCCTGAAGCTTTCCTCGCTGGCCCGCAGCGCCTGCTGGTCCCGCTCCAGCCTGACCAGTGCCCGCTGCATATTCGCACGTAGACGCGCGTTGCTGATCGCGATGGCGGCCTGGAAGGCGTACATCTGCAGGGCCTCGCGCCCCCACGCGCCCGGCAGCCTGCCGTTGCGCGGCCGGTCCACGGACAGGACGCCGATCAGCTCGCCGCTGGCGCCGCCGTGCACACCCGGGGTGTACATGGGCGCGAAGAGCCGGTCCGAGGGGTGCCACTCGTCCTCGAAGCGGGGCGCGGGTCCGTCGGTGTACCACTGCGGGACGTCGTCGTCGTCGAGGACCCAGCCCTCGGTGTGCGGTATGAACACCAGGTCGCCCCAGTGCTCGCCCATGGCGAGCCGGCGCTCCCAGGACTCGCGGGAGCCGGTGCGGCCGGTGATCAGGGCCTCGGCGGCGGGGTTGCCGGCGAGGGCGGCGACGACGAGGTCGCCGTCGGGCCGGACCAGGTTGACGCACGCCAGCTCGTAGCCCAGGCCGGTGACGACGCCGTCGGCGACGGTCTGCAGTGTGTCCGCCAGGCTGCGCGCGGTGTTCATGTCCGCCATGACCTGGTGCAGTTGTCGCAGGGTCGCAAGACGGACGTACGGCTCCGACTCGGTCTCCATGTCGCCCTCCCCCCGAGACCTCGCAGCGAATCAAGGGTTGTTCTTCGGCGTCTTTTCCTTCGGGTGCCCTTGCCGTTCTTGATGAAGGTTCCCCGCCACTGAATCACAGCGCGCTGCCCACTCGGTACACAGGGTCAACAATTACTGCCCCTTGTGACTCAAGTCACAGCGAAAGATGAACAATTGAGCGGTGTTTCTGCGTTTTTCCTGTGCGTTTACTGAACGCAAACTTTGTGCATCGGGCGAAGGATCACGCAAGGGTGCCACAGAGTCCGCCGAAGGTCCTAGGTCCCTCCTCGGACCCGGGCCCGATGCGGCGGCCGCGCGGCGGAGATTAGCGTTTCCCGCGTGCCGAACATTCCCCCCGCCCCGCCCGCCCCGATCACCGCGCCGCCCCTCGCCGGGCATGCTGAGGGGGTGAGCAACGACGAGTTCCGCGCCGCCATGTCCCGGCTGGCCGCGGGCGTGGTCCTGGTGACCGCCTTCGAGCCCCCGCTGGCGGCGGACGGGCCGAAGGGCGAGGACGTCGGCATGACGGCCACGGCGTTCATGTCGGTCTCCCTCGACCCGCCCCTGGTCCTGGTCAGTCTGCGCACGGGCGCGCGCATGGACGACCTGCTCGACGAGCAGCCCCTGTGGGCGGTCTCGGTCCTCTCCGAGAGCCAGCGGCACATCGCCGGCCGCTTCGCGATGAAGGGCCGCATCAGCGACCGCCTCCTCTTCGAGGACATCCCGTACGTCCGTGGCGAGGCGACCGGTGCCGCACTGGTCGGGGGTGCGCTGGCGCAACTGGAGTGCCGGACCGAGCAGCGGGTGATCGCGGGCGACCACACCCTGGTCATCGGCCGCGTTCTGACGGCCCGGCTACCGAGCGCCGAGGGCGGCCCGCTGACCTATTTCCGCGGTCGCTATCGCCAATTGGACTGAACGGGAATTCAGCTGACGGAGAGTGAACTCGCGTCCTATGGTGCGCACATGACGACGAACGGCCTCCGCCTCGAATCCCTCACACCGAAGAATGTCGAGGACGCGATCGCGATCCGGATCCGCCCGGATCAGGAACACGCGGTCGAGCCGGTCGCCCACTCACTCGCCGAGGCCTATGTGTGGCCCGGCGTCGCCTGGCCCCGCCTGATCCTCGACGCCGAGCGCACGGTGGGCTTCGTGATGGCCTTCCTGGACATCGACTGGAAGGGCGACGGCACCGTCATCCGCTCCGGCCTGTGGCGCCTGAACATCGCGGCGGCCGAACAGGGCAGGGGTTACGGCCGCTTCGCGGTCGACGCGGTGGCGGACGAGATCCGCCGCCGGGGCGGAAGCGAGATGTACGTCACCTGGCACCCGGGCCCGACCGGCCCGGAGGGCTTCTACCTGGGCCTGGGCTTCGAGCCGAACGGGGAGACGAGCGGGGGCCAGACGGTCGGGGTGCTGAAGCTGAGCGCCTGAAGGGGCCGGGCAGGAGGGCCGCAGAGGTGACCGCGGGCGTGACAGCCGGCCGTCCCGCTATCCCCAGTCGCGCCCCGAACGCCCCCGCTTGGTGTCCGAGCGCTGCTTCTTCTGCCGCAGCCGGCGTTCGTTGATGCCCCGGGGGATGCGGGTCGGCTTGCGCGGCTTGGGCGGTGGTGCCGTGGCCTCGGCGAGCAGCGCCGCGAGGCGCACGGCCGCCGTCTCCCGGTTGCGCCACTGGGAACGGTGCTCGGAGGAGCGGACCGTGATGACGCCGTCGACCAGGCGTCCGGCGAGCCGCTCCAGCGCCCGCCGCTTCCACACCTCGGGCAGTGCCTCGGTGCGCGCGAGGTCGAAGCGCAGCTCGACCTGGGAGTCGCTGGTGTTGACGTGCTGTCCGCCGGGCCCCGACGACCGCGAGAAACGCCACATGAGCTCGGCCTCGGGGAGCGAGACGGAGCCGCGGACGGGATAAGGACCGGACATGCCGTCCATGGTGGCGTGTCTGACCGGACCACGTCACGCGAATATGTGCCCCGAGTGGCCGAGTAAAGAAAGTAAAGCGAGCTGGAACCTCACGTACCCGCTCCGCGTTATCAGGGGTAGCTGTAGCTTCGTGCTCGTACGCACTACGAGGGAAGGGACTCCCAACAATGGCTGTAAGCCTGTCCAAGGGTGGCAACGTCTCGCTCACCAAGGAGGCTCCGGGCCTGACCGCCGTCACCGTGGGCCTCGGCTGGGACGTCCGCACCACCACCGGCACGGACTTCGACCTCGACGCCTCCGCCATCGCGGTGAACACGGAGGGCAAGGTCTACTCCGACGCCCACTTCGTCTTCTTCAACAACAAGCAGACGCCGGACCAGACCATCGTCCACACCGGTGACAACCGCACCGGCGAGGGCGCGGGCGACGACGAGGCGATCAACGTCAACCTCGCCGGCCTGCCCGCGGACGTCGACAAGATCGTCTTCCCGGTCTCGATCTACGAGGCCGAGAACCGCTCGCAGAACTTCGGCCAGGTCCGCAACGCCTACATCCGCATCCTCAACCAGGCCGGCGGCGCCGAGATCGCGCGCTACGACCTGTCCGAGGACGCGGCGACGGAGACGGCCATGGTCTTCGGCGAGCTGTACCGCAACGGCGCGGAGTGGAAGTTCCGCGCGGTGGGCCAGGGCTACGCCTCCGGCCTGGTCGGCATCGCCCAGGACTTCGGCGTCAACGTCTGACGGATCCGTCCGGACGTCCGACGCACCCGAACCCCCGGTTCCGGCCGGGGGTTCGGTCGTGTCGCAGTAGCGTCCCCGGCATGATCCTCGAACCCCTGCCCCGCACCCCGGACCACGACCTCCCGGCCCCGCTGCTGACCGAGCTGACCGCTCTCCACGCCGCGAACCGTGAATTCCACGCGCTCAGCGGGGACTTCCCGGACCCGGACGACATCCGGCCGGATCAGGTGGCGGCGGCGCTGGCCGAGGAGCTGGCGCATCCGGACGCGGAGGTGCTGCTCGCCCGTGCCGAGGGGCGACTCGTGGGAATCGTCATCACCCTCGCCCACCACCCCGACCCGGCCGACCCGGACCCGTGGATCGGCCTGCTGATGGTGGACGCGAGCCTGCACGGGCGCGGTCACGGCCGCCGGATCGCCCAATGCGTCGAGGACCGCTTCCGCGCGTCCGGCCGTACCGCCGTACGCCTCGCCGTCCTCCGGAACAACCCCGGGGCCCTCGCCTTCTGGACCGCCCTCGGCTACGAGGTCGTCGACCACCGCGAGGACCTCCGGCTGCACCGCCCCTGCGCGGTCCTGCGCAAAACGCTGCGCACCCCGCGCCGCGCCGCCCGGGTCGCCGTCGTCGATCCGGAGGGCTCGGTCCTCCTCTTCCGCTACGACAACGTCGAGGTCGGCGTCCACTGGGCCCTGCCCGGCGGTGGTCTGGAGGCCGACGAGAGCCCCCGCGAGGGCGCCCTGCGCGAACTCCGCGAGGAGACGGGCTGGACGGACCTGGCACCGGGCCCGCTGCTCTGCACCTGGGAGCACGACTTCACGCACTCCGGGACCGGGACCCCCGTCCGCCAGCACGAGCACATCTACGTCACCCCCGGCCCGCACCGCGAACCGACCGGCCCCCAACTCGCCGCCGCCCACGCTCAGGACGGCATCCTCACCTGGGCCTGGTGGACGAGGGAGCAGCTGATGGACGAGCCGGAGCCGGTCTGGCCGCCGGAGCTGGCACGGCTGCTGACGGAGTGGGAGGCATCCGGATGACGGACCGCCGGAAACGGCTTTCGGACACGAACCCGTAAAGTCTAGACCGCGCTCTGTCAAACAGGGTGGTTCCAGTGACACCCTCTCCTGGCCCGCCGCGACTCTGTGCCCCACCTGTGTCCTCGGCGCGCGCGAGAAGCTCGTCGTCCGGCGCGACGTCAATTGACCCGCACGGGGGGCCGGACCGATTTCAGGGGCGGTCCGGCCTCCCGTCTCCGTACAGCCAGTCGTCCCAGACGCGGCTGAAGTCCACGTCGGGCGCCCGCTTCTCCGCGTACGCGGTGAAGTCGTCGGTGTCCGCGTTCCCGTGACGGTGGCCGGCGGTCCAGCCCTGGACCAGGTCGTAGAAGGCCTCGTCGCCCACCGCCTGCCGGATCTTGTGGACGACCATCGCGCCCCGGTCGTAGACCGGCCGGTCCGAGATGTGCTCGGCGCCGGGCGGCTCGGCGGGCGGGAAGGCCCAGAGATCGGCGTCGTCGCTGTCGTACAACGCCTCGAAGGTCATCTGCGCGCTGTCGCCGCCCTGGTCCTCCTCCCACAGCCACTCGGCGTAGGTCGCGAAGCCCTCGTTGAGCCACATGTCCCGCCAGGTCCTCGGCGTGACGGAGTTGCCGAACCACTGGTGGGCGATCTCGTGGACGAGCAGTTCGGTGTCGGGGACACCGGGGAAGACCGGCCGGTTCTGGGTCTCCAGGGCGTAGTCGGAGTCGCCCGCGCCGGCGATGATCACACCGGTGGAGGAGAAGGGGTACGGCCCGAAGTTGTACTCCGCCCACTCCATGACGTCGGGCAGTTCGTCGCCGAACTCCGCCGCGCCGGGTTCGACGGCGGTGTACTCCGGCACGCCGCCGGCCGTGCCGCGCCGGATGTCGTAGTCGCCGATCGCGAGCGTGGCGACATAGCTGGCCATGGGCTCGGCGGCCCGCCAGGTGTAGGTCGTACGGCCCTCGCGGGTGCGCTGACCGGCGGGCTCCCCGTTGGAAACGGCCGCCACGCCCTTCGGCACGGTCACCTCGATGTCGTACGACGCCTTGTCCGAGGGGTGGTGATTGCCGGGGAACCACGCCATGGAGCCGGTGGGTTCACCGAGCGCGAGGGCACCGTCCGAGGTGGGCAGCCAGCCTTCCGCCGAGCCGTCGGGGTCGGTGATGGTCCGGGGGGTGCCGTGGTAGCGGACGCGCGCCTCGAAGGTCTCGCCGTCGGGGAGCGGGGCGGGCGGGCTGACGATCAGTTCCTGGTCCTCACGGCTCCAGCGGGCCCGCTCACCCTCGACGGTGACCTCGTCGACCGACAGCCCGTGCAGGTCCAGGTCGAAGGCGGAGAGGTCCTGGGTGGCCCGGGCGGTGACGGTGGCGGTACCGGAGAGGCGGCGGGAGGCGGGGTCGTAGTCGAGGTCCAGCGAGTAGTGCCGGACGTCGTAGCCGCCGTTGCCGGCCTCGGGGAAGTAGGGATCGCCGAGCCCCGCGGCACCGGGACTGCCGTGACGGTCGCCACCGCCGCACGCCGTCAGGGCGAGGGCCAGCAGCAAGGGGGCGATACGGACGGACCGGTACACGATCGCGATCCTACGAGGGCATGACACCATCACCCCGTGCTCGACATCGGCTACGCCCTCTCCAACCGCTTCCCGGACCCCCCGCAGACGGACTACCGCCGCGCGGACGTCCACGCCCTGCGCCACGACCTCTTCTGCGGCGACGTCTACCTCGCGGACACCAAGGAGGACCGCGAGCTGTCCACAGCCTGGGGATGGGTACCGGTGCTCGACTTCGCGTGGGCCCTGTGCGACATCGTGGAGCGTCTGGACCAGGACCCGGCGGGCTCCCGGGCGTCCCGCCCACAGCACGCGGAGCTGGACTTCACCGAGTCCACCGACCGGATGCTCTTCGAGCGCCGCTTCGGCTGGGTGGACGTCGAGGCGGACTGGATGCCGGCGGAGGAGGCACCGCTGAGCTTCTCGCACGCGGAGCTCAGGCGCGAGGCACGGGACTTCCTGCACGACCTGATCGCCGACCTGTGCGATCTGCACGAGGACCTGGCCGAGAACCCGGCGATCTGGACCCTCCAGGCCCGCTTCCCCCGCCTGCCCTGACCCGCCCCCGACCTCCGCTCCCCCGACCGCCGCGCTACCTCCGCCCCGCTCGGCCCCCTCGCGCTGCCTCCGCTGACTGCGACCGGCTCACCCCCTCGCACTGCCCCCGCTCCTCCGGCCGCCGCTGCCTCCGCCCCTGCTCGGCCCCCTCGCACTATCTCCGCCGCCTCCGGCTGCCGCTGCCTCCACCCCTGCTCGGCCCCCTCGCACCGCCCCCGCCGCCTCCGCCCCGCTCACCCCCTCGCACTGCCCCCGCTCCCCCGGCCGCCGCTGAATCCACCCTGCTCGGCCCCCTCGCGCTGCCGCCGCCTCCGGCCCGCTCCTCCCCCCAGCGCAGCCACAGCCGCTGCCGCTGACTCCGCCTGCTGACCCAGCGCAGCCACAGCCGCTGACTCCGCCTGCTGACCCAGCCCCTGGCCTGACCCTGACCCAGCCCCGTCAGTCCGCCACCCGGATCCCCAGCGCCCCCGCCAGCACCGGTGCCAGATCGAGGAGTTGCCCCGTGCTGATCACCGCACCCGACAGCCGGTCCACCCCGCCCGCGAGCTCCAGTGCCGCCGCCTCCCTGAGGTCCACGTCCCTCAGGGTCGCCCCGCTCAGCTCCGCCCCTTTCAGCACGCAGCCCGGGAACGAGACCCGCTCCAGCGTGGCGCCCCCGAAGTCCGGCTCGACCAGGACGCAGTTCTCGAAGACGACGTCTCTGAGGCGGGCCGCGCGCAGGTTCAGGTAGTCGATCTTGCCGCCGCGGATCAGGACCCGCTCCAGGACGGCGCCGTGCAGCTGGACTCCGCCGAGGCGGGCGTCGAGCAGCTCCACGTCCCGCAAGGTCGCCTCCGCGAGGTCCGTGCCGACCCCGCGCGGAGCGCTGAGCACCGAGTCCAGGAGGCGGGCGCGGGTGAGCCGGGTCTCGTCCAGCACGCACGCTCTGAGCGCGCAGTCCATGAAACGGGCGCCGCCGCCGTCCTGCCCGGCGAGATCCGCCTCCCGGAACTCCAGCCCGTCGTAGTCACCGTCCGGCTCGAGCCCCCCGGTGCACGCCTCCAGGGCAGGAAGCCGCACCTCGGGGCGCCGGGCCGCCTTCACCGTCGTACCGCCACGCTCCGCAGTCGCCATGCCCTCATGGTGCACCCCACCACTGACAACGCCCCCTACTCGCCCCCCACCCGGCTCTGACCTGCGAAAACCCGGCCGATGTCACATTTCACGGGCCTCGGTGCGTCGTACTCGTAGCAAGGGCCACCACGCAGCAGGCCACCCGAGCAGAGGGAGATCCCTATGCACCGCATCACCGTCGTCGGCGGCGGCTTCGCCGGACTCGCCGCGGCCATCACCGCCGCCGAGGCGGGCGCCAAGGTCACCGTGTACGAGGCCCACCACTCGCTGGGCGGACGGGCGCGGACCGCCGAAGGGCCGTACCGGACGAACGAGGGCCCGCACGCCCTCTACAACGGCGGTCCGCACTGGGCCTGGCTCAAGCAGCGCGATCTGATCGGCCGGCTGGCCCCGCTCCCGCCCCTAGAGGCGGCGCGGCTGCGGCTGCGGCACAAGGGCACGCTGCGCCGCACCCCGCCCTTCGGCCTGCTCAAGCTGCTGCGCCCCGGGCTGCCGCAGGCGCCGGTCGACGCGGACTTCCTGAGCTGGGCGACGGGGATCGCGGGCGAGGAAGGCGCCCGCGCGGCCGCCCACTACTCCGCCGTGGCCCTCTTCCACCACGACCCGGGCGCGCTGTCCGCCGCCTTCGTGCAGGAGCGGCTGCGCCGCGCGACCAAGCTGCCGCCGGAGGCGCACTACCCGCGCGGCGGCTGGGGCAGCGTCATCGGGCGGATGGCCGACCACGCCTGGAATCTCGGGGTCCGGATGGAGACCCTGTCCCGCGTCGACACGCTGCCGACCGACACCCCGGTCGTCGTCGCCACCTCCCTGGACTCCGCCCGGCGGCTGCTGAAGGACGACAGCCTGACCTGGACGAGCGGGCGTACGGCCCTGATCGACCTGGCGGTACGCACCCGGCGCGGCGACGCCTTCGCGGTCTCCGACCTGGACCACCCGGGCTGGATCGAGCGGTTCACGGCGCAGGACCGGACACTCGCGCCGGCCGGCGAGAGCCTGATCCAGGGACAGATCCCGCTGGGCCCGGAGGAGTCGAAGGCCGCCGGGATCGGCCGTGCCGAGCAGCTGCTGGACCTCGCCTTCGAGGGCTGGCGGGACCGGGTCACCTGGCGGCGGGAGGCCCTCGCGAACGGCCGTACCGGCGCGGTGGACCTGCCCGGCACGAGCTGGCGGGACCGCCCGGCGATCGACCGCGGGGACGGGGTCTACCTGGCGGGCGACCAGGTGGCGGCGCCCGGGGTGCTGTCCGAGGTGTCCTTCAACAGCGCGCTGACGGCCGTGTCGCTGGCGCTGGGCCGGACGGCGGCGCTTGACCTCAAGCATGCTTGAGGTTGAAGAGTAGGCCCCGGAAAGAGCACACCACTCCGATGGGGGACCCGATGCACGCCATCCGTCTGCACGCCTTCGGCCCGGCCGAGAACCTCACCTACGAGCAGGTCGAGGACCCCCGACCGGGCCCCGGCCAGGTCCGGATCGCGGTCGCCGCGGCCGGTGTCCACCTCCTCGACGCGGCCCTGCGCGAGGGCATGCGGGGCCCGGCGCCCGCCCCGACGCCCCTGCCCACGATCCCGGGCCGGGAGGTCGCGGGCGTGGTCGAGTCCCTCGGCGAGGGCGTGGCCGAACTCTGGCTCGGCAAGCGGGTGGTGGCGCACCTGGGCTTCACCCCTGGCGGTTACGCCGAACTGGCCGTCACCGACGTCGACCGCCTGCACGAGATCCCGGAGAACCTGGACTTCGCGGAGGCGGTCGCGATGATCGGAACAGGCCGTACGGCGATGGGGATCCTGCAGTTCGCCGAGCTGGGCCCGGACTCGGTGGCCGTCGTCCCGGCCGCGGCGGGCGGCATCGGCACGCTGCTCGTGCAGTACGCCAAGAACGCGGGCGCGACGGTGATCGGCCTGGCCGGTGGTCCGGAGAAGGTGGCCGGGGTCCGGGCGAACGGCGCCGATCTGGCCGTGGACTACAAGGAGCCGGACTGGCCGGAGAAGGTCCGCGCCTGGCTGGG
Source organism: Streptomyces sp. NPDC043726 (assembly GCF_056436565.1). Classification (NCBI taxonomy): domain Bacteria; kingdom Bacillati; phylum Actinomycetota; class Actinomycetes; order Kitasatosporales; family Streptomycetaceae; genus Streptomyces; species Streptomyces sp. NPDC043726. Next base: position 572,618 of record NZ_JBWKCI010000004.1, read on the forward strand.
CGGCCGCGAGGCCACGGTGGTCTTCGACGGCGTGGGCGGGGACGCGGCCCGCGACTCGGTGGCCCTCCTCGGCCCAAACGGCAAGCACGTCGTCTTCGGCTGGTCGGCGGAGGGCCTGAACGCGGGCGAGCCGTACGTGGTCGAGGGCGTCACGGAAGAGGTCCTGGGCCCGGTGATGCTGAGCAAGGCGGGCGGCCCCAACCCGATCCGCACCCTGGAACTCCGAGCCCTGACCCAGGCCGCAGAGGGCCACCTCCGCCCGGCGGTACAGCGCTACCCCCTCGCGGAGGCACCGGCCGCCCACCGCGCCCTGGAATCGAGGGCGACGACGGGCAAGGTGGTCCTGGAGCCGTAGAGGCGGAACTGCACCGCCAACCCGGCCGCGGTTCCCCAGGGGCGCGGGGAACCGCGCGACCAGCCAGGACGGTGCCGCGGCCGACAGACGGCATGACGCGGCACTTGATTGGTCAATGCCACCCCCGTACCGCTCAGCCCCGCCCCGCCACCCGATCCGCCCACCGGGCCAGCCGCGACGACTCCGCGCTGTGGGAGGACGTCTCCCGCCGGTCCGCCGCCCGGTACACGGCGTACATCCCCTGCACCCCGAGCCACCGCAACGGCTCCGGCTCCCACTTGCGCACCCTGTGTCCCACCCACGGCAGATCCGTCAGCTCGGTGCGGCCGCCCTGCCCCGAGTCCAGCCGCACCAGATCCCGCAGAGTACGCGCCGCCAGATTCGCCGTAGCCACACCGGACCCGACATACCCACCGGCCCAGCCAAGACCCGTACCCCGGTCCAGCGTCACCGTCGCGCACCAGTCCCGCGGCACACCCAGTACTCCCGACCAGGCATGCTCCACCCGCACCCCGGCGAGCGAGGGGAAGAACCCGAGCAGGATCTCCCGCAGCGCCTCGATCGTCGCGCCCTGCGTCCGCCCGTCGTTGTCGGTCCGGGAGCCGTACCGGTACGGCACTCCACGACCGCCCAGCGCGATCCGCCCGTCAGCGGTCCGCTGGGCGTACATGTACGCGTGCGCCATGTCCCCGAGCGTCTCCCGCCCGTCCCACCCCACGGACTCCCACTGCGCCTCCGTCAACGGCTCGGTGGCGATCATCGAGGAGTTCATCGGCAGCCACGTCCGCCGCTCCCCCTTCAGCGCCGCCGTGAAGCCCTCGGTGCACCGCAGCACATAAGGCGCCCGCACCGTCCCGTACGGCGTCACCGCGTGCTTGGGCCGGATCTCCGTCACCGGCGTCTGCTCATGGATCACGACGCCCAGCGCCTCCACCGCCGCCGCGAGCCCCTTCACCAGCTTCACCGGATGCACCCGCGCCCCGTGCGGAGTCCACGACGAGCCCACCGCGTCCGCGACCCGGATCCGCTCGGCGGTCTCCCGGGCGTCGTACAGCTCCCGGTCCTTCTCCCCGAAGGCCAGCTCCGCCTCGTGGAAGGCCTTCAGCCGGGCCAACTGCGCGGGCGTACGCGCGACTTCGAGCACCCCGCCCTTGTGCACACCGGCGTCGAAACCCTCCTCCGCCACCACGGCGACGACCTCGTCCACCGTCCGGTTCATGGCCCGCTGAAGCGCCACCGCGGCCTCCTGCCCGTGCAGCGCCGCGTACCGGTCCCGCCCCGCGATCCCGTTGTACAGCCATCCACCGTTGCGCCCGGAGGCGCCGTACCCGCAGAACTTCTGCTCCAGGACGGTGATCCGGAGAAAGGGCGCCGCCTTCTTCAGGTAGTACGCGGTCCACAGACCCGTGTACCCGCCCCCGACGATCACCACATCCGCCGAGGCGTCCCCGGGCAGCGGCTCCCGCACCGCAGGGAGGCCATCGTCCGCGTACCAGAAGGAGATGCCACCGTTGACGACATCGCTGACCGAGCTGCTCATGGCCGGGACGTTAACCCGTGCCGACGGCCACTGTCTCCTTCGGATTCCGTGGTTTTCCGATGGCCCGCGCCCCGGGAACCCGACTACCGTCGGCCCATGATCGAACGCGCCGCGCACTTCCTCGACCGGTGGGACCTCCGGCGCGACGGCCCACCCATGCGCGGCCAGGTCGCCCTCGTCCTGCCCGTACGGCGGCCCGACGGCACCCCCGCCGTGCTCAAGCTCCAGGACGTCGACGACGAGACCGTGGGAGAGCCGGTCGCGCTACGGGCCTGGAACGGCGACGGCGCCGCCCGCCTCCTGGGCCACGACCCGGACACCGGCACGATGCTCCTCGAACGCCTGGACTCCACACGGCACTTGGCCGACCTCCCCGACACCCGCGAGGCCACCCTGGTCATCGCCCGCCTCCTGGCCCACCTGACCGCCGGCCCCGCCCCACCGGAACTCCGCCGCCTGGCCGACCTGGCCCCCGAGCTCCTCGACGACGCGGAGGACGTCCTCCCCGAGGTCGGGGATCCGGCCGTACGCCGGCTGCTCGCGGACTGCGCGGCGGCGGTACGGGAGGTGGCGGCCGAGCCCGGCGACCGGCTCCTCCACTGGGACCTGCACTTCGAGAACGTCCTCGCCGCCGACCGGGCCCCCTGGCTCGCGATCGACCCCAAGCCCCTCGCGGGCGACCCCGGCTTCGACCTGTTCCCGGCCCTGTGGAACCGCTTCGACCCCGACGAGACGTGCTGGCGCTTCGACGCGATGACGGAGGTCCTGGGCCTCGACCGGTCCCGGGCGCGCGCCTGGACGCTGGGCCGGGTGCTGCAGAACTCGGTGTGGCAGATCGAGGACGGCGACCCGCCCCTCCCCGAGCACCTCGACATCGCCACCCGCCTGCGCGCGCACCGGGGTTAACCTCACCGCATGATCCGCACCGCGACCCCCGCCGACATCCCCGTCATCCACACCCTCGTGCGCGAGCTGGCCGAGTACGAGAAGGCCCCGCACGAGGCGAAGGCGACCGAGGAACAGCTCCACGACGCCCTCTTCGGCGACCGCCCCGCCGCCTACGCGCACCTGGCCGTCGACGACACGACCGGCGAACCGGTCGGCTTCGCCCTGTGGTTCCTGAACTTCTCGACCTGGCGCGGTGTCCACGGCATCTACCTGGAGGACCTCTACGTCCGCCCCACCGCCCGCGGCGCCGGCCACGGCAAGGCCCTGCTCACCGAGCTGGCCCGGATCTGCGTCGAGCGCGGCTACCAGCGCCTGGAGTGGTCCGTCCTGAACTGGAACGCCCCGTCCATCGCCTTCTACGAGTCCCTGGGCGCCCGCCCGCAGGGCGAGTGGACGGTGTACCGGCTGACGGACGAGGCACTGTTCAAGCTGGGCGGGTGAGCAGGGCCGTCGCCAACGGGTCGGCGTCCGGGCCGAGTTCGGCGTGCACCGCCATGACCAGCTCCGGCCGGGCCAGCAGCGCCTCGCCCGCCGGCTCCCCGGCCGCCCGCGCCGCGAGCCCGAGGCCCACCCAGGTCTCGGGATCGCCGGCCCCGCGCACGATCCGCTCCCGGTAGGCCCGCAAGGCCTCCTCCGGCTCCCCGCCGACGAGGGCGACGTCCTCGGGCCGCGCCCCCTCCACGGTGGCGCCGGGGTTGTCGCGCAGCGCGTCGAAGCCCGCGGGGTCGGCCAGCAGCCACCGCAGCAGCACCGCGCGCGTGTCGAAGCCCCGCGCGGGGCTGCCGGGGACGAGCTCGGCCCCACCGCCGTCCACCGGCAGGCCCTGCGCGTGTGCGCGTACCACCCGCGGGTCGGGGCGCAGGTGATACGCACGCCAGAGCGCCCGGTGGTCAGCCACCGCCAACTCGGCGGCGCTCCGGGCGGGTTCGTCCACGGCCTCCGCCCGCCAGGGCACCAGCCGCAGCTCCAGCTCGCCCACCAGCCGGCGCCCCAGCCCGGTCAGCCCCTCGGCCGCTCCGATGCCCCGCAGGGCGTGCGCGGTCTGCTCCCGCCACAGCGCGAACTCGAAGCGTCCGAGGGGATGTTCGCGCCGCCGCCAGAACCCGGTGACCCCGAAGAAGGCGTACACGCCCTGCAGCAGCCCGCCGAGCGGCCGGGGATCGTCCCGCCACGGCGCGTAGTACAGCCGCCGACCGCCGCCCTGGTCGTCGTAGAGGGTGAACAGGTGCATGAAGGCGCTGAGTTTGTTGTGCTGGAACTCGTGCACCAGCGTCGACGCGAACTGCTCGCCGTCGTCGGGGACGGAGGCGAGGGCGGCGCCGAAGGCGTCCCCGGAGGACGCGCTGTGCGGGCGGAACCGCTCGGCACGCGGTCGCGGGACGACGGCGACGAGACCGCCGCCCAGCGCCCGGGCCGCCTCCGCGTCGAGCCCGCGCAGAATCTCCCAGGCCTCGGCGAACAGCTCCTGCCAGTCTTCGTCCGCAACGGGCTCGGTGGGCACGGGGGTGCGCAGGGTGCGATAGGGATCGGCGTCGTCGAGAACCAGCGCGCAGCCGTCGGCGCGCAGCCGGGTCAGCGGATGCCAGTCCGCCCCGCCCAGCACCCGGCCGCCGACCAGCACCCGCCCCCCTGCGGCGGAGACCTCCGCCGACGCACCGGCCGCCCGCATCGCCCCGAGGGCGGGCAGTACGGCCCAGCCGTCGCGTACGGGGATGGCGGTACGGAAGTCCAGCCCGGCGCGGATCGCCGCGCTCGCCGCTACGGCGTACAGGTATCCGGTGTCCGGGGGCGTGTCACCGGGTGCCGTGCCGCGCAGCCGCCGCAGGGTGTGGGCGGCCCACACCCCGACGGCCGGGTAGGCGAGCAGTTCCTCGAAGGCGGCCTCGTCAACCGCGCGGGCGCGCAGCAGGAGTTGCCAGGCGTCGAGGGGCGGATCGTCGGGACAGGCGTCGAGCAGGGCGCGTACGACCAGCAGCCGCCAGCTGCGCTCGCTCGCCCGGAGCGCGTCCACGGCCGCGGGCCCGCCCCCGCCGCCGAGCAACTCCTCGAAGGTCTCGCCGGCGAGAACGTGCGCGCCGGTCACGCTTCGTCGCGCTGCGGGTTGTAACCACCGAGGCTGCTGGCCGGGTCGTCGATACGGCCGAGCAGCCGCCGCAGCGAGCCGTCGGCGGCCGGAAGCGGAAGAGAGGGCCAGGACTCCAACGGAACCCCACTGAGGTCGATCAGCTCGGACTCGACTCCGGACTTGTCCATGGGCCCATCCATTTCGCTCTTTAAGATATTTCATGCGGTTTACGACTACCTTGGCGACATTAGTTCATCACAGGCGGCACATGGGTTCTCCTACGCCGAATCCGCCGGATCGAGTGACAGATCTGCGGTGGGGGTAAGGACCGGTTGATGGAACTCGCCGCGCGGAGTGAGGAGTTGTGCTGAACTCGGAAAAGGTGGCGCGACTGGTCGTGTCCCCCGGTCGGGGCCACTGGCGGCGTGGATCGGGATACCAGGTCGGCGGGCGCTGGGTTTTGACCTCCGCCCACCTGGTGCGTGATGCGCGGACGACTCTCGTACAGGGCCACGACCACGAGGAAGGCAGTCCGGCCCGCGTGACGTTCGCCTCCGACAAGGCGGATGTGGCGCTGCTTGAACTCCTCGACCGGGGACAGGAGGCCGATGAACCGCCGGTGTACGGCGGTCCGCTGGACGTGGAGACCCGTTTGTGGTCCGCGTCCGCAGGCACCTCCTGGGTGTCCGGAACCTTCTCGGTCCCCTCCGAGGACGCACTGGCGCTCTCCGTCGCGCGCCACGTGCCGGATCGCTCCTCCTGGGAGGAACTGTCCGGCGCCGCCGTGTGGCACGCAGGCACCCTCATCGGCTTGCTCCGCGTCGATGGCCCCGGCCGCCTCACCGCTACCCGCGCGGACCACTGGTGCGAGCTGCTGACCGGAGCCGAACTGGACCTCCTGCACCAGCATGCCGGTCTGCCCCGCGTCACCACCCCGGCCACGCTGGCGCACCTGCCCGACAACCTCCCGCTGCGCGAACTCGACGGCTTGGTCAACGCGTTGACCGCGCTCCCCTCGGTCAGCGATCGCACCGGCCTCGCCCTCATCCTCGACTGCGTCGACCCGGTGATCACGGCCATGAGCCCCCGCGCGCCCGCCCTGCGGCCGGACGTGTTCGGAATCCTGAGGACCTGTCTGCGCTACCCGGGGACCTTGGATCAACTCCTGGAAGCGATACGGTTGGTGGAGGGCGAGTCCGCCGGGGTTGCCCGAATGGACCAGGAGGCGGTGGAGTTGTCCCGGCGCCATCGCTGACCTGATATCGCGGCGCGCCACGGACACGGGGTTTCATCCCCTGTGCGGCGGGCCATTATCAGGGGGATATGAGCAGCCCGCACCACAAGTGCAGCCGGGGGGAAGGGGTTTGGCCGTCATGGAGCCGTCTGTGGCCGCCGTCGAGTCCAACCTAGTCGATCTCGCGGGGGTGTCTCTTGAAACGCTGCGCTCCATGGACAGTCAGGTTCTCGCCGGATCCCTCGATGAACTGCGGCAACGCATCGACCTCGCGCAAGCGAGCGTCAGCGACTTCAACCCGACCGCGGAGCGGTACGACTGACCACGCCTGGGCCGCCGATGCCTGCTGAGCTGCCGCTCCCCCACCACCGCATGACCTCGTCCGGCCTGGACGAACTGTGCTGCGGCGAGGGCGGTCCGGCCACGATCGGCCTCCTGCTCGCGGCCGAACGCAGCCGCCGTCTGCTGCTGTTACGGATGCTCGACGAGGCGACCGATCTCGGCCCTGCCTGGAATTTGCTCAGCGCGGCACAGCGCGCGGCGCCGGACACCGTGGACGAGCTGCTGATGTACCCACAGACCGGAATGTGGCTGGCCACCGCGCTGCGCCGGCAACGCGGGAGCGCGCCGCAGGACGACGTGCCGCTGCGGGTGGTGCTGGGCCATGTGTCCTGCCTGGCCGCGGCGGCGGCGCTACGCGCGGAGCTCGACTTCTCGATCGAGGTCCCGATGCGCCACGGGAGGGTGCCGCTGCCCACCCTGGGCTGCGCGGAGCTGCCCGCGAGCGAGCCGTGGACGACGGCGACGGTACGGGCGGAGGGGGGCGACGCGCTGGTGGAGGCACCGGGTGCCACGGTGGCGTTGCCGGCCTCGCCGGAGACTCCGGCACCGGGCTGGCATCCCCTGCGACGGCTGACGGTCGGGCCCCCCAACCAGCGCCTCGACCTGGCCCTGGACGACGTGGACCCGTACCGGACCTATCCCCACCCGACCGAGCCGAGCCCGCTTGCCGAAGAGGCGGCGGAGCAGTGGCGGCGGCTGCTGGAGCGGGCGTGGACGGTAATGCTGGACGAGCAGCCGCGGACGGCGGAGGCGATGCGCGGGGGGCTGCTGTCGCTGACGCCCGGCCCGGCGAGGGAAAGGTTTCGGCCGCGCAGTGTCACGGCGGGGGATGCGTTCGGGGGCATCGAGGCGTCGGAGCCGGACGACGCGGTGCAACTGGCGGTGACGCTGGTCCATGAGTTCCAGCACACGAAGCTGGGCGGCCTGCTGCACCTGACGCCCCTGCTCACCCCGGAGACCGCGGAGGCCCCGGAGCTCTGGTACGCCCCCTGGCGCGACGACCCCCGCCCGCTCGACGGCCTGATGCAGGGGATCTACGCCTTCGTCGGCATCGCCCGCTTCTGGCGCACCCATCGCCTGGCGTCGGGCGCGGCGACTCCCATGGCCCACTTCGAGTTCGCCCTGTGGCGGGCCCATGTGACGACGGCGCTCCGCCAGGTCCACCGCCACGAACGCCTCACGCCGGTGGGCGCGCAGCTCCTGGACCGCCTGTACACGCTGTGCACCCGCTGGCTGGACGAACCGGTCCCCGAGACGCCCCTGACACTGGCCCGTCTCTGCGCCGCCGACCACGCCACGCGCTGGCGGGCCCACCACTTACGTCCGCCGGAGCCGGCGGTCGAGGAAACGGTCCGGGCCTGGCTGTCGGGAGCCCCCACCCCACCCCGCTCCCTCGCCGCACCCCCCGAGGTCCGCACCGACGACTCGGCCCGCTGGCTGGACGCCCTGGCGGTCCTGATCCGCTACCGCCTGGCAGGGGAGGACCCGGAGAAGGCGGCGGCAACCGTGACGGGGGCCCTGGGAGCGGACGCGCTACTGGCCTCGGGCGACACGAGAGCGGCCCAAGAGGCCTACCTCACCCACCTCGCCACCACCCCGGACCACCCGACGGCATGGTCGGGCCTCTCCCACACCACCGACTCCCCCCAGGCCGCCCACTACCTGCGCCACCACCCGGAACAGGCCCGAGCAGTCCACACAGCCATCGCAAGGACCACGGGAACACCCCCGGACCCCATAGCCCTGGCTGCCTGGCTCGCCACCTAGCTGCGGCACCCCGCCGGCGCGGGCGAGCGCAGATCCGCCCGCCCGCACACCGGGACCCGCTACCTCACAGCGGCATGGGGTCGATGTCGCAGTTCGCCCGCTCCCGGGCCCGCGCCTGCACCGTCGCCGGATGCGGCACCGGCTCCGCGGAGCGCAGTCGCGGCGCGTCCAGCACCTGCTCCATCCGAGCCAGCGTGTCCTCGCGCAGCGCCTCCGACTCGGCCTCCTCCCCCAACGCGGCGAGGTCCAGGGAAAGGTTCGCCGCGCAGACGAGCGCCGTCGGATGGTTCTCCCCCATCCGCTCCCGGCTCGACTCCAGCGTCCGCTCCCCGAGCGCACGCGCCTCCGTCACCTGCCCCAGCGCACTCAGATCGCTCGCCAGGTTGATCGCGCACGCCAGCACGATCGGATGCCGCTCACCCAGCCGCTCGGTCAGCGAGGCCAGCGCCGCCTCGTCCAGCTCGCGCGCCTCCTCCACGCGGCCCAGCAATCGCAGGGTCACGGCGAGGTCCACATCCGCGGCCAGCACATGGGGATGATCGGCGCGGAAGACCCGCCGGAAGCGGTCGCTCGTCTTCACGCCCCGCTCCCGGGCCGCCTCGAGCTCACCGTTGTGCCGCAGGGCCACCGACAGCGCCAGCGCGGCCGTGAGGGACTCGGGGTGGGTGTCGCCGTATCGACGCGTGAACTGGTTGAAGGACTCCCGCGCCAGTTCGAGCGCCTTCGCGTGGTCGCCCTCCTTGCGGCAGGCCTCACCGAGCTGTCGTACCGTCTGCAGCGTGGAGGGGTTCCCGGCGCCGAAGACCGGTTTGAAGCCGTCCACCACCGCCTCCTGGAGCGACCGCGCGCCGACGTAGTCGCCGGTCTCACGGACGTCGATGGCGATACTGCCCTCGGTGATCAGCGACTGATGGTGGTCCCGGCCGTACAGCCGTGTCTTCAACGAGTGCGTGTGCTGGTCGAGTTCCAGTGCCCGCTGGAACTCACCCACCAGACGGAGGCTCACACCGAGGTTGTGGGCCGCGCCCAGCGTCGTCGGGTCGTCCTCGCCGAAGGCCCGGCGGGCGCGGTCGTGGACCAGCTCGTCCAGTTCGGCACCGGCGGCGAAGTCACCCTGGACACGGCGGACCGCCGCTTCCAGCATGATCGCTTCCAGCGCGTCCTCACGTGTGTCCTCACGGCCCTCGGGGGCGGTGCGGGCGTAGACGTCCTTGAGCCGGGCGACCAGCCGGGAGGCGTCGTCGTAGCGGCCGACCTTCAGGTACAGGAAGCACAGCCACCAGCCCATCAGCCGGGTCTGCTGGTCCTCCTCGCCGAACAGGTTCTGCCAGGTCTGCCACGCCTGCTCGCTGAACTCACGGGCGACCTTGTGGTCACCCCAGTACCAGAGGTACCGGGCGACGTTCATCACCAGTTCGCGGACCCACGGCTGGTCGGACTCGATCGCGTGGGAGGCGATCACATGGCCGTACAGCTCGGCGTAACGCGGCCAGTTGGCCGACTGGTTGGGACCCTTGGGGTCTGCGGCGGCCAGAAGGGTGTGAGCCCCGTTGCGCATGCGGTTCTGTTCCTCGGAGGTCATGCGGTTGATCAGCACCGCCTGGACCAGGCGGTGCATCTCGATCGAGTTCGTACGGTGGTCGATGCGGGCGAGGGAGTAGCGGTTGATCTCCCGGATGGCCCGGGCCAGCCGCATCGGGTCGTTGAGGGCCCGGTCCAGCTCGGGGTCGATGGTGCTGCCGCCGAGGCCGGAGAAGATCGAGCGGGAGATGGGGTCGGGGGCGAAGAAGGAGCAGAGCTGGAGCAGCCGCAGCGCCGTGGGGCTGCGGGTCTCCAGGTGGTCCAGCGAGACGTTCCACGCGGCGGCGACCGGAAGCTGGTAGTCCGGCGGCGGGGAGACCTCGAGGAGCTCGGCCCGCTTGTGTTCGAACAGACGGAGGTACTCCGCCGCCGGCATCCCGGTCTCCGCCCGCCAGGCGGCGGCCTGTTCCAGGGCCAGCGGCAGGTCACCGAGGGCATCGGCGAGCCGGTCCGCCTCGGCGTCGTCGAGCTCCGCTGAACCGGAGCGGCGCAGCAGCTCCTTGCTCTCCTCGCGGGTGAAGACGTCCACCTCCAGCGAGGGGTAGACCGTGTTCCAGCGCCGGTTGCGGGAGGTGACCAGGATGGTTCCGCTGCCACCGGTCGGGAAGTACTCACGCACCCGCTCGGGGTCGTCGGCGTTGTCGAAGATCAGCAGCCAGCGGGAGTACGGCCGCCCCTCGCGCAGCGCCTCCCGCACCGCCGGGGTGGCGATGTTGGCCTCGGCGCTGGTCACCAGGCCCAGCCGCTGGGCCAGTTCCACCAGCGCCTGTCCGATCTGGCCCGGCCGCTCCGCGGGGATCCACCACACGACGTCGTACTCGGACTGGTGACGGTAGGCGTACTCGATCGCCAGCTGTGTCTTGCCGACACCGCCCATGCCGTGAATGGCCTCGGGCAGCACCGTGGTGGTGGTGCCCTCGCGCAGCCGTCCGCTCAGTCGTTCCAGAAGGTCCACGCGACCGGTGAAGTTCGGGTTGCGCGGTGGGATGTTGCCCCAGATGCGCGGCGTCGAACGCCCGCTCTCCACCGCGGGCTGGGTATGCGTGGCGGTCATGGCCGTGGCTCCTTCTGAAGTTGTCCCGGGCCCCGTCGGGACCGGTTCGACGGCGCTGTGGTGCTGGGAAGGGGTACGCACGCCCACGCCCTTGCGCAGGCTGACGGAGTTCTGGCGGTCGTACTCGCGCAGCGCACGCGCCAGACGCTCGGCTCTGGGGAGGAACTTGCCGGACAGCGCGCGCAGCGCGGCCAGTTCGACGCGCAGGAAGGCGACATTGCGCCGCGTCACCGAGGGCACCTCGGCGGCTTCGAGGAGTTCCCCGGGGGCGGGCAGGAGGGGTTCGGGGTCGTGCGGCTCGGTGGCGAGCAGTCCGCGGACGTCGTGCAGGACCCGGGCGGTGTCCCTGCGCCGGGACAGCGCCAATAACTCCTGGCGGATGTTGGGCCCGAAGACGAAGACCACGTCGGCCGCGCGCTCGGCGTCCGCGCCGGCGGGCCGCACCAGCCCGCTCATCAGCAGCTCCGCCAGATGGGCGGGCCCGGCCCCCGGCACCGAGGCGGTCACCGCGCTCATCACCGGGAGCGTCAGCGGCGCCGCGGCCAGCCGTGTGGCCAGTGCGAACGCGGTCGGCGAGGCGGCGGCCCGGAAGTCCGAGACCCGCTCCCAGGGCGGTACGCCACTGGCCGGATCCGGCACGTCCTCCACCCAGGGCAGGGCCCGCGCCGCGTCCGCCCGGCGTTTCCAGTCCCGGGCTCTGACGCCCGACATCTCCACCCAGCCCCCGGGGCCCCCGGTGACGAGGTCGACCCAGCCGGACAGGGAGCGCTCGGTGGGCTCCAGGACGGGGACCGGGACCACTCCGGTACGGGCGTCCGGGTCGTCCACGGGTTCGAGCGGTGAGGTGCGCAGTTCCCAGCGCAGCGAGTCGTTGGGCGCCCAGGGCCGGGTGGCGCTGAACCGCATCCGGTTCACATCGAGGCCGGTACGGGACCACAGGTGCTGCGGCAGCAGATGGAGTACGGCGAGCGGCTCGGTCCGCCCGATCTCGCGCAGCAGCGGAAGCACCGCGTCCGACCGCCAGCCGGCGGCCAGCCCGTCGGTCAGCACCAGCACCACCCGGCGCGCCGACGGGGCGGCCGGCAGACTCTCCAGCCGGATGCGGGCCGGCTCGGTGTCGTCCGAACTGAGCAGTCGCACGGTGTTGATCGCGCCCAGTCGTTCCTCGCGCGCGAGGTCGCCGGCCAGCTTCTCGACCGTCGCACCCCAGACGCACATGGTGTCGTGATCGTCCACGACGAGAAGCACCGACGGGGGATCCCCGGAGAAAGGGCGCGCCAGTTCGCTCAAGGCGTGCGGTACGGCGTCGAGTGACGCTTCGTCAAACACCGTTTCCACCGCTGGTCGTGGGACATCGTCACACTGCATAAGCCTCAGAGCGTCCGGTAAGGCGGCCCGAGCACGGAGGGGGTGCGGTAGAGGAATCCCACGATCCGCAGGCATGCGTGACATCCACGTGCCAAGCCTGGCAGTGGTCTGCATCACATGCAACATGGCGAGCCGGAGGGGGAGGGGGCACGGACGGGACAGTCGTTCGGCGTATGAGACGGCGGATAGAACGCGCCCCCCTGCGGTGTCGAGCACGCCTGTCGGCTGATGGGTTTTCCTCGCGTCCAGCGTGGCACCGCGCAGTGCCGCGTGCAAGGCCGTCTGCCACTCTCCTGCACGTATCGGCAACTGGCCCATTCCAGGGCGTAAAAGACGCCCGTTCCTGGAGGTCATCTTCGCTACACCGGCCCCGGGGGACCCGGCTTGCGCTCGGGATCGTCGAGCAGGATGGCCAGATGACGGCCGACATGGCCGTCCCAGTTCCCGGGGCCGAGGGCGAGCGCGTCATTGCGCCATTTGGCGACGCTCTCCGCGAGCGAGCCCAGTCCGCGTTCCTGGAGGATCTCGCTGATGGCGTCCTGGAAGGCCGAGTCGGAACAGTCGTTGCGGTGCCAGATCATCGCCGGCACCCCGGCCCGCAGCCCGGCGAGCACCTCACGGCGACCGGTGCCCGAGTCGTCGCCCGGCGGCTCGCTGAGCACCAGGCACACGGCCTGCCGGTCCTCCTTCAGCTCCCGCTCCAGATGGAAGAAGTACGCCCCGTCCTCGGCCGGCCGGCTCCAGTGCGGGTGGCTGTCCGCCGGGCGCTCCTTCAGCTGCCGCCACTTGTGATGCCACGGCCGGTGCCACGCCGCTCGCTGCAGCCGCTCCAGCGAGCGGATCAGCACCGGATAGTCCATGGCCAGCGGGGTCGGCTCGGGGTGGTCGGACTCCTTCGACCACCACTCGACCGGTTCGTTGAGCAGCTCCCAGGGCAGCACGAACTCCAGGATCACCGGCTGGCGCAGATCGGCCCAGCGCTCCTCGGACTCCTCGATCAGCCGCTCGACCGCGCCCGGCAGCTCCGCCCGGCACAGATGGAGGGTCTCGCCGCGCACGGGATGCCAGCCCGTCGAGTCGGACTGGCGCCAGTGGGTGACGTAGTAGCGGTCGGCCTCGATCCGGTCCGGCTCGAACTGGATCATGAGATAGGCGGGCACCACCGAGGGCGGGGGCTGCGGCAGCTCCGAGTGCTGCCACTCGGCGAGCAGGTTCTCCAGGCCCAGCCGCTGGGCCTGGCCGCGGTTGAAGCGGCGCAGCCCCTCGGCGGCCTCCATCCAGCCCTCCTCCACCAGCCGGTCGGCGGCCAGCGCGACGAAGGCCATGCTGGGCGGCAGCTCACCGGGCGGCGAGTTCTCCCCCGCCAGCCGCAGGAAGACGTCCCAGCCCGTCTGGCACCAGCTCGGCAGCTCCTGGACCCGGGAACGGCTCGCGCGCCGGGCCATCGAGGCCAGCTCGGGAGAGCGCAGGGACTGCAGGACCGGCCGTAAATGGGCGAGGTCGACGCTGTCGAAGAAGTCGACGGCCTCCCACTCGTCCACGAGCGGCCATAACGCCGAGACGGTGGCCGACTGCTGTTCCACGTACTCCAGCGACCGGGCCAGACAGGCCGCGCCGTACGCGACCGCCGTACTCCCCTTGACGACCTGGAGCAGCCAGGCCCGTAGCCCCTGGCCGGCGAACGGCTCCACCGGAGCCGCGAGCTCGTCGGCGAGCATGTCCCGCCATAACTCGCGGCTGTTCACCTGTTTGATCGTCGCCGACTCCTGGAGCGTGTCCACGATGGCTACGACCAGCTCATTGCGGACCCGTTCCGGACTGCGCCCTCTCACCCCGTGACCTCCCCAGCCGGCGCGGTTCCGTTGTGCCGACCAGGGTACGGCCGCGAGGGGTGCCACGGCAGGGGAAAGAAGAGCCCCCTGTCGGATTCGAACCGACGACCTTCGCTTTACAAGTTCCTCCCGGCGACCCTCCGACCAGGAGCAAAACTCCGCAGCTGGCACGCGAGGTACGTGACTGCGTCTCCTGATACGGCGATGTTCACCGACGTTGCCGTCAAAGGCTGCCGTCGAGGGGCGGCAGGCACCCCAAGCCTCGCCACAACACAGCCCACGCCCTCACCGCCTGAAGCGCCTCCCAAGCAAGAGTCATGATCGGCACCTCTTCCCGCAGCAGCTGTTGCGTTTGCTTCGAATATTGCGGATACTGCTGATAGTGGAACAGCGCTGACCACGACCGAGCCCACCAAACAACTACCTGCACCTCACAGCGGTGGATCCCCTCTTCGCGCCAACGACCAAGGGATCCACCGCCGTAGCCAGCTTGCCGCACCGCCATGCGGCGGCAAACCTGCCACCCCAATTCTCACGGCAGCGGATCCCCTCGTCGCGCCAACGACCAAGGGATCCTCTGCCGTCGCCAGCCCGCTGCCCCGCCAGGCGGCGGACTCTTGGCGCTCTACTGCATCTAGGAGCGCGCATATGACCAAGACTGACCTTCGTCCGGTGAGGCTTCCGGACGACAAGCAGGAAACCGCGAACCATGCCCTAGCCCGGGTTCGGACCTACCTGGCCGAACATCAGGATGCATCCCAGATCCGCGTCAATGTGCAAGACGGAGGCGACCGTGAGCCCTTGGTGCTCCCTCGCGAGGCAGTAGAACTCCTCGCATCACTCCTCGCTCACCTTGGTGCCGGCCGGGCCGTGTCTATCGTTCCGTCCGACGCCGAACTCACCACCCAGCAAGCAGCCGACATGCTCAACGTGTCCCGCCCGTTCCTCATTGGGCTCCTGGATGCCGGAGAGATCGAGTACCGGACGGTTGGCACGCACCGCAGAATCACCGCGTCGTCCCTGCTGGAGTACAAGCGGCAGGACGACCACCGTCGCCGACTGGTAGCTGATGAGCTCACCCAGCTCGGCCAGGAGATGGGAATGTTCTAGGTCATGGCCTTCATCGCCGTCTACGACGCCAACGTCTTATTTCCGAGCACCTTGCGCGACGTGCTCATCCGCGTCGCGCAAGCTGGCTTGGTTCAGGCCAAGTGGACGGACCAGATCCTCGACGAGACCTTTCGCAACCTGAAGGAGAACCGACCCGACCTTGATCCGCACAAGCTGGATCGAACGCGGGATCTGATGGCTGGCTCAATTCGGGATGTCTTGGTAAGAGGGTACGAGCCGCTGGTCGAGATACTCGACTTGCCCGACCCAAACGACCGTCACGTCCTGGCAGCTGCAATCCGCGCGAAAGCGCAGGCCATCGTCACCTTCAACCTTAAGGACTTTCCGTCTAACAACCTGTCCGCATGGGACGTACAGGCCATCCACCCAGACGCCTTCATCGAAGCGCAAGTGGACCTGTCACCTCAGTTGGTGTACGCAGCACTGACGCGGATAGCAGACGCCTGGAAGACCCCTCCAAACGCGGTAGTTGCGGACGTGATCGCGTCGCTGGAAAGGGAAGGCCTAGTGGCGTCAGCTGCGGCGCTGCGAGCTTTGACGTGAACACCATGCAATAGGTCGTTGTCCCAGCCCAAGTGACTGGGGCAACGACCTTTGCAGGTTCAAGACGACTACAGGGATCAACAAGAGGAAGCCGGAGCGAGAAGCCGGGCCGGCGAGGCGCAAGCATGAGACTGCTGTTGTAGTCAGCGTCCTGCGAGGCCAACCGAGACGGAACCTGAGGCTGGCCAGAGCAGTCCCCATTAGGAGCGTTCCGACGCCTCCGGCACGAGTCGGCTTGTGAATCCGTGGTCGCAAAGACGCTCATACGCGGCCTCGATGACGTCGGGAATCTCCTGCTCGATCATGAACCCTTGTCGGGGGTAGATCATGAGGCGTTGCTGTGCACCGACCAGCATGTCGACGACGAGGCGTGCATCCCCGATTGAGTCGACGTAGTCGGGAAGCGTCATCGGGGTAGATGCGCATACCCACTCAACCCCGGGCCACATCTTGCAGGCTGTCGCGTACGCGCGCCGTTCCTCATACGGCTTGCTCACCAGCAGAACGGACGACACAAGAACGCCCCGCTTCTCGAGGAGGGCGCGCGAGAAGCGGATGTTCTCGCCTGTGTTCCTGGCCGTGGGCTCAACGAGGATGGCGTCCGAGGGCACGCCCAGCTCCACCGCGCGGTCGCGATAGTGCTCAGCCTCTCCCCGCGGCATCCGCTCCCGCGTCGTACGGCTAGTGGCCCCCGTGAAAACAATGAGCGGCGCCATGCCTCGCTGGTACAGGTCCGCAGTCGTGTCAGCCACTCCCAGGTCGTGACTGCCGAGGCCGATCGCCACAGAGCATGGGCGGGGCTCGTGGCCCATCTGCTGGAAGTCCCAGAGCCGCTGCGCGTCTGCCCACGCCTGAGTGGAGATCACTTGCTCTCGCCCTCCGTGTCTGCCGAGTCGGGCACCTTGAACTCATACGCCCATGCGAAGCGCGTGGCGGCATGGACCCCGATGGCGAACTCCACCACAGTCCCGTCGGCCGTGTAGGTGGTGCGGTGAAGTTCCACCACCCATTCACCTGGAGCTAGCTGAAGGAGCTGCACTTCGTCGGTCGTGGGCACCCGCGCGAAGAGTTCCTCCTTCATGTGGTCGATCTCGTAGCCAGCGTCATACAGAACACGGAAGCCGCCGCCACGGCCGGCGGGACCCGGAGTCGGATCGACGATGCGCGTCCCTTCCACATGCTCAGGACGGTAGTAGCTGGTCAGTGTGTGGGTTGGCCGCGAGCCCTCCTTGACCAGGCGCGCACGCGCATACACCTCAGCACCTTCCGGCAGGCCGTGAGCCTGAGCCACCAGCGCCGGCGCTTTCACGCGGCTGACGCTCTGGGTCTGCTCATTCCTGCGGTACGCGCGACCGGAAGCCACGCGGTCCGCGATGAACGCGACCTCGTCTCCATCACGCCATTTGGCCTTGTCATAGCGTGCAATGCCTAGCCTCTTGAGCGGTGCTCGTTGGCGGACGACGGTTCCGTGACCCCGTGAGGAGGTCACCAGCCCTTCGGCCTCTAGAGCCTTGTAGGCCGCGTGGACCGTGGACTTGGATCCTTCCCCCGCCTCCACAAGTTCTCTGATCTGCGGCAATTGCTCGCCGGGCGCATATTCGCCGCTCCGGATCTTCTCAGCGATCCGGTCCGCCAGCTCCCGCCATTTGGGCGCCATGCAGAACCTCCTCTCGACACCGACCAGTGAAGCACAGTCCCAGGACTGTTGACAGTCCTGGGACTGTGCGCCATTGTCTTCTCAGGCGGTTCGCAGTCCTGGGACAGCGGATCGGGAGAGCCCTCTTTGGGCTGCTCCAAACACGCCCGGCGGGTCCCGCCCCGCAAGGACGGGAGCCCCTCTGACCAGGGGTTACCGCGCTCGCCGGAAGCGTCTGTGCCTTGAGAACTTCACACAGGGAACTGCCGGTAACCCGTGGTCCGCCTGCCCGAAGGGGTCGGAAACAAGGCGGAGAAGACCGGCGTGCCCCGCACGGAATCCGACCGGTTCGACTCCGGTCCGGGGCACTGGCCGCTGTCTGCGGCCCGCCGCACAGCCTGTGTGCGGCATTCACCTTCAACGGCGCGCACCCCCGGAGTTGCAGCTCCGGGGGTGCTGTTCGGGCCGTTCACCCCTTCGAGAGGAACACGACCCAATGAGCCACATCGTCACTGTTCAGGAGCCTGTTACCGCTTCCGCCGACCCGGTCGAGCCGTCAGGGGCGGAGCTGGACGCGATCGAGCAGGAGATGCCCGTGATTTTGGCGGAGGTCGACCTGTTGGACGCGCAGATCATGACGCTCGACCGCACCCCCACGGAGCTGGACATCCGACGCATCCGCCGGGCCCGTCGTCGGCTGCTGACCGCGCTGGCGCACCAGACGGTGGAGGAGCACCGAGGCGGTGCGGCGTGAGCGGACAGAAGGCCGCGCGGGAGTTCAGCGCGCAGATGTCCGAGCGTGAGGGGCGCTGGCGTCTGTACGTCGCGTTGATGAACACCACCGAGGCGTGGCCGGAGTACCGGTTCGGGCGTTCGGTGCCGACGTTCAAGGACCGTACGAACGCCCTCAACGCGCTCGGGTTCGAGCCGGTAGCGGGCGCTGAGTGGACGTGGACCGAGGACAGCGAGACCCACGGCGACCCCGATTCTCCGGTCGTACTGATCGCGGCGATCCGGGTCCGTTCACGGGCGGAGGTGGGCGCGTGAACGCCGTTCAAATCCGTTCAGCCGAGCGCGCGCTGTCGGCCGGCACATGGCTGATCGTGGCGGGCGCGATGCTCTACTCGATCCTCACCGTCACCCCGCTCGCCGCCGCCCACACCCCCGACCGCTGGGACTGGACCGCACCCATCCTGCCCCTCGTGGTCGACGCTGCGGTGGTCATCGTGGTCCGCCTCGATGCGGTGCTTGCCCGGCTCGGGGGCGATGGCGGGCGGTGGCCCATCGCGCTGCGGTGGATGACCGGCTGCATGACGCTCGCCCTCAACGTGGCCGACTCTGCGCTGAAGAACGACCTGGTGGGCGTGGCCGTCCATGCAGTCGCCCCTCTGCTGCTGATCGTCACGGCAGAAACGGGACTGGCCTACCGGCGTGCGATCACCGCCGCCGTGGCAGAGCTGGAAGCCAAGCAGCAGGCCGAGCGGGAAGCCCGCGAACGGGCCGCCATCGAGCGGCGTGACGAGGCTGCCCGCAGGGCCCGTGAGGAACGGGAGCATGCGGCGGCGCTGGCCCGTGAACAGCGTGAGCACGAAGCCCGCATGACCCGTGAACAGGCCGAACGGGAGGCCGCCGCCAGGCGTGAGGAACGCGAGCACAAGCAGGCTCGCGAGCGTGCCGAGCAGGCCGAGCGTGAACGCCTTGAGCGGGAGCGTGAACAGCGTGAGCGGGACCGTGAACGCCGTGAGCGGGAGGCCGCCGAACGCGCGGAACGCGAGCGGCGGGAGCGTGCCGAGCGGGAGCGCCGTGAACGGGCCACACTGCTGTCCGCCGGCCCGGCCACGGACAAGCTGCCCGAGGACGACGCGCGCGCCATCGTGGCCGCCGCCCATGCCGAGGGCATGTCGGTGCGGACCGCTGCAGAGCTGTGCGGCTGGTCGGTGGGCTGGGTCTCGACCCGATACGCCGAACTGCGCGGCCCCGTCAACGGCGTTCCGGTTGATCTCGCCGGTACGGGCCGCTGATGACCACCTCGCCCGCCAACGGGACTCTGCCCGTGTACCGGTGGCGGCTCGCCCCGGACGGCTACGCCACCTACCGCCAGCTCCGCGCCCTCGGGCTGCGTCCCGGCGGCCAAGGCGTAGCCGCTCAGGTGGAGCGGCCCCGGCGTCGCCGGGGCCCGCTGGTCGCCTACCTCTACCGCATCGACCGCGCGAAACCGGTCCGTCCGATGACCCCGGCCCGGTGGGCGGCCCTGGCGAAAGCCAACACCGCCCGCCGCACCTGCCCGACGTGCCGGCGCGATGCCGGATACGTCATCCCCGCATCCCTCGGCATGTGCTCGCCCTGCGCGTTCCCCGACACTCCCTGAGGAGCCCTGATGGCCCACCGTGACCCGCCGGGGATCATCACCCCGCACATCCCCGCCGACGACTATCACCGCGCTCAGGCCACCGGACAGCCCGTCGTCATCGTCGTCCACACCACCGACCCGAGCGGACGCCCCCTGCGCCGCTACCTGATCCCCCTCGTCGTCGCCGGGACGGCCGCCATGGGCTGCTGGGGACTGGTCGTCGCCCTGTGCGCGCTGCTCGACGCCGCCGCGCATGCGGTCACCGTCATCGCCCAGACCGCCGGGCCCCTCGGCATCGGCGGAGTCACCCTCAAACTCGCCCGCCCGAAGGGCAATTGACCATCCGCCTACGGCTTCCGCCCGCACCCGATCGGGGCGGGGGCCGTAGGCGCCCCGCAGGGCGCACGACACCCGTTCCGGGTGGGGTTTGACCCTCGGAAGCCTGTTCGGCCGCGAGAGGCCCCGTAGCGACGCAGGGTGACGGAAGTTTCCGTCCTCGCGCGCACACGCGTAGGGACCCTGCCGGAAACCAGGAAACCGGAAACACGCTCACTCCGCGTAACACGCGCGTGGTGACGGGCCGTCGCAGGGCCCGTCACCACCGACCCACCAACCCCTGAGAAGAGGACACTCGTGAGTCACGGCCAAGTCTGGCGGACCCACCGCCAGTACGCAGCAACCGCCGCCCGCTGGACCGCCGATCACTGGCGTAAGGAAGCCGACCGCCGACGCGCTCTGCGTGCCGAGCGCAAGCCGCTCGTGCGCGACGCTCGCCGCGCGCTCGCCACCGCGCGCGCCATCGACCCCGAGGGCGTCACCTCCCTGCGCCACCGCGCGGAACGCGAACTGCGCACCGCCAAGCGGCGCGTGCCCGACCCGATGTGGTTGTTCGCCTCCAAGACCGCCGCCGCCCTCGGTGTGGCCGCCTACGCATGGCTGCCGCACGTCTCCGCACGCGTGTGGGTCTGGTCGGCCGTCGCCGTGGTCGCCGCCGTCACCAGCCTGCTCGTGTGGGTGGCCGTGCGGGAGCGCGACACCACTGGGCTCAAGCCCACCGCCGAAGAGTCGGCGCTGTTGAAACGGCTCGCGCCGCAGCACTGGAAGGACCACGCCGAACAGCGCGGCCTGGCGGGAACCCTGACCGGCAAGCCCAGGCTGACCGAGGCGGGCATCGTGTGCGCGGTCCGTCTCGACGGCACCTGGACCGCGACCAAGCTCCGCACGGCCGAGGATCACGTCCGCGCGCTGCTCGGGGCCCGCACGAGCCTGCGCATGCAGATCAAGGCGGGCAAGCAGGGTGGTTGGGCCGAACTCATCCTGCGCACCCGCAGTGCGGCCGACGGCGACGACCTCACCTGGACCCCCGAGCGGCGCTCCCTCGGGGTCGACACCGTCACCGGCGAGCAGGTCACTGTGCCGCTCGGGGAACGGCTGCTGATCGCCGGACGCTCCGGCGCGGGCAAGAGCGTGGCGTCCCGGCCGTTGCTGTACGACGCGTCAGAGGGCGAGTCGAACGCGCTGGTCATCATCGACCTCAAGCGCGTTGAGGGCCGTCTGTGGGATCACCGCGCCCGTGTCGCCTCCACCCCGCGCGAAGTCGTCGACGTCGTCGACGAACTGGAGACGGAGATGCTGGAACGGCTCGCCATCCTGCCCAAGGGACAGGACACGTGGACTCCCACCCCCGACCGGCCGCGCATCACGGTCGTGGTCGACGAGGGGGCCGAGGTCATGACGGCCGCCGACAAGGTCCCGTACGAGACCGAGACCGGCGACGGCAAGTCCCGCACCGTCAACCGCTCCGCGCTGCCGGGCTTGGAGTCCATCGCGCGCATGGGCCGCGCGGCGTGCATCGACCTGTGGTGGATGACGCAGAAGCCCACCATCGGCGACGGCATCCCCAAGCAGATCGCCCCGCAGATCGGCATCGCCATCTGCCTCTCGGTGCGCACGCCGGCCGAAGCCCGCGTCGTCCTCGGTGAGGACGCGCAGGCCAAGGGCTGGAACGCCGACGAACTCCCCGTGCCCGGTGTGGCGCTGGTCCGCGACGGCAAGCGCAAGCCCGACCCCGTCAAGGTCCGTTACATGGACAAGACCGTCGTCATCGCCCTCCCGGACCGCACCCCCTGGTCCCGCACGACCGCACCGGCGGTCGAAGCCGCGGGCGTCCCGACACTCACCCTCGTCAAGGACACCCCGACCGATACGGCTCCGGCCACGGACAGCGCCGTCGCCCGCGTGCTGAAGGCCATCGAGACCGCCGACGAACCCGTCCGCCAGAAGGACCTGGCCACCATCACGGGCCTGTCCAAGGGCGCCGTGTCCAAGGCCGTCAAAACCCTCACCACCGGCCGCATGGTCACCCGCGCCGCCGATGGCCACCTCACCACCACACGCCGCGACGACAGCGCCGCCGCCTGAACCGTCCCGACGCACGACAACGGCGGCCCCCTTCCGCCAAGAACCGGGGCCGCCGCCTGTCCACCTGCCATCGACAGACCTGTGGAGGTCTCCCAGCATGACCCAACCGACCGTCATGAGGCGAGAGGCCCTATTAGCCGCCGCCGTGGATGCCGCCAATCGCGGCTGGCCGGTCATCCCGCTGCACCCCGGCAGCAAGCGCCCGGCAGGACACGCCGAACGTGCCTGCCCCGGCACCGGCCGATGCGCCGACGGGCACCGCACCCCGGAGGAGCGGGCGACCACCGACCCCGAGCTGATCAACGCCGCGTGGGCACGGCGGCCCTACAACGTCGGGATCGCTACCGGCCCGGCCGGACTGCTCGTCATCGACCTCGACCCGGTCAAAGCGGAAGAGCCAGAAGGAGCGCCTGACGGCGCCACTTCCCTGCAAGCGCTCTGCGAGCGCGCCGGGCAGGTGCTCCCCGACACCTACCGGGTGCGGACCGCGCGCGGTCAACACCTCTACTTCGCCGCCCCCACCGGGGTGCGGCTGAAGTGCAGCGCGAACCGTCTCGGGCCCCACATCGACACCCGCGCGTGGGGCGGCTACGTCGTCGCCCCCGGCAGCACCACCCCCGACGGCGCCTATACGGTCGCCCGCGACGCGCCCGTGGCTGAACTGCCCGCATGGCTCGCCGCGTTGCTCACAGAGCCGGACAGGGCCGCCCCAGCGCCCGTGCGAGTCCACGACGGCACCCGCGCCGCACGGACCGCCCTGGAACGCGAATGCGCGGTCATTGCTGCCGCGTCCGAGGGCGGGCCCAACGGCCGCAACAACACCCTGCACCGCAGCGCCTGCAAGATCGCGCGGTTCGTCGCGTGGGGCGACATCCCCCGAGACGTGGCGGAGCAGGCAATCCAGGGGGCGGGGGAGGCTACCGGACTCCCGCCGGCCGAGTGCCGCACCACCATCCGCAGCGCCATGGACTGGGTCATCACCCACGCCACCCCACGGGAGGCAGCGTGACGACGCCGACTCCCCCCGCCCTGGATTGCCCCACGAACCCCCCGAACAGCCCGCACGCCGCTCCACAGCCTGTGGACACGGCAGCAGTAGGCGAGCCGAAAGGCGCCGCCCGTAAGGGCGTCGTAGCTGCTCTTCGTTCTGAGCGGTTCGGGAACGACCAGGCATCCCACGGCGTGGAAGACCCGACGCCCGCGCGGCCCGGTATCCGCATCTACGCCCCACCGGTCTACCGCCACCACTACGACGGCGCCCGCTGGTCCAAGCGCTACGGCGACACCCCCACCGCCGCCTACGCCTGCCCCTGCGGCCACACCGCCACCGCCACCGGTCAACAGGATGTGGCCGACCTGGTCGCCGACTACGCCGCCCACAAGCACTTCTGCACCGGCACACCCGCCGCGCCCCCCGAACGGAGGACCGCCGCATGACCCCGCCCGCCATCGACGGCGCCGCCCTGCTCGACGAGGTGGAAGCCTTCCACCGCCGCTTCAACGTCTTCCCCACCGAAGCCGCCTACGTCGCCGTCGCCCTGTGGGATGCCCACGCCCACCTGCTCGACTGCTTCGACTCCACCCCCCGCCTCGCCTTCCTCTCACCCGAGCCGGGATCGGGGAAGTCGCGGGCACTGGAGATCGTGGAAACCCTCGTCCCCGCGCCCATGACGGCGGTCAACGCCTCCGCCGCCGCCCTGTTCCGCTCCGTGTCCAACCCCAGCGGACGGCCCACGATCCTGTTCGACGAGATCGACACGGTCTTCGGGCCCAAAGCCGGGGAGAACGAGGAACTGCGCGGGTTCCTCAACGCCGGACACCGCCGTACCGGCGTCACCTACCGGTGCATCGGCGACGGCGGCAACCAGACCGTTCAAGCCTTCCCGTCCTACGCCGGCGTCGCGGTCGCCGGACTCGGCAACCTCCCCGACACGATCATGACCCGATCGGTCGTGATCCGGATGCGGCGCCGGGCCCGCAACGAGCGCATCGAACCCTTCCGTGCCCGCGTCCACGAAGCCGAGGGGCACAAGCTGCGTGACCGGCTCGCCCAATGGGCCGAACACGCCCGCGGGTTCGTCATGGGCGCCTGGCCGGACATGCCCGACGGGGTGAGCGACCGTCCGGCGGACGTGTGGGAACCCCTCCTCGCCGTGGCCGACGCGGCAGGGGGCGACTGGCCCGAGCGGGCGCGGGCGGCGTGCGTGACGCTGGTGACCGCGTCCAAGGCCAACGACAAGGGCAGTCTCGGCATCCGGCTCCTGACGGACCTGCGCGACCACGTCATGGTCGGCATCGACCGCCTGCCCACCGTCGCCATCCTCGACCGGCTCAACGCCCTCGACGACGCCCCCTGGGCCGACCTGCACGGCAAGCCGCTCGACAACCGGCGCCTGTCGCGGATGCTCGCGGAGTACATGACCAGCGACAACGAGCCCATCGCCTCCCGCAACATCAAGACCGCCGGGAGCGTCCTCAAGGGCTACTACGCCGCCGACCTCGCGGACGCGTGGGCGCGCTACTGCCCCCCACCCCCGGAAAGTCCGCTACCTCCGCTACCGGGCACCGAAAACACGGTCTGACCAGCCACAACGGGGTAGCGGCAACCGCCGCCGCGAGCCGCTACCCCCGCGCTACCCATCCGCTACCGCTACCCCTTCCCGCTACCCCGCACAGGCCCCTGACCTGCGCGGTAGCGGCGGTAGCGGAAGTAGCGGACTTCCCAGGAGGGGCCAACGGAGGCCCTAGCCCTCACGGAGGTTTCGACGTGCTCACCGCTGTCCCGAGCGAGCCCCAAGCACTCACCGTCCCGGAGGTCATGACCGCCCTGCGCCTGAGCCGCAGCAAGGTCTACGACCTGATCCGCTCCAAGCAGCTCCCGAGCTACACGTCCGGCCGCGCCCGCCGCATCCCGGTGGATGCCGTCCGCAGCTACATGCACAACCGACTGGAGGAGAACGCAGCCTGATGGCATCTCGAAAGAGGAACCCGAACGGCGCCGGCAGCATCTGGCAGCGCAAGGACGGGCGCTTCGAGGCGCGCGTCTACGTGCCGCAGCCTGACGGCACCCGCAAGCGCAAGACGGTGTACGGCGCCACGTGGGAGGAGTGCGACGAGAAGCGGCAGGATCTCGTACGGCGCGACCGACAAGGGATCCCGACGCCGTCGCGGTCGGCGAAGCTCTCCGAGTGGCTGCCGTACTGGCTGGAGGAGTACATCCGGCCCAACCGGAAGCGGACGACGTACATCAAGTACGAGATGCATGTGCGGCTCTACCTCGTACCGCTGCTGGGCAGTCGGCGGCTGGAGTCGCTGACTACGGCGAACGTGCGGCAGATGCTCACGAAGGTCACGGCCCAAAAATCGGCCGCTACTGCGAAGGAAGCGCACCGCGTGCTGCGCACCGCCATCACCGCTGCCTGCCGAGACGAACTGATCAGCCGGAACGTCGTCCAGTTGGTTCCCGCCCCGCGTGCGGAGCCGCGTGAGCTGCACCCCTGGTCGCTGGACGAGACTCTGACGTTCCTGGAAGAGGCCCGAACCGATCCGCTGTACACCGCGTTCGTTCTCGCGGTGGCCCTGGGCCTGCGGCGCGGCGAGATTCTCGGGCTGCAATGGCGCGACGTCGACCTGGACCGCCGCACGCTGACCGTTCGGACCACGCTGCATCGCGGCGGCAATGAGCTGTACCTCGACACCACGAAGAACCGGCGGGCGCGAGTGATCCCGATTCCGCGCATGTGCGTAGCCCCTCTCCGGTGGCAACGTCTCCGGCAGGGAGAGCGGCGCGCTGCGGCCGGCGCGGACTGGCACGAGAGCGACCACGTCTTCACCACGCGCAGTGGGCGACCGATCGAGCCCAGGAACCTCTACCGGTCGTTCCTGCGCCTCTCAGAGGCCGCAGGACTGCCTCAGGTACGTCTTCACGACACTCGCCACGGGTGCGCGTCTCTGCTCTTCGCTGCCGGCGTCGCACCCCGGACCGTGATGGAGATCCTGGGCCACTCGCAGATCGCCGTGACCATGAACGTCTACACCCACGTAAGCGAGGGCGACCGGAGAGAGGCCATGGGCCACATGGATCGCCTGCTCACGCGGCGCCGTTAGCGGGGGCTGCCGTCACGAACTGCCGTCAACGCCCCCGTGATCCAAGATCGCGGGGGCGTTGTCGCAGGCAGAGAAAGAGCCCCCTGTCGGATTCGAACCGACGACCTTCGCTTTACAAGAGCGGCGCTCTGACCAGCTGAGCTAAGGAGGCACGCACCTACGTGCCCGAGCAGTGTACCCACGCCCCGGCGTGCCCCTGTCGAAAATTTCCGCGAAGTTCACAGGGGTCCGGGTACTGACAGACCAGGTGAACGGCAGGTACCGTCCAAGGCCAGTCCACTCGCATGGACTACACCACCACCTTCCTACAACGGATCGTCCGGCACGTTCCTGCCGGTAGAAGGGGGCCCATTCACCATGGCCACTGTCTCGTTCGACAAGGCGACCCGGATCTACCCGGGTTCCGAGAAGCCCGCTGTTGACGCGCTCGACATCGAGATCGAGGACGGAGAGTTCCTCGTTCTGGTCGGCCCGTCCGGCTGCGGCAAGTCCACCTCGCTCCGCATGCTGGCGGGGCTCGAGGACGTCAACGCCGGCGCCATCCGTATCGGCGACCGTGACGTCACGCACCTGCCGCCGAAGGACCGGGACATCGCGATGGTGTTCCAGAACTACGCGCTCTACCCGCACATGACGGTCGCCGACAACATGGGCTTCGCGCTCAAGATCGCCGGTGTGCCGAAGGCGGAGATCCGCCAGAAGGTCGAGGACGCGGCGAAGATCCTGGACCTCACCGAGTACCTCGGCCGCAAGCCGAAGGCGCTCTCCGGCGGTCAGCGCCAGCGTGTGGCGATGGGCCGCGCCATCGTGCGTGAGCCGCAGGTCTTCCTCATGGACGAGCCGCTGTCGAACCTCGACGCCAAGCTGCGTGTCTCCACCCGTACGCAGATCGCCTCGCTCCAGCGCCGGCTCGGCATCACCACGGTCTACGTCACCCACGACCAGGTCGAGGCCATGACGATGGGCGACCGCGTGGCCGTCCTCAAGGACGGTCTGCTCCAGCAGGTCGACTCCCCGCGCAACATGTACGACCGCCCGGCCAACCTCTTCGTCGCCGGCTTCATCGGCTCCCCCGCCATGAACCTGGTCGAGGTCCCGATCACCGACGGTGGTGTGAAGTTCGGCAACAGCGTCGTCCCGGTCAACCGTGACGCCCTGAAGGCCGCCGCCGACAAGGGCGACCGCACGGTCACCGTGGGCGTGCGCCCCGAGCACTTCGACATCGTCGAGCAGGGTGGCGGCGCCGCCACCGCCCTGACCAAGGACACCGAGGACGCCCCGGCCGGTCTCGCCGTCTCCGTCAACGTCGTCGAGGAGCTCGGCGCCGACGGTTACGTCTACGGCACCGCCGAGGTCGGCGGCGAGAAGAAGGACCTGGTCGTCCGTGTGAACGGCCGCCAGGTCCCGGAGAAGGGCGCTCAGCTGCACGTCGTGCCGCGTCCGGGCGAGACCCACGTGTTCTCGACCTCCACGGGTGAGCGTCTCACCGACTGATTCACTTGACGAGAAGGGCCCCGCGGAGTGACGCGGGGCCCTTCTCGTTGTCGACAAATACCCCGGCAAACCGCCCATTTCGAGCAGCGAGCGTCAACCTCTTACCCAAAAAGAGGCACCACTTCATCCCCCGAACCGGTGACTAAATGTCGCCAAATCATTACCGGGCGCTACCCTCACTCGCGTGAAGCACTCCACTAACCAACAGACGCGACGCGGCCGGGGCCCCGCCCGCCGGATCGGCCGCTCACTCGCCCTCGTCCTGCCCGTCGTCCTGGTGCTCTCCGGGACCCTCGCGGTCACCCGGGTCAACTGGTCGGGGGACCCCTCGAACTCGGTGCTCACGGCATCGGACGCGTCGGTCTCGGACGCCAAGCCCGGCTCCGTCTCCCGTGCGCCCCAGGACGTGCTGCGCGACAAGCTCGTCGCCGAGCTCGTGCGGGAGAACCCGGGCGTCGCGCTCACCCACCTCCAGCAGGCCGTCAACGGCCGCCCGTCGCTGGCCAAGCACTGCGCCTCGATCGCCCGAGCCCTCGGCCGCGCCGCGGTCCGCGCCTACGGCCCAACACGCGCCCAGTCGTACGCCCGCCCGGTCTGCGACACAGCCTTCGCAACAGGCGTGGCAACGGCCCACAACTGAGGCCAGACGGCGGGGCCTGGGGCCGCAGGGGCCTGAGTCCCGGGTGCCACGGGGGCCGCGGAGGCGGCGAAGCCCGGGGGCCGGGAGCCCGAGGGCCCGGGGGCCGCAGGCCCCCAGGGGCGCGGGGAACTGCGCGACCAGCCCCCACGGCGCCGCACCCGCGCACGAGGCACGCCCCCCGAGCTATTAGGCACCAGGCACCCAGGCACCAAAAACCCAGGCACCAGGCACCCAGGCACCAAAAACCCAGGCACCAGCCACCCCGCCCAAGCCAGCGCAGCGCCACCGTACAGTTCGGTCCATGACCGATCCCAACGCCGCGTCCCGCCCCGTGCAGGCCGTGATCCTGGCCGGGGGCCAGGGGTCACGGCTGCGCCCGTACACCGACGACCGGCCCAAGCCGATGGTCGAGATCCCCGGCACGGGGACGCCGATCATCGGCCATCAGCTCGCCTGGCTCGCCGAGGAGGGCGTGACGGACGTGGTGGTCAGCTGCGGCCACCTCGCGGACGTCCTCAAGGAATGGCTGGACTCCGCCGAGCTGCCCTGCAAGGTGACCACCGTCGTCGAGACCGAGCCCCTGGGGCGCGGCGGCGGGCTCAAGTACGCCGCCGCCCATCTCCCCCACCCCGACCGGCCCTGGTACGCCACCAACGGCGACATCTGGACCCGCTTCTCCCTGCGGGACATGGCCGACTTCCACGCGGAGCGGGACGCGGTGGCGACGCTGGCTCTGGCGCGGCCCCGGATTCCCTGGGGCGCCGTGCAGACGGACGGGTTCGGGCACGTCACCGACTTCATCGAGGCGCCGCCCACGACGTACGAGATCAATGCGGGTGTGTACGTCTTCTCCGCCGAGTTCGCCGAGATGCTCCCTGAGCGGGGGGATCACGAGCGGACCACGTTTCCTCGTCTCGCACGCGAGCGGCGCTTGGCCGGCTTTCCCCTCCCCCAGGGGGCCTATTGGCGTGCCATTGACACGGCCAAGGATCTGACCGAAGCCGCGAAGGAGCTGTCCGCTCTGCGGTCGTAGTGCGGCTGAGCGGGGGCTGACAGCGCAGTTCCCCGCGCCCCTGGAGGGGTGCGGGGAACCGTGGGTTCGTATGTGCAGCCGGTGGGCTAACCCAGAATCCCGCCCACCGGCCCATCTACCCCAACAGGCCGCCCACCAGGCCCGGTTCACCGGAGGTCGAGCCTCCGCCTCCCGAGCCGCCCGGCGTGCTGCCGCCGCCGGTGGTGCCGCCGGAGGTCGGGCCCGTGGTGGTGCTGGGGGCCTCGTTCGCCGGTGAGGACTGCTGGGGCGGGGCCTGGCCCGCGGTGCCCTGGGTCTGGCTGGGCGTGCTCGCGGTGCCGGTGTCCCTGGTGGCGTCCGGGGTCGTGGCGGTGTCCGCGGAGGGGGCCGCGGTGGCGCCCCGGGTCGGGGTGGTGGAGGCCGACGGCGTACGCCGCTCCCGCTGGCCGGGCTCCGAGGGGAGCGGGGAGCCGGGGAGTTCGTTGCGCGGGGCCTCGCCGGGGCCGGGGACGACCACCCGGTCGGCGTCGCGGACGGCACCGCCGAGGAGGGAGCCGATGAGGAGGGTCAGGCCGGTGACGATCGCGGTGACCAGGGCGCCGCGACGCAGGACGTAACGGCGCAGTTCCCAGATGTCGGAGCGGGGGCCGAGGCGGCGCCAGGCGCTGCCCGCGAGGCGGCCGTCGATGGAGTAGACGGGGGCGCCGGCGATGATCAGCGGGGACCAGGCGGCCAGATAGATGATGTCGGGGGCGTCGTAGACGGGGACGCTCTTCCAGCTGACGGTGAGCAGCAGCGCGGCCGACAGCAGCGCGCCGACCACGGCGGCGACCCGCTGCCAGCAGCCCAGGACCGTGAGGACACCCACGATGACCTGGAAGAAGGCGATCACCAGACCGGAGCCGACGGGGTGCTCCAGGGCGAACTGGCGCAGCGGCTCGGCGACTTCCCAGGGATGCAGGGTGTTGAGCCACTTCACCATCGAGCCGCGCTTGCCGCCGTCGAAGTAGACGGGGTCGCAGAGCTTGCCCATGCCGGCGTAGATCGAGATGAAGCCGAGGAAGATGCGCAGCGGGAGCAGGACGACGCCCAAGTTCATGCGGCGGCCCGGGTAGTAGGCGTGCCGCGCGGGGTCGTCGCCGTGCCGTCTGGACCGGGGAGTCTCGTCGGGCTCCGCGAACTGCTCGTCGTCGTACCCGAGTTCGTCGTCGTAGGCGCTGCCGGCCTGGCGCATGTCGGGCAGCAGCCGGGTGCCGGCGGCGTCGGGCGGGGTGCGCTGGGCGCCGACGACGGGGGTCTCGACGGTCTGCGCGAGATCGTCGTAACCGTCTTCGCCGTAGCCGTCGTTGACGTCGACGCGCGGGATGACCTGGGTGGCGCCTGCGTCGGCCGGTTCGTCGGCGTGGCCGACGCCGGCGCCCCGCACCGCCTGGAGGAGCCGGTGGGCGCCCGTGTCGTCGGGCGCGGACTTGCCGCTCCAGACGACCGGACGGCGACGGCCGGCGGTCGCGGCGCCGACCACGGGCATGCGGGCGGTGTCCTCGGCCGCGCTCAAGTGCCGTGCGATCCGCGGCGATTGGCTGCGTCTCGTCGAGGCACCCAACTGCACGCGGAAACTGGCGTGATTGACGATGATCTGCGCCGGATCGCTCGGCACCTTCACCATGCTCAGCGCGGGAGCGTCGTCGAATCCCGACGAGCGGTCCCCCGTGGGTGTGCGGGGTGTTCTGGTGTCCACACTCATCTAACCGAGTGACGTGTGTTTAGGACACTGCTTTGACCTGCCGGATCTGTCCGGACCGCGTCAAGCTTGTCCTGGATGCCAGGATTACCCCGTACGGGTGACGGTACGGACTGGTGTTCAGACCCGTCGGCGCGCCGCCTCGTACAGCACGATCCCCGCCGCGACACCGGCGTTCAGCGACTCGGCGCCACCCGGCATCGGGATCCGCACCCGGAAGTCGCAGGTCTCGCCGACCAGGCGGGACAGGCCCTTGCCCTCGCTGCCGACCACGATGACGACGGGGCCGTCGAGCGCCTCGAGGTCGCCGACCTCGTGCTCTCCGTCGGCGGCGAGGCCGACGACGACGATGCCCGCCTTCTTGTACGCCTCGAGGGCGCGGGTGAGGTTGGTGGCGCGGGCGACGGGGGTGCGGGCCGCGGTGCCGGCAGACGTCTTCCAGGCGCCGGCGGTCATGCCCGCCGCGCGCCGCTCCGGCACGAGGACGCCGTGGCCGCCGAAGGCCGACACCGAGCGGACGACGGCACCCAGGTTGCGCGGGTCCGTCACACCGTCGAGGGCGACGATGAGGGGGTCCTCACCGTCGTCGTAGGCGGCGCTGGCGAGGTCCTCGGGGTGGGCGTACTCGTACGGCGGGACCTGGAGGACCAGACCCTGGTGGTTGAGCCCGTTGGTCATGCGGTCGAGCTCGGGGCGGGGGGCCTCCATGAGGTGGATGCCGCCGCGCTCCCCCACGAGCTGGAGCGCCTCTCGGACGCGCTCGTCGTTGTCGATGAACTGCTGGACGTACAGCGTCACCGCGGGCACGCCCTCGCGCAGCGCCTCGACGACGGGGTTGCGGCCCACGACCATCTCGGACGTGCCCTTGCCGCCGCGCCCGCGCGGTGCGGGACGGCGTGCCGTCTGCTTCGACTTGGCGTTGGCGATGCGGTTCTTCTTGTGACCCTTGCGCATCTCGGCGGGCGGCGTCGGGCCCTTGCCCTCGAGCCCCTTGCGCCGCTGGCCGCCACTGCCGACCTGCGCGCCCTTCTTGCCGGACATGCGGCGGTTGTTCGCGGCCATGACCTACCTGTCTCTTCGGTGCGATGGAACGTCTGGAAATTCGTACGTCTATGCAGTGTGCCGCCCGGAGGCCCGGGCGGCACAATCGATCACCGCGCTCAGCGCGCGCCGAGGCTCCAGCGCGGGCCGTGCGGGCTGTCCTCGATGACCAGTCCCGACTGCCCCAGCTGGTCCCGGATGGCGTCCGCCGTGGCCCAGTCCTTACGGGCTCGGGCCGCCTCCCGCTGGTCCAGGACCAGGCGGACCAGGCTGTCGACCACGCCGTGCAGGTCTTCGCCCTTTCCGGCCTCACCGGCCCAGTGCGGGGCGAGCGGGTCGAGACCCAGCACGCCGAGCATGGCCCGCACCTCGGCCAGCCGCGCCACGGCGGCTTCCTTGTCGTCGGCGGCGAGGGCGGAGTTGCCCTGCCGGACGGTGGTGTGCACGACGGCGAGCGCCTGCGGGACACCCAGGTCGTCGTCCATCGCCTCGGCGAAGGCGGACGGCACCTCGGCGGCCGGCTCGACGGCATGCCCGGCGAGCTCCACCACGCGCTGCACGAAGCCCTCGATCCGCGCGAACGCGGACTCGGCCTCGCGCAGGGCCTCCTCGCTGTACTCGATCATCGAGCGGTAGTGCGGGGTGCCGAGGTAGTAGCGCAGCACGATCGGGCGCCAGTGCTTGACCATCTCGCCGACGAGCACGGAGTTGCCCAGCGACTTGGACATCTTCTCGCCGCTCATGGTGACCCAGGCGTTGTGCACCCAGTACCGGGCGAACTCGTCGCCGTAGGCCTTGGCCTGGGCGATCTCGTTCTCATGGTGCGGGAAGATCAGGTCCAGGCCGCCGCCGTGGATGTCGAAGGCGGAGCCCAGGTACTTGTGGGCCATCGCCGAGCACTCCAGGTGCCAGCCGGGGCGGCCGCGTCCCCACGGCGTCTCCCAGCTCGGCTCGCCCGGCTTGGCGGCCTTCCACATCGCGAAGTCCCGGGAGTCCCGCTTGCCGGTCTCGCCCTCACCGGAAGGCTGGAGCAGGTTGTCCAGCTCCTGGTTGGACAGGCGCAGGTACTCCGGGAAGGACTTCACGTCGAAGTAGACGTTGCCGTCGGCCTCGTAGGCGTGGCCGCGCTCGATCAGGCCGCGCATCATCTCGACCATCTCGGTGACATGGCCGGTGGCACGCGGTTCGTACGTCGGCGGCAGGCAGCCGAGGGCGGTGTAGCCGTCGTTGAACGCCCGCTCGTTCTCGTAGCCGATGGACCACCACGGGCGGCCCTGGTCCACCGACTTGGTGATGATCTTGTCGTCGATGTCGGTCACGTTCCGCACGAACGTGACGTCGTAGCCGCGGTACTCGAACCAGCGGCGCATGATGTCGAAGTTCAGGCCGGAGCGAATGTGGCCGATGTGCGGGGCGGCCTGCACGGTGGCACCGCACAGGTAGATCGAGACACAACCCGGCTGGATCGGGGTGAAGTCACGGATCTGCCGGGCGCTGGTGTCGTACAGGCGAATAGTCACGAGTCCAGGGTAGTAGGCGATCCCCAGTGCCTCGGACGGTTGTGGATAACAGTCAGCCCGCGGTTCGGGCCACCAGAGCGGTCGCCACCGCCATCAGGCCTTCACCCCTACCGGGGAACCCCAGACCGTCGGTCGTGGCTCCCGACACCGAGACCGGCGCCCCGGCCGCCTCCGAGAGAACCTTCTCGGCCTCCTCCCGGCGCTTGCCGATCTTCGGGCGGGGTCCGACGACCTGCACGGCGATGTTGCCGATGACGAAGCCCGCCTCCCGCACGATCCGGGCGGCCTCGGTCAGCAGTACGACGCCGGAGGCGCCCGACCACTCGGGGCGCCCCGTGCCGAAGTGCCGGCCCAGGTCGCCGAGGCCCGCCGCCGAGAACAGCGCGTTGCACGCGGCGTGCGCGACGACGTCGGCGTCGGAGTGGCCGGCCAGACCGGTCCCCTCGCCCTCCCACTTCAGGCCCGCGCACCACAGCTCGCGGCCCTCCTCGAAGGCGTGGATGTCGGTGCCGATGCCGACCTGGGGGAGCAGCGGCGCCTCAGAAGCCATCGTTGAGCCTCCGGCGCGCCAGGACCGCCTCCGCCAGGACCAGGTCCAGCGGGCGGGTGACCTTGAAGGCCTCCTCGTGACCGGGCACCACCACGACGGTGAGCCCGAGCTGCTCGACCATGCTGGCGTCGTCGGTGACGTCGTCGGTGACCGTCTCGTGGGCGCGGACCAGGGTGGCCCGGTCGAAGCCCTGCGGGGTCTGCACGGCACGCAGCCGCGACCGGTCCGGCGTGGCCACGACCGGCTCGGGCTCACCCTCGGCACCGGCCGGTTCGACCTCCTTGACGGTGTCGGCGAGCGGCAGCGCGGGCACGACGGCGGGAGCACCCTCCCGTACGGCCTCGATCACGGCGTCGACGGTGTCCACGGGGACGAGCGGGCGGGCCGCGTCGTGCACCAGGACGATGTCGTACTCGGGCGGCAGCGCGTCCAGACCGAGCTTCACGGAGTCCTGGCGCTCGGCGCCGCCGGGGACCACCAGGAAGTCGGTGCGCTCGGGCAGCGCGTGCGTGTCGAGGAGGGACTTCACCTCGGCGGTGCCGTCGGGCGGGGCCACGACGACGACCAGCGAGACGGCGCGGGACGCGGCCATCGCGCGCACCGCGTGGATGAGGAGGGGGGTGCCGCCCAGCGCGCGGAGCGCCTTGGGGGCGCCCGGGCCGAGGCGTACACCCCGGCCGGCGGCCGGAATCACGACAGCCGTGCGAGCGGTCGGACTGGCCTGCGCGGGCGTAGGGCGCGATTCGTCAGACATCGGTTCCTGTCAGGTTTGTGTGCTGGCCTGGCTTGGGTATGGCCTGGGAAGTGCCGGGCGCGACGCCTTGACCGGACCCTTCCGTGACACTGGTCGAGCCAGCTGCCCGGGCCCGGCACGCCAAGTATCGGGGGGAATTCCTCCCGAAGGTGTACGGCGTGGGTCGGCACGCACAAGCGAACATGCCGCAGCGCCCGGCGACGGCAAATACGTCATCGGGCACCGCGGCACTTCTTTTACGCGACTACGCAACGCAGCTTCTGAGCGCGGCCTTCAGGCAACGCAGCGGCGTGGGCTGAGCCTGCCGGGGGCGGGCGTCAGGACGCGAGCACCTCGTCGAGCAGGGCCTCGGCCTTGTCCTCGTTGGTGTTCTCCGCGAGGGCGAGCTCGCTCACCAGGATCTGGCGAGCCTTGGCGAGCATGCGCTTCTCACCTGCGGAGAGTCCGCGCTCGCGCTCACGACGCCACAGGTCACGCACGACTTCCGCGACCTTGATGACATCGCCGGAGGCGAGCTTCTCCAGATTTGCCTTGTAACGACGCGACCAGTTCGTGGGCTCCTCGGCGTACGGCGCGCGCAGCACCTCGAAGACCCGGTCCAGCCCGTCCTGACCGACCACATCACGCACGCCGACGAACTCCGCATTGTCCGCTGGCACACGTACCGTCAGGTCACCCTGGGCGACCTTCAGCACCAAGTAGGTCTTGTCCACGCCTTTGATCTGGCGAGTTTCGATGGCCTCGATCAGCGCGGCCCCGTGATGGGGATAGACCACGGTGTCGCCAACCTTGAACGTCATGTGACAGGTACCCCTTCCGTGGCTATCCAGGGTAACACGGAAACGGCAGCTTCTGAATGGCGTTTTCGCAGGTCAGGGCATATCTCGGGGCTTGACAACAGCAACAGGAACGTGCTGCGCGGGCCGACCGGAAGCAGGTATTCGCAGGTGGGAGCGGCTCTTCGGGGGAGGGGAAACGCGCACGTTACACACATCCGGAGCCTCCGCCAAGCGGACGAACATCCCGATATGTCCGGTTCCAGGTGTGCGACTTCCGCTACTCCGTTCGGTGTCCTTCAGCCGGGTCCCGGCCGAATCCGGAATTGATCACGAGGGCCGCCGAGGCACAGCCGGTGATCAATTTCCGGAGGGTCGCGCATTCCTTCACGGAAATTTCGCGAGCCGGTGTCGCAGGTATGCCCACGGGACTTATGTGAATGGCGGAGGAGTGTGGTGCCAAAGTGACTCACGAGTCACCTGTGGGGGACGGGACGGGTGAAGCGGCACCCTCTTGTACGGCTCAGGGGAGGGTCGGGTGCGCCCGCGTGGGAACGGCTCGGTAACCTAAGGCCGCTGACAGACACTTAGGGCGGCTTTATGCGCCCGCCCCGTTCGAGTCAAGGAGTTGCCGCCGCCGTGAGCAGCAGCATTCGACGCGGCGTCCTCGCTGCCGCCGCCATCACGTTCTCGATCCTCCCGCTCGCCGCGTGCGGCGCCGGCAGCAACGCCCAGACCCTTGAGATCAAGCCGGACAACGCGGCGACGACGGTGGGCGACATCATGGTCCAGAACGCCGTCATCGTCACCCAGCCCGACCCCGAGGCCGGCGGCCCGGCCGCCGTCGCCGCGACGCTGTTCAACAACGGCACCGAGCCGCAGAAGCTGGAGTCGATCAGCATCGCCGGGGCCGGCGAGCCCGTCGAGCTGAAGGCGGCCAAGGGCAAGAGCCTGACCATCCCGGCCGGCGGCTCGCTGATCCTCGGCGGCGCCGAGAACGCCTCCGCGGTGCTCTCCAGCACGCCCGAGAACGTCCAGGACGGCAACGCCCAGCAGATGACGTTCACCTTCAGCGAGACCGGTGACGTCAGCCTGCGCGCCTTCGTCGTCCCGGCCGAGAGCTACTTCACCGGCTGGGGCCCGACCGAGATCCCCGCGGCTCCGACGGAGGAGCCCACCGGCGAGGCCACGGCCACCGCGACCGAGACGGGCGAGCCCGAGGAGGGCGCCTCCGGCTCCCCCGCCGACACGGCCACCCCGACCGACGCGGCCTCGGGCTCGGCGACGGCCACGGAGTCCCACGCGGCCTCCGGCCACTGAGCCGACGTAGCACCAAGAAGGCGGGCCCCCTCTCCTGGGAGAGGGGGCCCGCCTTCGTCGTACTGGCAGCGTCGTCTACGGCTCGAACTTGTAGCCGGTCTACGGCTCGAACTTGTAGCCCAGACCACGCACCGTCACCAGATACCTGGGCGCGCCCGGGTCCGGCTCGAG
>NZ_JBWKCI010000004.1:610009-727286 GCF_056436565.1 Streptomyces sp. NPDC043726
CTACGGCTCGAACTTGTAGCCGGTCTACGGCTCGAACTTGTAGCCCAGACCACGCACCGTCACCAGATACCTGGGCGCGCCCGGGTCCGGCTCGAGCACCGTCCTCGACGCGCCCCTCGCACCGCTATGCGGGCTTCGGGACGCTGCGCCGGACTCCGTCCGCCGACTCCGGTCTACGTCGGTTCACGGCTCGAACTTGTAGCCGGTCTACGGCTCGAACTTGTAGCCCAGACCACGCACCGTCACCAGATACCTGGGCGCGCCCGGGTCCGGCTCGATCTTGGCTCGCAGGCGCTTGACGTGGACGTCGAGGGTCTTGGTGTCGCCCACGTAGTCGGCGCCCCAGACCCGGTCGATGAGCTGCATGCGGGTCAGAACGCGGCCCGCGTTGCGCAGGAGCATCTCCAGGAGGTCGAACTCCTTGAGCGGGAGGTCGACCTTCGAGCCGGAGACCGTGACCACGTGGCGGTCGACGTCCATACGCACCGGACCCGCCTCCAGCGCGGCCGGGGTGACCTCCTCGGGCTCGCCGCGGCGGCGCAGGACGGCCCGGATACGGGCGACCAGCTCACGGGACGAGAAGGGCTTGGTGACATAGTCATCGGCTCCTATTTCCAGGCCGACGACCTTGTCGATCTCGCTGTCCTTGGCGGTCACCATGATGACGGGGACGTTGGAGCGGCCGCGCAGCTGGCGGCAGACCTCCGTGCCCGGCAGGCCGGGCAGCATCAGGTCCAGGAGGACGAGGTCGGCGCCGTTGCGCTCGAACTCGTCGAGGCCGTCGGGCCCAGTGGTCGCCACGGCGACCTCGAAGCCCTCCTTGCGGAGCATGTACGACAGAGCGTCAGAGAAGGATTCCTCGTCCTCGACGACGAGCACTCGGGTCACGGATGGACCTCCGGGGCGGAAAGCGTCTGATACGCGGCTGACTCGGGGGGTGTGTCGTGGGACGGATCGGCGGGGCGCCCGGCCTCGTCGTCGAGGACGGGATGCTGCTGAGCTCGGTCGCGGGCCGCGCCCGCCTCCGGCAGTCTCAGGGTGAACGTGGAGCCCTGTCCCTCGGAACTCCACACCGTGACCTCCCCGCCGTGCGAGGCGGCCACGTGCTTGACGATCGCCAGCCCGAGCCCCGTGCCGCCGGTGGCACGGGAGCGGGCCGGGTCGACGCGGTAGAAGCGCTCGAAGATGCGCTCCTTGTCCTTGTCGGAGATGCCGATGCCCTGGTCGGTCACGGCGATCTCGATGTGGTCGCCGCCCGGTACGGTCAGGCGTCGGGCGGCGATGCCGACGCGGGTGCGGGCGGGCGAATAGTTGACGGCGTTCTCGACGAGGTTGCCGAGGGCCGCGGCGAGCTGGCCGCGGTTGCCGAAGATGCTCAGGTCGGCGGTGCCGCCCGCGGCCATCGTGATCTGCTTGGTGCCGGCGGCGTGCCGGCAGCGGTCGATGGCCTCGGCCACCAGTTCGTCCACGCGAACCGGCTCGGCGTCCTCCAGCGGGTCGTCGTTCTGGACCCGGGAGAGGTCGATCAGCTCCTGGACGAGGTTGGTGAGCCGGGTCGCCTCGATCTGCATGCGCCCCGCGAAGCGCTCCACGGCCTCCGGGTCGTCCGAGGCGTCCATGACGGCCTCGGACAGCAGGGAGAGCGCGCCGACCGGGGTCTTGAGCTCATGGCTGACATTGGCGACGAAGTCGCGCCGTACCGCCTCTATCCGCCGGGCCTCGGTGAGGTCCTCGACGAGCAGAAGCACCAGGCGGGAGCCGAGCGGCGCCACCCGGGCGGAGACCGCGAGGGCCTCGCCGCGTCCGGTGCCGCGCCGGGGCAGGTCCAGCTCGACCTGGCGTATCTCGCCGTCGCGCCGGGTGTCCCGGGCCATCTGGAGCATCGGCTCGACGGACAGCTTCCCGCCGCGTACGAGCCCGAGGGCGTACGCGGCGGAACTGGCCTTGACGACCGCGTCGGCCTCGTCCAGTACGACCGCGGAGGAGCGCAGCACGGAGAGCACCGTGTCGACGCCCGGCGGGAGTACCGGATCGGTGTGCAGGGAGGTTCTGGTGGGTCGCGCCTGGTCGCGTTCGCTCCAGCGGAACGCCAGCATGGCGATGACGCCGGTGAGTACCCCGGCAATCGCTGCCGCTGCGGCGACCGCCGCGTTCACGTCCATGCATCCAGGTTAGGCACGGCCCCGGTCATGGCCACAGCCATCAGAGTGCGACCTCGAACACTCGTCGCCCAGAGTTCACCTTGGAGCTAGCAATGGTTCATTTGGGGTGGCGGAAACGGACGCGTGCAGGTCGGAGGGTATGGGCGTGGGGTGCGATAGCGCCGGTTCAGCAGGACGTGCACACTGGCCCCGGCCCCTGGAACCCCAAGAAACACGTACGAGAGGGAACCCTCATGCGGGACGCGTACCACGAGGAACTTGACTCGATCAGCGACAGCCTGGTGGAGATGGCCCGCCTGGTCGGGTCGGCGATCGGACGCGCCACGACCGCCATACTCGACTGCGACCTCAAGCTGGCCGAGAGCGTGATCGAGGCCGACCAGAAGGTCGACGATCTCCAGCACGACCTGGAGGCGCGCGCGATAGCCCTGCTCGCCCGGCAGCAGCCGGTGGCGACCGACCTGCGGATCGTCGTCACCTCCCTGCGGATGTCCGCGGACCTGGAGCGCTCCGGCGACCTGGCGCAGCACGTGGCCAAGCTGACCCGGCTGCGCTACCCGGAACGGGCCATCCCGCACGACCTGCACGCCACGGTCCTCGAGATGGGCCAGCTCGCGCAGCGCCTGATGGCGAAGGCCGCCGAGGTGATCGTGACCAAGGACGTCGACCTGGCGCTCCAGATGGAGACCGACGACGACGCGATGGACCTGCTCCACCGCACGCTCTTCCAGCACCTGATGGACGACCGCTGGAAGCACGGCATCGAGACCGCCGTGGACGTCACCCTGCTGGGCCGCTACTACGAGCGGTTCGCCGACCACGCCGTGGCGGTCGCCAAGCGCGTGGTGTTCCTGGTGACGGGTGAACACGCGGACGAGCTCCAGCAGGACATCCCGATGACGGGCGTCGAAGGCGCCTGACAGCACGCCGGGGCGTGCGTGAGAGCCTCCGTGCGCCGTTGATGCGCCCGGCGGGATGGGCATGCAATGGGGAACAGGCAGCAGCCTCCAGCCTCTACGAGGAGGGACCCATGGCGGACTCCCCCGGCACGCCCGGCACCACACCCGACCCCACGCAGGAACGCCAGACCGAGCAGCCCGCCGAGATCAGGAACCTGACCCTGATCGGCGCGTGCGGCTGCGGTTCGGGTTGTGGCTGCGGTTGCCAGTCCGGCAACCCGTGCCAGTGCGGTTGATTCTTTTTCCCTTACGACGGTGAAGGGCCCCGGCGCGGCTGCCGGGGCCCTTCGTCGTGCTGTGGGGCGTGCCGGGGCGCAGCATGGAAGGGAGAGCCCATCGGGACGTCAGGAGGTGTGCGATGGCTCAGTTCATGGACGTACACACCGGGATGCAGGGCATCACGGCGGAGCAGCTGCACGAGGCGCACCAGGCGGACCTCGCCATAGAGAAGGACGAGGGGGTCCACTTCGAGCGGGCCTGGGCGGACCCGGAGTCCGGCCTCGTCTACTGCCTCTCCGAGGCACCCTCGGCCGAGGCGGTCCAGCGCATCCACGAGCGCGCGGGTCACAAGGCCGACGAAATCCACGCGGTGCCGCTGACGGTCTGACGCGGCGCGAACGAGCAACGGATGAAGAACGGATGGGGACCATGACCCGGTTCATGGACGTCCACCACGGAATGCAGGGCATCACGGCGGAGCAGCTGCGCGCGGGCCACGAGGCGGCGATCGCGGTCGAGAAGGAGGAAGGAGTCCACTTCGAACACGCGTGGGCGGACCCGGAGACCGGCACGGTGTACTGCCTCTCCGAAGGCCCCTCGGCCGAGGCTGTGCACCGGGCCCACGAGCAGTCGGGCGCCGCGGCACCGGACGAGATCCACCCGGTGCCCCTGTCCGTCTGAGCACGATCGCGGTTCACCACTGGCCCCGCCGCGGACGCGGGGCAGTGGGTGAGGTGACGTGCGTCCTACGGCGCGTGAAGAACGCCGTGCGGCCTGTGAAGTACGCCCTGCGCGGCCCAGAAGTACGCCCGCTGCGGCTACCGCCCCTGCCCTGCGTACCCGTCGATGATCCGCGCGGCCTCGGCGAAGGGCAGCTGGAAGAACTCGCGGTCCGCGCGTACCCGGTACTCGGCGAGCATGCCGTGCACCTCCGCCTCCACCCGGCGGGCCTGCGGAACCGTCCAGGCGCCGCGGACCCCCCACGGGATGATCACGCCGGTCGCCGAGTTGATCTCCTTGGCCCGGGTGAGCGGATCACGGTCGGTGTACCCGATCTTGAGCATCTCGGGCTCCTCTCGGGTGGAGAGCACATAGACGAACCCGCGTCCGTCGAGCGAGAGGGGAGTCCCGGCGACGAAGGCGCTGATCCGCTCCGGCAGACCGGCGTCCGTCAGGACGGCCACGTCGCGTTCCGCGCCCGCCAGGTCCCCGTCGCGCAGACAGTGCCGAAGGTGATGCAGCGTCCCGGACACCCGGCGGGCCTCCTTGGCGGGCGGGTACCCCAACTGCGCGCAGACGGTGAACCAGTCCCACTGGTCCTTCTTGTAGGTCCGGGTGAACAGCCCCCGAACCGTGGACAGATCGTCGAGCCGGCCCAGCGCGGCCTGATGCCCCCGCTGCAGCACCTCGACGACGGTCCGCCCGGCGACGACCCGCCCCGCCTGCACCTCGGGCTTGACGGGCGCCAGCCCGAACCCCCACTTCTGGGCGACCCGCGTCACCGGCCGCACATCCCCACCCTGTGATCTCATACGAGGATCCTAAATAGCCAGAATCAGCCCGCTGAACTGCGCGTCTGCCGTAAAGTTCCCGGCCGTGACGTCGTATGAGCGGTTGTCCCTGATTGCTACGTTCGGCTCCTTCCTCGTCAGCGTCGTCGCCTTCGGCGCGGTGGCCTGGCAGCTTCTTCTCCTGTCGCACAGCACCGCCCGGGATCACGACAGGCGCCGCAAGCAGGCGACCATGGAGTATCTGACGGCCAACATGGACCGGCGGATGGTGCTGATCGACGAGGGGATACCCGACGATCGGGATCCCGCGGCCATCGCGGACC
This sequence comes from Streptomyces sp. NPDC043726, assembly GCF_056436565.1. Taxonomy (NCBI): domain Bacteria; kingdom Bacillati; phylum Actinomycetota; class Actinomycetes; order Kitasatosporales; family Streptomycetaceae; genus Streptomyces; species Streptomyces sp. NPDC043726. The sequence goes on from NZ_JBWKCI010000004.1 coordinate 615,184, forward strand.
TGATCAGGCTCTCGCTGTCGGGCGACGTCCCCACCACCAAGCTGATCACGTCCTACCTCACGACCTTCAACTTCCTGGCCGTGGGCGCCCAGACGGACGCCTTCGACCGGAAAGTCATCGACGAGGCATGGGGCGGAATCATCATCGCCGTGTGGAACCACTACCGGCCCTGGATCGAGGCGCAGCGGCAGCGCCACGGCGAACCCCGCGTGTGGGAGAACCTGGAATGGCTGGCCGGCGAGATGTCACCCCGCCCGGCCGAAAGACCTCCCGTGCCCGCCGGAACCTAGGACCTGCCCCAGTCCGCGAAAACGCCCCCAACCCGCGCCGTAAGCGCAGCTCGGGGGCATGATCGGGAAACCTACTTCTTCTTGCCCTGGGTGTTGTCGGGGATCTTGGGGAGCTGGGCTTTTGCTGGTCGGGGACGGTGGGCTTGTGCGCCTGGTGGTCGTCGTTGGTCGTCATTGGCCACTGGTGAGCGGCCTCGGACGGCCCAGGGACGGCCCAGCTCCCCGGTCCGTGTGAGCGGGTCGCCGGCCTCAGCGTGAGGGGCGCCTCTTCGGGGGGACCGGGCCCGGGATCACATCCTTGCCAAGGTGTTCCTTGATCAGGTACTTGAGTTCCGGCCCTTCGATGAGCTGGAGCCTGCCATGTTGGCGGGCGAAGTCGTGGCTGGCCCTGCCGAACCACGATGTGGTGATCAGGACCCCCTTGGCGGCCCGCTTGTGCTCGACCACTCCGGCGAGCGCCTGGACGGACTCAACACCCACGAGCTTGCTGTAGCGCTTCGCCTGAATGATGCACTCACCGTTGAAGACGGGGTCCTTGCTGACGGCCACCGCATCGACACCTTCGTCTTTTGAGGCCTGGGTGTTCCATGCCTCCATCCCGATCGCTTCGAAGAGTTGGCGGATCAGGTGTTCGAACTCGGTAGGGGTCAGCTTGACCAGTACGGGCCTGCTGTCGAGGTCAGCTACCACGTCCATGCTGTCCATCAGGCGGTACTTGGTCAGATCGAACTCGATGATGGGCCGGATGGGTTCGAGGTCGTACGGGTTGGGAGAGACAAGGGCATTGAGTCCCTTGAGGCAGGCGGCTGGATCGACCTGGCTGAGGCGCAGCTTGCCAAACTGTTCCCTGCTGGCGCTCAGTGTGACGAGACAGGGTGAGACCTCCTGACCAGTAGCTCGGTCGATGGTCTTGACGCGACCGTTCAGGATGACGCCGTTGACTACCCGGTCGGGGTCGCTAGCCAGAATTTCGTGGACAGTCCGTAGAGCGACCTGTGCCAAGACAGACGAGTAGATCTCCTTGCGCTCCTTCTCCGGCCGAGGCACCGCGGTCGTCTCGTCCCGGCTCTTCACATACCTGTAGCCGCGCGCGGCGGGCACGATCGTCTCCGGCGGCAGCTGAATCTCGACAAGGACGTCCCCTGTAGCAGGCCGGAAGGCGATGCGGTGCTCGTGCGGGAAGCCCATCGGGTACGACGAAGCATCGAGGACGGCCCCCAGGTGCGCTTCCACTGCTTCAGGATCGCCAGCGCGGTACGCCTCGCGCTGCTCATCCAACTGCCTGTTGAAGGCCTCGACCTTCTCAGCAGCCCGCTCCTCCGCCTGGCGGTGCTCCGTGCGCTTCTGCTCCAGCGTCTCCCGGCGCTTTTCCTCAGCTCGCGCGTGCCGCTGCTGCGCTTCGCTGAATCGTTCACGGGCCTCGGCGACTTGTGCTTGGTATCGCTTCCTGCCAATGCCCAGGACGGCAGCGAGGCCACCGGGCTCTGGGGGTGCAAAGTCCTCCCACCGCGGTGAAGGCTCCGGGCGGGACCAAGGGCGTTCATCTAACACTGTCGGCGTATGAGTCCTCCGCCGGCGCTCGAACGTTGTGGGCGGGTCACCGACCAGAGCATCACGCAGCAACTGGCTCAGCTGCTCGACCTCGTGCTCGACCCCGATCGTCTGCACGTTGGCCCGTTCGGCTTGCTGCTCCAGATACGCAGCCTTCCGCTCTTGCTCCCGCCGTTTGCTGGCCGCTTCAGCAGTCTTGCGGGCCCGCTCCGCTTGGCGGGCCTGTTGCTCCTGGGCCCGCCGCAAAGCCTGTTGCTGCCGCTGATACTCGTTGCCTCGGCCACCACTGCGCTGCGCCACTCGCTAGCCCCTCCCCTGGCTCGGCTCCCCAGAGCTGCATTCCCCTCTCATCGCGCAGAATCACGCACCTTGGGAACGTGGAACCTCGCGAGGTGCGGCAGTTGCGACACGGCAACGAGCCTAGGGACGAGCTCAGAGCCATCAGCTTAGGAAGCTTGGATGCTGCGAGGGCAGAAGCGTCGTTGACCTGCAGTGACTGGATTTCCAACGGTCGACTCATAAGCAGCCTTCGCCGCCATTCCCCGTTGGTCCCCGCTGGATCTGGCACGCCTATGGCACGCCCCCGTGACCACAGGACCCTGGACTGAGCCCGGGGAACGCCGGCACTCGCCGGTTGGGTCAACCGTCGTTGCTGTCGACATCTTCGAACATCCGTGAGGAAAGGTCACTCAACCCGAAGAAATGGCTGATGAACCGTCAGTCAGACTGCTAGCGTCACGATCGTCACATGGGCACTAAAACGCCCCGCCCGCACCTCACGCACAGGACGACAGTGAAGATCAAGCGCGTTCGCATCGAGAACTTCTGCTGCCTGTACAAGGTGGATGTGTCCTTCGAAGAGATCACCTCCTTCATCGGGCCAACGGGAGTCGGTAAGTCCACCGTGCTGCGGGCGCTCGACTGGTTCTTCAACGGCGAAAAGGGCGTCGCTCTGACTGACGACGACGTTCATTCTGCGGCCGACGACGACCGTATCTCCGTGGAGGTTGAGTTCGACGGACTCACGGCTCACGATCGCCAGACCCTCGGCCGATACGCACCCGACGGGGCCGCGAGCGTGAGTATCTGGCGGACTTGGCAGAACGGTGAGGACAAGATTACTGGCAAGGCGCTCGCCTTCGGGCCGTTCGAGGAGGTGCGGAAGAACGAGAAGGCCTTGGAACTGCGCCGTGCTTACGATCAGTTGAAGGACAGCGATCCGAGTCTGGGCCTGCCGTCCGCCGGTACCAAAGACAAGGCCCTGGACGCGATGCGCGCCTGGGAGCTGGCCAACCGTGATCGCCTCACTGAGGCGGAAGTCGAGGACACACACTTCTTCGGCTTTGCCGGACAGAGCAGGCTCGCCCAACTGATCGACTTCGTATTTGTCTCCGCTGACCTGCGGGCATACGAGCAGGCCGACGACCAGAAGGCGACGGCACTCGGCCGCATCCTCGACCATGCCGTGGATCGCTCGCAGGCGAATGAGGAGCTCGGCGAGATTGAGGAGAACGCCCATTTGGCGAGGCAGGAGGTGCACAGCAAGGTGTACGGCCCCGTGCTGGGCGAGGTGTCGGCCGCGCTGTCCGCAGAGGTCGCGAAGTTCACCACCGGACGTGAGGTCGTAGTGACCCCGACTGTGCAGGCGCCTAGGCCGGCTCGAACCACCTTCCAGGTGAGCATCCGGGACGGTGCTGCTCATACCTCCGTACACCGGCAAGGGCATGGCTTCCAGCGTGCCCTGATTATCGCGGCGCTGAAGTATCTGGCCGACCGCAGGCGCCCGGCCGACGGCATGCGGACGCTTTGCCTGGCCATCGAGGAGCCCGAGTTGTTCCAACATCCACCGCAGGCGCGGACTTTCGCAAAGGTGCTCCGCGAGTTGGTCGCTACCTCACCGCAGGGGCGCACCCAGGTTATGTACGCCACCCATAACCCGGTGTTCATCGATCCGAAGGGCTACCACCAGATTCGTCGTCTCTGCCGAGCTGTTGGCGAAGAGCACCCCGTCACTGAGGTTTGGCAGGCTACTGAGGAGGATCTGTGTGAGGCTCTGGACGGGCTTGTCGACAAAAAAGTAATCACGAGCAGGACCGAGGGCACCTTGGGAGGCGCGCTGGCTGAGGGGTTTTTCGCTCACGCCGTGGTCCTGGTCGAGGGGCGCGGGGATGAGGGAGTAATCACCGGTTGCGCGGACCGGTCCGGAGTCAACTTGGGCGCGGACGGCATCAGCATCATTGAGGTCACCGGCAAGGACAACCTTATGATCTCCGACGCGCTCTTCAGCGCCTTGGGCGTTCCTTGCTACGTCGTGTTCGACGGTGATGCCGGCATGGAGGAGCGCAAGCGAGAGTCGGTGCGCAACCTCGCCGCTGAGCAACGCCAGGAGAAGGAGCAGGAGTTCGAGCGACAAGCGCGGATGAACCGGACCAAGAACGCGAATCTTCTGAAGTACCTTGGCGCGACGCCGAACCCTCAGCCCGCCGACGGCTCGACGGGTCGGTACACCGTCTTCGAAGACACCCTGGAGACTCACCTAAGCCAGTATTGGCCGACCTGGGAGGAGCGCAGGAAGGAGCTCGTCCGTGCGGGCGAAGGCGCGGACGGGAAGAACGCAGCAACGTATCTGGAGACCACCCGGACTGTTGCGGCGGAGCCCCCGTACCTGCTGCACGCCTTGCTGGAGAATGTTCGATCCCTGGCATGGCGGCGGTAGTCGGGGGGTCGTTTCGTAGGCGCTGTCCCGTCTAGCCAACTGCCTTGGGTACGGACTGTCGGTCTGTTGACTGAGGAGGCGAAGATGGTGGCCCATGCAGCCGGCCTACGGGAGGATGTCACTCTTCCTCCGTCCAGCTCGCCTGACCGCTAGTATTTGCGCTAACTTGCCGACTTGAGGGGTGGAGTGCATGAATAGCGTATTTACATTCGCCGATTTCCTTGAAGTGTTGCCTGAGGGTAATTTTGCCGGGCAGGGGTCTACCGCTTTTCAGGTTTCGAGCCCTCAAGCTACTTTTATCCCTCCAAACTTGGAAGTATTGGATTCGAGTGACGCTCCACTGATTACACTTATCTCTGCGAGGGGTGCGACAGGTAAGTCTTGTTTGGCTAAGCAGGTCTCGGCACTGAAGCGGGTTCCCTTGTGGTTGCTGAATGAAGATATGGCCGTCAGTGGCGACGCGCTTCGAGCTCGCTTGCGTGACTATACGGGAAGATCAGATGGCCTCGATTTGCTGACCGATACCCCGGGGTCGTTTATCCTGATCGATGCGCTCGATGAGGCGCGAATGAGGGTCTCAGGAGCCTCATGGTATGAGTACGTGCAGACGCTTTTTGCAGCGTCAGAGAAAAGCCACTCGTTGGTCCTTTTTGGTCGCGAGCGAGTGCTGGAGGATATTTGGGCTAACTTCCCCGGGAGTAGTGCCAACTGGTACGAGATTTCGCATTTTGATTCGGATCAGCGCACAAAGTACATCGATCTCTATGTCGGGGAGGCGCAGTCCAAGGAAAGTGAGACTTATATTGATGCCAGAGATACGGTTATCAAAGCTCTGTCTGGAGCTGTCGAAGGAAGTCAGGCGGACTCCTTTATCGGCTACGCTCCCGTCCTCTACGCTGTTGCCCTCCTCCTCAAAAAGGGCAATCTACTAAAGATTCGGAACTCGTTCTTGCCCGAGGTGGGCAGCGACCGGAGAATCCGGGTCCTGGGCGAAATCATCGAAGAGCTCCTGCGGCGCGAACAGGAGAAGACGCAGAAACTGGCTCAGCAGCTCGGGGTGGCGTCGAGCAAGATGTATACACCTACCGAGCAAATTGACTGGCTCGCTCACTATCTCTTGAATGCTGAGGCTCCCGAACTCTCATGGTGCCCGGACCCATTGAAGGGTGAGTACAAAAACAAAATTCGCGAATTCATTGACGATCACCCATTCCGCACCGAAAATCGATGGGCTAATCCTGTCTTCTCTGCGTACATTGCAGCAGAGCGGTTTGGTCGGATCGAAGTTCGAGAAAAGCTGCAAGAGGTGGGACTTTCTACGGGACTACTCTTCGAGTTCATTTCCGCAAAAGAAGACGAAGTTGTGGTAGATGAGTGGCAGTTCGCCGCACTTCATGCGTCGCTTATGGCATCTGAGCGTCACGACGTAGAGGTTTCGGTTAGCGTGTCAGGTGGTGAACCTACTGCAGGAACTGAGCCCGCTAGCGACGTTCTGCAACTGCAAGGGGAACTTATCCTGTGGGAGAGCTCTGGTAGTCGTAACAGTGTCCGCGTTGACGTGTTGCTCGACCAGGAAGGAGTTGTAGATCTAAAGGGTCCATTGGCTTCGCTTTCCCTGACTTTCCCTGGGGTGGTGACGGTCAGGCCGCGCTCTGGCTCTGCGAACTTTGGCCCCGACTGCTTCATTCGGTGCTCAGATCTTCGCGTTTCAGGGGATAGTGTTCAAATCTCCCTCCGCCCCAACGGAACGGTCGATAACCACCAGGATGGTGGCGCCAGCGTTACTTTTGAGCTCACGGGTAATCTGTTGTGCGAAGCTCAACTGGCGGGTGACCCTCCTGCGGAGAGTTTTGAGATTCTGGTTCCGGAAGGCCGTCGAATCGGATACCCGTGGTTTCCTTATCAGAAACCCATGGAGCTTCCGAGTGTGGAGCCGAACGAGCGCGCAGCTCGCTTCGTCAAAATGATGATGAATTTGCTCCGCAACCATGGACACAAAGGCACTCCTGCGGTCTTCGATAAAAAACTGGAGGGGCGACAGTCCATCAAGGGAGACGAATTTAGGCGTGTCATCTCAGTCCTGCAAAAGCAAGGTGTTGTTTCACTCGATGGGCCGATGATTCACCTTACGCACCAGTGGATGCCTAACCGATTTTCGGGCAAGAAGAGGGAGGGCGTCCAGACCTTCGAGGACAAGCGCGAGGTGTGGATGCCGATTGTCGAGGCTATCGCAGGGGTAATGCGCCGGTAGCGACGCTACAGGTCGGCGTAGCGGCTTTGGGGTGGCGCTGCTTTGGCGCGAGTGATCATGGCCCCGTAAGCTTCCGGCGCGTCGGGCAGTCTGTGGACCTGCCCGGTCAAGCACGACGTTGGGGCCATGATCTGCGAGGCTCGCGCCAAAGTGGCTCCGTAAAGCCGTGGAGCCGACCGCCCCAGCCGCGACGTACCCCTTTTCTGGCATCAGGTGGCTGCATGCTCTGAGCGCGGCACGGGCGCCGGCCGGGCTGGAGCGGGGCGGAGACAGGAGCGCAGGCCCGGCCGGGGGCCGGGCCGCGCGCGGTGAGCGGAGCGAGCCGCCTTGAACCAGTAGAGAAAGTTGTAACTCAGTCGGTCTGCTGGGGCTTGAAGTCCTGAGTGCAGGCTGGGAGTTCGGCGCCCTCGCGGTGCGCCAATGGCAGGAAGAGTGCCGGGCGGATCGTCCATATCACGCAAGTGTCGGCCTGGCTGACTCTCACGGTGCAGGGTTCTGCCCGCAGCAGTGCCTGCCGGGTCTCGATGCGGCCGTCATAGAGCCAGTCCCATGCGTCATCGCACGCTTCCGGATCCAGCATGGGCGTGATCGTGCGGAGGATGACCGCGACCCATCGGTCCGCCTGGACCGCCGTGTCGGCGCCGAAGGACGCGACGAAGGCCGGAGGTTGGACCCCCGTGACGTCTTCGGTCCAGCACTCGCACCAGAAGCCGCGTCGGAGCTCTGCCGTCGTCAGCATGGGTGGGCTCCTCGGGATGCGTCGGCGAAGAGTTCCGCGGTGACCGTGTGGCCGTGGTCGCTGTCGTGGATCACCACTCGGTGAGCCAGAGTGCCGATCAGGGCTATGCCTCGGCCGTGTTCGGCTCCCTCCTCCTGGCGCTCGGTCTTCGGAGCCGTGTCCGTGCCCCCGTCGTCCGTCACCGAGACCGCGACCACCTGTGCCGAGACGGCGACGACCAGGTGGAAGCTGCCGGATTCGCGGCCGCTCGCGGTGTGGAGGAGGGCGTTCGTGCTCAGCTCGCTGACGATCAGTACGGCGTCCTCCGCTAAAGGGGAGCCGCGCAGGATGTCGCGCGTCCATCGGCGGGCCCTGCTCACCTTTTCCGGGAAACCTGGGCAACTGAGCCCCCAGACCCGGGCTGTACTCGTATACTCGTGCATACAAGTTCCTTCGTGCTGGTAGGCCGCCATGTGCAGCGGGTTCGGGCTAGACGAGTTTCACGCCGTCATGGGCGCGGATGGCCGGCGGGGACGTTGCGTCGAGTGCGTCCAGGACGCGGATCGCGTACGCCTCATCGGCCAGCTCGGCGACTTCCTCGCGGGTGGCCCAGCGCAGTGCGCGGGTCTCGTCGCCGGTGGTGGGCGTGCCGTCGGCGGCTTCGCAGCGGAAGACCAGGGAGACGATCAGGCCCGTCATGTTCTTGTAGACGCCGGTGAGGGTCGCCGGGAGGGCGATCTTGATGCCGGTTTCTTCGAGGACTTCGCGTTGCAGGGCCTCGGGGATGGTTTCCTCGCGTTCGAGGACGCCGCCCGGGGGTTCCCACTTGCCGTTGTCGCGGCGCTGGATGAGGAGGGCCCGGCCCTGGTCGTCGACGACGACTCCGGCCACGCTCACGGAGTGCGGGCGTTCAGTGCTCACGTTCCTCGGCCCTCTCGGATGGCTAGGCTCTCCACCGTAGCAACAACACTCGCCCACTCGTCTAGATACCTAAAGGAGTACACGTGAGCCCTCTTTCTTCGGGCCTCCTAGGTGATCTCGACCCCACGAGCGATCGTGCGGTCTTCCGGCAGATCGCCGACCAACTGCGGGAGGCGATCGACCGTGGGCGATTCCGGGAGGGCGAAAAGCTGCCCTCCGAGGCCGAGCTGGTGGACCACTACGGGGTATCCCGGATGACGGTCCGCAATTCCTTCTCCATCCTCCAGGGCGAGGGCCTGGTGCACGCCGAGCACGGGAAGGGCGTCTTCGTCCGGCCCCGACCGCCAGTGCGGCGGCTCGCCTCCGACCGATTCGCCCGGCGGCATCGCGAGCAGGGCAAGTCGGCCTTCATCGTCGAGGCCGACGCGGCCGGCAGTCACCCTCAGGTCGACAGCCTTGAGGTCAAGGAAGAGAAGGCCAGTCAGGACATCTCGACCCGGCTGGGCTCCGTACGGCGTGTGCTGGCCCGGCGTCGCCGCTACCTCCTCGATGGGCGGCCGGTCGAGTTCGCTACCTCTTACCTACCCCTCGACATCGCCCGCGGTACGCAGATCGCCGAGCCGAACCCTGGTCCCGGCGGCATCTACGCCCGCCTCGAAGAGCTGGGCCACCGCCTCGACCACTTCGAGGAGGAGATCCGGGCCCGGATGCCCTCGCCCGCCGAGGTGAAGACGCTCCGGCTGGCCGCCGGGGTGCCGGTCATTCACCTGATCCGGACCGCCTTCGACACCGAGGGGCGAGCCGTGGAGGTCTGCGACACCGTGATGGCGGCTGACGCATACGTGCTGTCGTACCAGCTTCCGGCGACCTGATCGTCATGGTTTGCGATGGTGCGCGGGGTCGGTTCTCGGACTCGTACACCTCAACAGGCATACTCGTATAGACGAGTGGGCAAGTTGAGTGGCAGAGTGATCCACGCGAACCCGGAGATCGGGTTCGCAGGTCGCTACATGTATAGACGAGTAGATAGGGGAAGTCCCTTGCGCACCATCCGCGTTGAGACCGCCGCTGCCACGATCCTGCTGACCGAGGCTCCCGAGCCCAAGGTCCGCGACCGGCAGACCGGCGAGATCGCGAAGGACGCCGTCAGCGGTGAGGCGCTGATGACGATCGGCGTCGTCTACATCGAGGACGGCGAGTCCTCGCTCATCAAGGTCACCGTTCCGGAGGGCGGTGTCTCCGAAGGGCTGGCGCTCGGTGCGCCGGTCTCGCTGCCGGGGCTGGTGGCCCGGCCGTGGGAGTCCGTGTTCAACGGGCAGCAGCGGCACGGCATCGCCTACCGAGCTGCCGCCGTCACCCCGGCCGCCTTCCCGGCCTCCGCTGGAGCCGCTGCCTGATGGCCGACATAGCGACGCTTCTGGAGGTGGGTGGTCCTGTCGCCGCACTTGGCGGCGGGGCTGCCTACGCCCGGGCCAAGCACCCGGCGGCGTACTGGTCCACGGTCGGCTTGCCGGTATCCACCGCCCGGCTGCTCGGCTCGTACAGCTCGGTCATGGAGGCGTGCGGGCTGACCGTGGCTCCCTCCCGGCTGCGGGCGCTCGCCGTCAAGGCCACCACCCGCCGAGAGGTTCGGCCGGTCCCGCCCCGCCGGGGCGTCATCCGTCCCACCTCGACCGGCTTACGGCTCCGGCTCCGCCTGGCGCCCGGACAGGAACCCGCAGACGTCGCCGCCTCGGCCGAACGGCTGCGGCACGCCTGGGGCGTTCACGCGGTGTACGTCAGCACCGTGAAGCCGGGTGTCGTCGAGCTGCGGCTCGTCGGCTACGACGTCCTGCGGCAGGTTCGAATGCCTCGCAAGCTCCCCGGCGGCTCGCTGAAGATGCCTGTCGCCCTACGAGAGGACGCCACCCCCTTCGTACGCGACTACCGCACCGTCCCGCACCAACTCACCCTCGGCGCAACGCTGTCCGGGAAGTCCATGTACCTGCGCCACCTGATCGCCGGGCTAGCACCGCAGCTCGTCGCTCTGGTCGGCATCGACTGCAAGCGGGGTGTGGAGCTGGCGCCGTTCGCGCCCCGACTCTCCGCGCTCGCTACCGACCCGGATGAGGCGGCCGAGTTGCTGCCGGTGCTCGTCAAGGAAATGGAGGACCGATACGACCTGATCAAGGCCCGGCAGGGCATCGCCCCGAACGTCCCGGACGAGGAGATCACCTCCGACATCTGGGGCCTGCCCGAGCACGAACGCCCCACCCCCATCGTTCTGTTCGTCGACGAGGTCGCCGAACTCTTCCTCGTCGCCACGAGAAAGGACGAGGAACGCCGCGACGAGATGGTCACCCAGCTCATCCGCCTCGCCCAGCTCGGCCGCGCAGCCGGCATCTACCTGGAGGTGTGCGGGCAGCGCTTCGGCGCCGAACTGGGCAAGGGCGCGACCATGCTCCGGGCCCAGCTGACCGGCCGCGTCTGCCACCGCGTCAACGACGAAGCCTCCGCGAAGATGGCACTCGGCGACATCGCCCCCGAAGCCGTCTCCGCCGCTTGCGCCATCGCTCCCGAACGGCCCGGCCTGGCCGTCGCCGGTGACACCTCCGGCGGCTGGTCCCGCATCCGCACGCCGTACCTCTCGCTCAGCGACGCCACAAACACCTGCCGGAACGCGGCGCACATGGTGCCCGACCTCCCCGCGCTGAAGCCCTTCCAGCCGTGACCGTCTGACCCTCCTCAGCCCGGTCGGCGTGACCGCCTCACGCCAACGCCCTACCCCTCCCATGCCTGAATCCGGAAGGAGCCGCTGCATGCGCGCCCAACTGGCCCGTATCGACGCGGTGCTCGTCCAAGCGGTCATCGCCGCTGCCCTGTCCTTCGCCCACCTCCACGACATCGCCTCGGCGGCCGGACAGGACGGGTGGAAAGCGTGGGCCTACCCGATCAGCGTTGACCTGCTGCTGGTCGCCGCGTGGCGTCGGCTGCGGTCCGGCCAGGCGAAGGCGGCTGGGTGGTGCTGGTTCCTCATCGCCCTCGCCGCCTCCCTGGGCGCGAACGTGGCCACCGCCGGACTCCTCGACCTGGACGACGTGCCGGCCTGGCTCCGCATCCTCGTCGCGGGCTGGCCCGCCGTCGCCTTCCTCGGTGGCACGCTCCTCGCCCACTCCACCCCGGCCACGGCCCATCAGGACGCCGAGAGCACCGACGAGCCCGTGGACCAGGAGGACGCCCACGAACCCTCTGCCCCCGACATGGCACCCACCCAACCGGCCATCGAGCCGCCGCCCGAGCGCCCCGCCGTGCCCGTCCCGGCCGCGCTCGTCGACCACGCCCGCAAGGTCGCTGCCGAACACCACACCCGCACCGGATCACCCATCGACACCCCGACACTCCGCGCACGCCTCGGCGTCCCCGCGCCGATGGCCGAAGCCATCGCCACCCAACTCACCGCGACCGGGAGCTGATCCATGCCCCTCTCCCGCTTCAACACCGCCGCCGACTACCTCGAAGCTGCCCGTGAGATGGCTGTCAGCGGTCGTACGGCGCTGGCCCGGCTCCTCGCTGAAGAGGCCGCCGACCGCGTACCGGACGCCGCCGGAGCTGCCCGCATTCTGCGCGAATTCCCCGGCCCCAGCCTCCGTCAGGAGGACTGATCATGCCCAACCGCCGATTCCGCAACGTCACCCGTATCGGCCCCGTCCAGGTCGGCACGTACTACGACGGCCGCGGCCGCGAGAAGCACACCGCCGCCTGCACCGCCCCGCGCTGCGGCTTCTCCACCGACTACGACAGCCGCGCCGCAGCCGAACTGGCCGCCCGAACCCACCGCTGCCCCGTCCGCTGAAAGGGCCCCCACACCGTGACCGTCAGCCTGCCGCTCGTCGTCGTCCTCGGCTTCTTCGCCTGGGGTGCGGTCAAGTTCCTCGGCGTCCGCGTCTGGATCGTCGTCCTGATCACCCTGTTCGGCTTCTGGCTCTCGCGCACCTTCCTCGCCCCCGCCATCGAGTCCGGCACGCGCTCCGGCGTGACCGTCATAAACGGCTCACATGCCTAGACGAGTAGATGAGGAGAAGCTCGCCGTGTTCCTGCCCAAGTACCCCGACAGCCCGACCCCGCCGCCCGCGCACACCCACGCCCCGGCCGAGCCGACGCCCGTACGACGCTCGCTCCCGCCGGTCTCGATCAGCGCCGGAGCCGTAGCGGCCGTCCTCGTCGGCGGAGTCGTCCTCACCGCGCTCCTGGCGGCCGTCGCCATCTCCGCCATCTCCGTGGCCATCGCCGCAGTGGTCCTGCGCTCCCTGCTCCGCGAACAACACCGCCGTTGAACGACCCCTGGCCTCCGGGGCGGCGCAACACCACCAAGCGTCCGCCGCCCCGGGGCCTGCCCGCCCTGACCGAACAGCCAGAAGGAGAACGTCATCTTCGCCCGCACCAACCCGCCCCCACTGCCGGAACTCACGAACCTGGCCTCGGACGGAGCACTGCCGGGTATCGTCCGCCAACTCTCCGGCCTCGGCGGCTGCACGCAGCCCATCCGCCTCGACGGCCACCGCGCCGAATACGACGTCGACACCACAACGGGAGAGATCGGCCGAGTCCTCCACCACCTCGACTCGAACGCCCTCCCCGCCGGCCAACTCCTCGTCCGCTGCAACAACCGCCGCACAACTCGCTGCCCTGCCTGCTCCGAGGTCTACCGCCGCGACACCTTCCACCTGATCACCGCCGGACTACGCGGCGGCAAGGGCACCCCGGAACACGTCGCCGCCCACCCCCGCGTCTTCGCCACCTTCACCGCCCCCGGCTTCGGCCCCGTCCATAACCGCCGCACCGACGGCCGCCCCTGCCGCTGCGGCACCCACCACAACGAGGACGACGACGCCCTCGGCACCCCACTCGACACGGACACGTACGACTACGAAGCGGCCGTCCTCTGGAACGCCCACGCCGGGCAGCTTTGGCGGCGCTTCTCCACCTATCTCCGCCGGGAGGTCGCCAAGCGAGCCGGACTCACACAGCGGGCCTTCCGCCAGTACGCCCGCGTCTCCTTCGCCAAGGTCGCCGAGTATCAGAAGCGCGGCGCCGTCCACTTTCACGCGGTCATACGCCTCGACGGCCCCGGAGGCGGCGACACCCCGCCCCCGCCCTGGGCCACGGCCGAGCTGCTCACCGACGCCATCCGCACCGCCACCGCCAAGGTCCGCGTCGACGGCCCGGTCATCGACGACCGCACCCACACCTTCACCTTCGGCCGCCAACTCGACGTACGCACCATCCGATCCGCCGACTTCAACGGCGGCCAGGAGCTGACCGAGCGGGCCGTGGCGGCGTACATCGCCAAGTACGCGACCAAGGGTGCGGAGACGGCGACGGGAGCTCTCGACCGGCCGCTGAAGTTCGCCGCCGAACTCGCCCAGCTCGACATCAGCGACCATGCCCGCCGCCTGATCCGAACCGCCTGGACCCTCGGCGGCCGCAAGAGCCTGGAGCACCTCCGCCTCCGCGCCTGGGCCCACATGCTCGGCTTCCGCGGCCACTTCTCCACCAAGTCCCGCCGCTACTCCACCACCCTCGGCGCCCTCCGTCACGCCCGCGCCGAATGGCGGCGAATGCAGGCGGTCACCAACGGACCCACCCCCGAGACGACGTACGTCCTCGCCCACTGGGCCTTCGCCGGAACCGGCCTCTCCTCCGCCGAAGCCTGGCTTGCTGCATCCCTTCAACCCGCCCCCGGAACAGAAGGAGAACCCGCCCGTGGGTAGGCGACGGCTTTCCCTTACCGACGCAGCCACAGAACCTCGTCCACTGCCCTCGCGCTACCTCACCCCTGAGGACCTGGTCGAGATGTTCGAGCTGCCCAGCGTCGAGACGGTCTACCAGTGGCGACGCAAGCGGACCGGCCCTCGTGGCTTCCGCGTCGGCCGGCATCTCCGCTTCGACCCGGCCGACGTGCTGGCCTGGGTGAACTCCCAGCGTGAGGGAGCGGCTGCCTGATGGCCGGACATATCCAAGACCGCTGGTACAGGACAGAGATCGGGACGGACGGCAAGACGCGCAAGGTGAAGGCCGAGCGCTACGGCTCGGGCATGCGCTACCGGGCCCGCTACGTGGGGCCCGATGGAACCGAGAAGTCGAAGAGCTTCCCGGATCGGCAGAAGCGGCTCGCTGAACAGTGGCTGGCTCATACCGAGGCGGACATGGCTCGGGGGCAGTACATCGACCCGCGCGCGGCCAGAATCACCTTCCAGCAGTACGCGGAGGAGTGGGTCACTAACGCGCCAGACCCGAACACTCAGGCGTCGATGGAGTCACAGCTCCGACTGCACGCCTTCCCGTACCTGGGCACGCGCCCTCTCGGGTCTTTCCAGCCTGCGCACATCCGTGACTGGGTGCGGAAGCTCCAGGAGAACGGTGTGCGTGGCTCGTACGCCCGGACGATCTACTCCAATGTGCGCGCGGCACTGAGTGCGGCCGTGGATGACGGGCACCTTCCCCGGAACCCGTGCGCCGCGCGCTCCGTTCGGCCGCCGACCGTGGACAACAAGCGTGTCGCCCCCTGGACGGCGGAACGCGTCTTCGCCGTCCAGGCCGGCATGCCTGAACGGTTCCGGGCCATGGTCGATCTGGGCGCTGGCTGTGGCTTGCGGCAAGGCGAGATCCTTGGGGTGGCCGTCGACGCGATCGACTTCGAGTCGGAGACGCTCCATGTGGTCCAGCAGCTCAAGCTGAGCCGGAGCAAGGCCGTGTTCGCTCCGCCCAAGGGTGGGAAGCTGCGGGACGTCCCGCTGCCTGGCCCGGTCGCCGATGCTCTCAGGCTGCACATGAAGAGGTTCCCGCCGGTCGAGATCACCTTGCCGTGGAAGGTGGCGGACGGGCCTCCGGTGACCAAGCGGCTGATCTTCACCGGGCCTCGTGGTGGGCACGTCTGGCGTACCTCCCTCAACGAGGAGGTGTGGAAGCGGGCGCTCGCGTCAGCCGGTGTGATCCCTGAGCGGCAGCGGGGCGAGCCGTACGCCGAGTCCCGCGAGAACGGGATGCACGCCCTCCGTCACTTCTACGCCTCGGTGCTCCTGGATGCTGGAGAGAACGTCAAGGCCCTCGCCGAGTACCTCGGCCACTCGGACCCGGGCCTGACACTCCGCGTGTACGCGCACCTCATGCCATCCAGCCAGGAGCGCACACGCAAGGCGGTAGCCACCGTCTTCGACGCCACCAAAACGATGCGACATGGCGACTGAGGGCTCGTACCCTCCGAATCGGAGAGGGGTGGGGAGAGCGATGGCGGACGAGTACTTCTTGCTGGTGTGCGACGACGTGCCTCATGACGTGGTGCTCACCGACCCAGGTGTCCGCGTGATGGACGTCGTCCAGGTCGTGCGTCGGCTGACGGGGCTGAGTCTCTGGCGCAGCAAGATCCTGGCGACACAGGTTCCCGCCGTCGTCCTTACCTGCGTGCCGGAGGAGGACGCGGTGGCAGCCGTCTCAGCCCTCCGCGATGCGGGAGCCCAGGCAGAGACGAGAGAGCAGCAGGAGCCATACTTCTCTAAGCACTGAGCACGGCTCAGCAACGGGCTTACGGCCCAGAGACGGCCCAGGCCCAGCAAACAGCCCCCTACCAGCGGAGAACCCGCAGGTAGGGGGCTTATACGCGCTTGCTTACTTCTTCTTGCCCTGGTTCTTGACCGCCTCGATGGCCGCCGCTGCCGCCTCGGGGTCGAGGTACTTGCCGCCGGGGGTCACCGGGTTGAAGTCGGCGTCGAGTTCGTAGAACAGGGGGATGCCCGTCGGGATGTTCAGGCCCGCGATGTCGGCGTCGGAGATGCCGTCGAGGTGCTTGACCAGGGCGCGGAGGCTGTTGCCGTGGGCCGCGACCAGGACCGTGCGGCCGGCCAGGAGGTCGGGGACGATGCCGTCGTACCAGTAGGGGAGCATCCGGACGACGACGTCCTTCAGGCACTCCGTCTTCGGGCGGAGCTCCGGGGGGATCGTGGCGTAGCGCGGGTCGTCCGACTGGGAGAACTCCGTGCCGTCCTCGAGCGGCGGCGGCGGGGTGTCGTAGGAGCGGCGCCAGAGCATGAACTGCTCCTCGCCGAACTCGGCCAGGGTCTGGGCCTTGTCCTTGCCCTGGAGGGCGCCGTAGTGGCGCTCGTTCAGACGCCAGGAGCGGTGGACCGGGATCCAGTGGCGGTCGGCCGACTCCAGCGCCAGCTGGGCCGTGCGGATCGCGCGCTTCTGGAGCGACGTGTGGACCACGTCGGGCAGGAGGTCGGCGTCCTTCAGGAGCTCGCCACCGCGGACCGCCTCCTTCTCGCCCTTCTCGTTGAGATTGACGTCCACCCAGCCGGTGAACAGGTTCTTCGCGTTCCATTCGCTCTCGCCGTGGCGGAGGAGGATCAGCTTGTACGGTGCGTCGGCCATGAGAAGGAGCGTAATCGAACCGTCTGATCGCTTGCGCCCCCGACCGGTAGGCGGACGGTTGACGGGATCTGTTAATCGAGTGGCCTCCGAGCGGGGCGGGTTTGTAAGTTGTGCGTGCCTTCTTCGCCACTTACATCCGGGGGATTCCGATGTCCGTCGCCACCCTGAGACGTGCCGCCCGCGAGTCCGTCTCCGGGCTCCCCCGAGAGTTCTGGTGGCTGTGGACGAGCACCCTCGTCAACCGGCTCGGCGGCTTCGTCGCCACCTTCATGGCCCTGTACCTCACGCTGGACCGCGGTTACTCCGCCTCCTACGCCGGTCTCGTCGCCGCGCTCCACGGGCTCGGCGGCGTCCTCTCCGCCCTCGGCTCCGGCGTCATGACCGACCGGCTCGGACGGCGGCCCACGCTGCTGATCTCGCAGGTCGGCACCGCCCTGTCCGTCGCCGCCCTCGGATTCGTGCACCACCCGGTGGCCATCGCGGGCGTCGCCTTCCTCGTCGGCATGGCCTCCAACGCCTCCCGCCCGGCGGTCCAGGCGATGATGGCCGACATCGTCCGGCCCGAGGACCGCGTCCGCGCCTTCTCGCTCAACTACTGGGCCATCAACCTCGGCTTCGCCATCTCCTCCATGGCCGCCGGTTTCATCGCCGAGCACAGCTACCTCGCCGGCTTCCTGATCGAGGCCGCCATGACGCTGGCCTGCGCGATCGTCATCTTCCTGAAGCTCCCCGAGTCCCGGCCCGAACGCGACGCCACGGTCAAGGAGGCCGAGGACGTCGGCCTCGGGACCGTCCTGCGCGACGGTCGCTTCATGGGCGTCGTCGGGCTTTCCTTCCTCGTCGCGCTGATCTTCCAGCAGGGCATGGTGGGACTCCCCGTGGCCATGGGCGAGGCGGGCTTCACCCCGGCCGACTACGGCCTGGCGATCGCCGTCAACGGCGTCCTCATCGTCGTCCTGCAGATCCCGGTCACCCGGTTCATCGAGCACCGGGACCCCGGCCGGCTGCTGGTGATCTCGTCCGTCCTCGCGGGCTACGGCTTCGCCCTCACCGCCTTCGCGGGATCCGTCGGCGTGTTCGCCCTCACCGTCTGCGTCTGGACCCTCGCGGAGATCGTCAACGCCCCGACCCAGACCAGCCTCGTCGTCCGCCTCTCCCCCACCCACGGCCGCGGCCGGTACCAGGGCATGTACACGATGTCCTGGGCCGTCGCCTCCCTCGTCGCGCCGCTGCTGTCCGGCTTCGTCATCGACCGGTGGGGCGCGGAGTGGCTGTGGGCGCTGTGCGCGGTGATCGGGACGGTGGCGGGGGCGGGTTACGCGGCGCTCATGCGCAGCCTGCCGACCGACGACCAGACCACCATCGCGGAGGTTCCGGCTCCGGCCCGCCCTGAGACCGCCGCCACCCCCTGACGGCCCCAGAGCCCCCTGGCCGTCTCAGGGATGCATCCGCGCCCCCTTCACCACCTTGTCCACCGCGTTCCGCGGCCCGTACACCGCGATCCCCACCAGGTCCAGGTCCCCCGTGGACACGGCCCTTACGGCGGCCCGGTTGTCCCGGTCGTTGCCGGTGGTGAACAGGTCACCGGTGAAGAGGGCGCGGGGCAGCGCACGGGACAGCACGCGCGCGTGCGCCGCCTTCAGCGTCTCCTTGGAGCCCTCGAAGACCAGCACCGGCTGACGGAACATCGGCAGATACGCCACCCCGTCGGCGTCCTCGTAGGGCTCCCCGACCACCTCGGGAACCTGCGTGCCGAGGCCGCTGACCAGGAACGCGGTCACGTTCAGCCGCTGCCACGGCTCCAGGTCGTCCCGCAGGAGCACGGCGATCTTCGTGTCGAAGCGGATGGGTTCGGCGTGCATGGGTTCAGCGTTCATGCCCTGAGACTGCCGACCGCCGTACGACCCGGTCTTGTACGTTCTTTGCATGGCCGCTCAGCGTGAGGTGACCGCCTGGCGCCCCCGGGTCCCGGGGGTCGTCGAGGTCTTCCACGCGCACTTCACCGAGTACGCCTACCCGATGCACGTCCACGAGGCCTGGACCCTGCTCATCGTCGACGACGGCGCCGTCCGCTACGACCTCGACCGGCACGAGCACGGCACCCCGCTGGACACCGTGACCCTGCTGCCGCCGCACATCCCGCACAACGGCGCCCCCGCCACCCCGCACGGCTTCCGCAAGCGCGTCCTCTACCTGGACTCCACCCGGCTCCCCGACGACCTCATCGGAGCCGCCGTCGACACCCCCGACCTGCGCGATCCTCTGCTCCGGCGCCGCGTCGGACAGCTGCACACCGCCCTCGGCCGCCCCGGCGAGGAACTGGAGGCCGCGAGCCGCCTGACCCTTCTCCAGGAACGGCTGCGGGAGCACTTGCGGGCGCGCCCGGAGAGCGGCGCCCGCACCGACCCCGCCCTCGCCCGCCGGCTGCGCGAGCTGCTGGACGCGCGGGTGGTGGAGGGCGTCGCGCTGGAGGAGGCCGCGCGGCTCCTCGACGCCCATCCCGCGCATCTCGTACGGGCGTTCAGCGGCGCGTACGGCATCGCCCCGCACCAGTACCTCACGTCCCGCCGCGTCGAGCGCGCCCGCGGTCTGCTGCTCACCGGCGCCCGTCCCGCCGAGGCGGCCCTCGACACCGGCTTCTACGACCAGGCCCACCTCACCCGGCACTTCCGCCGCCTGGTGGGGGTGACCCCGGGCCGCTACCGGGCCAGCGCGCGCTGAGCGTCGTACAGATTGCGCGGCCGTACGACGTCCGTCGTGCCGTACAGCTCCAGGCGGCTGTTGAGGTCGCCGGTGAAGTCGGGGACGTCGATCTGGTCGAACTCGCGGACCTCGTTGATGCCGACCGTCGCGCTGAAGGGGGCGAGTCCGTCGATCTTCATCAGGCCCGCGCGGCCGTTGGTGACGCGGATGTTCCAGTGGGTGAAGCGGGCGCCGAAGAGCGGGCCCGCGCTCGCGTCGCCGCCGTGGCGGCCGTCGTTGTGGACCGTGATGTCGGTGCGGACGTTGGCGAAGGGCAGTCCGCGGTGGCTGTCGAAGGTGCCCATCTCCATGAGCCCGCGGGACCAGACGTTGTACGAGGACAGGCCCTCGACGTTGATGCCGTGCAACTGCGCTCCGGACGGGGCGGGTTCCGTGCGCCGTTCGATCGTGAAGTCCTCGACGAGGTTGTCGTGCGAGCCCTCGCGGCAGAAGTACGGGTGGTGCGAGCCGCGGCCGGCCACGCGCGTGTGCCGCAACGTACAGGCGGAGGCGGCGACCAGCCCGAAGCCGTTGTCGACGTGCCGGACGGTCACGTCGTCCACCCAGCAGTCGTACGCGCATTGCAGCGTGACGCCGTTGAAGCCCCTGTCGAGGAGGTGCGGCTGCTGCGGGATATGCGGCGCCTCCAGGGTGAGCCCTTCGACGCCCGCGCCGGTCAGCTCCGCCACGTGCGTGGTCAGTCGCGGGTCCCATTCGGGGCGGACGTCCAGCGGCAGGGGGCGTTCGAGGGTGATCCGGCGGCCCTGTACGCGCGTGACGCGCACCGGCCACTCGTAGGGGACGTACGAGGTCAGCTTGGTCTTGTCGTCCCAGGTGTACGTCTCGGTGCCGGGGCCGCCGCCGCACATGTGCTCCAGCAGGGTGTGGTCGGCGTCGTCGGCGAGGCGGAGGAGGACGAGGGCGCCGGCGCGGAGCCGTGCGGGGTCGGCGACCGTGACGGTCCACGCGCCCTGCCTGGCCGGCTCGACCGTCGTCAGCGTGGACCACTCGTCGCGCTTGTTGCCCGTCCAGCCCTCGAACGGCCACGCCTTGGCGCGGATCGCGGCGGTCAAGGAGTCCAGACGGGCCTGCGGCGCCATCCAGATAAGCCCTCCGGCCCAGGACCAGGAGGACTTGTCGCCGCCGTAGCGGGAGCCGTAGACGCCGATCAGCTCGGTGAGGTGCTTCGTCGCGTACAGCGTCGTACGGCCGCTGCCCGCGCCGCGCAGGACGACGTTCGAGTGGCCCAGGCGGATCACGTCGTCGATGCGGAAGGTGCCGGGCGGGATGAGCACCGTGCCACCGCCGGCCCTTCCGGCGGCGGCGATGGCACGGTTGATCGCGGGGGCGCAGTCCGTCGTGCCGTCGGGGACGGCGCCGTGGGCGGTGACGTCGACCGTGCGCCCCACCCGGGTCCTGGTCCGGCAGCCCGCCCGGCCGATGTACGGGATCTGCGGGTGGCCGAAGGGGTTGCGGGCGAACTCGCGCCACGCCAAGGGCACTTCGGCCGCTTTCGCCGTGCCGGCCGTCACGCCGACGGTCACCGCGGTGGCGCCGATCAGGAGTGCGCGTCTGCTGAGGTTCCCGTGGTTCATGACCGACCACCCCTTGCATTCATGAATATGAACGACGTTCAGGAATGTGCTGGCCGTGAGCATGCCACGACGCCCCTTGGCGGGGAAGGGGGTGTGCGCGAGCTACGGGCGCTCGGTCAGGTGCTTGAACGCGTCCAGGTTCCGGGTCGACTCACCCCGGGCCACGCGCCACTCGTACTCCTTGCGGATGGCGCTCGCGAAGCCCAGCTCCAGCAGGGTGTTGAAGGCGCCGTCGGCGGCCTCCAGGGTCTGGCCGAGCAGGCGGTCCAGTTCCTCCGCGGTGACGGCGGAGTGCGGGAGCTTGGCGGTGACGTAGACGTCGCCGAGCTGGTCGACGGCGTAACTGACGCCGTACAGCTTGAGATTGCGCTCCAGGAGCCAGCGGTGGACGCCGGACTCGTTCTCGTCGGGGTGGCGAATGACGAAGGCGTTCAGCGAGAGGGAGTGGCGGCCGAGCCGGAGGGAGACCGTCGTCGACAGCTTGCGCGTGCCGGGGAGCTTCACGACGTAGGTCCCGGAGTCGGGACTCTCCCACTCCAGTTCGGCGTCCCGGAGGAAGTCCTCTACGGCCTGCTGCGCGTCACCCATGGTGGGAGCGTACGTGACGGCGATGGGCCTGGGCCGCCGCCAGGTAGACGTCCGCCGTGGCGGCGGCCGCCGTGTCCCAGCCGAAGGACAGGGCGTGCCGGGCCGCGGCGGCGCCCATCCTCGGGGACAGCTCCGGGTTGTCGGCGAAATCGCGCAGCACGCGCGCGTAGGCGGCCGGTTGATGCCCTTGTACGAGGAAACCGGTCCGCCCGTCGCGCACGGCCACCGGAAGCCCGCCGACCGCCGCCGCGAGCACCGGCGTGCCCGCCGCCTGGGCCTCTATGGCGACCAGGCCGAAGGACTCGCTGTAGGACGGCATGACGAGGACCGAGGCGGCCCGGAACCAGTCCGCGAGCTGGTCCTGGCCGACGGGCGGGCGGAACCGTACGACGTCGGCGATGCCCAGGCGGGCCGCCAGCTTCTGCAGGCCCTCGGGCTTGGCGAGGCCGCTGCCGCTGGGGCCGCCGACCACGGGGACGAGGATGCGGGAGCGCAGCTCGGGGCGTTCGTCGAGGAGGACGGCGACCGCGCGGAGCAGGACGTCCGGCGCCTTCAGGGGCTGGATGCGGCCCGCGAAGAGCGGGATCAGGGCGTCCTGGGGCAGGCCGAGGCGGGCCCGGGCGGCGGCGCGGCCGTCGGCGGGCGAGAAGCGCTCCAGGTTGACGCCGGGGTGGACGACGGCGACCTTGGCGGGGTCGGCGCTGTAGTGGCGTACGAGCTCGTCGGACTCCTCCGCCGTGTTGGCGATGAGGCGGTCGGCGGCGGAGACGATCTGGGTCTCGCCGATGACGCGGGCGGCGGGCTCCGGGGTGTCGCCCGCGGCGAGGTTGGCGTTCTTCACCTTGGCCATGGTGTGCATGGCGTGCACCAGGGGGGTGCCCCAGCGCTGGGCGGCGAGCCAGCCGACGTGACCGGAGAGCCAGTAGTGCGAGTGCACGAGGTCGTAGTAGCCGGGGCGGTGTCCGGCCCAGGCCTGCATCACGCCGTGGGTGAAGGCGCAGAGCTGGGCGGGGAGTTCCTCCTTGGCGAGGCCCTCGTAGGGGCCGGCGTCGACATGGCGGACGGTGACGCCCGGGGCCATCTCGACGGTGGGCGGGACCGCGGCGGTGGTGGCCCGCGTGAAGATCTCGACCTCGATGTTGATCGCGGCGAGGCGCTGCGCGAGCTCCACGATGTAGACGTTCATGCCGCCGGCGTCGCCGGTGCCGGGCTGGTGGAGCGGTGAGGTGTGCACGGAGAGCATCGCGACACGGCGGGGGCGCCGGTGCAGCCGCAGCCGCGGCGCGGCCGCCGGAGACCGCCGCCCGAGCCTGCTGACGTAATGGCTCACGTGGCGTTCCTCCTAGCTGCGGGCATGCCTGGGGGAGGACGTGCGGGGCCCTCCAGAGGGGTGCAACACCGGAGTCCCCCACTCCATTTCCAACGACCGCTTCTTTGCCGAATCATTACCCCCACTCGCTCAACCGTTCGAGGCCGGGGTGCGTACGAGGAGCAGGGCCGAGCACAGGGGGCCGGCCGCATACCCTCGTACACATGACAGCCCGCGCCGCCTCCCGCCCCGTAGGGACGGTGACGCGCGGGACGACCAATCCCAATCGGCTGCGCCGTATGGACCGCTGGATCGCCGCGACGCACGGGGGTGAGCTGCGGCGGGCCGGGGAGGCCGTGGCCGTAGATCTTGGGTACGGGGCCGCCCCCTGGACGGCCGTGGAGCTGCTCGGGCGGCTGCGTACCGTCGCGCCCCGCACGCGCGTCGTGGGCGTGGAGATCGAACCGGCCCGGGTCGAGGCGGCACGGCCGTACGAGCGCGAGGGGCTCGTCTTCCGGCACGGCGGGTTCGAGGTCCCGGTACCCCAGCGGCCGATGCTGATCCGGGCCGCCAACGTGCTGCGGCAGTACGACGAGGCCGAGGTGGCCGCCGTGTGGGAGCGGCTGTGCGCACGGCTCGCGCCCCGCGGACTGCTCGTGGAAGGGACCTGTGACGAGATCGGACGGCGGCACGTGTGGGTCGCGCTGGGGCCCGAGGGGCCGCGCACGGTGACCTTCGCGACCCGGCTCGGCTCCCTGGAGCGCCCCTCGGACCTCGCCGAGCGGCTGCCCAAGGCGCTCATCCACCGCAACGTCCCCGGCGAACCCGTGCACGCCTTCCTGCGGGACTTCGACCGCGCCTGGGCCGCCGCCGCGCCCTACGCCTCCTACGGCGCCCGTCAGCGCTGGATCCGCGCGGTGCGCGACCTCACGGCCGACTGGCCCGTGACGGACGCTCCGGTGCGCTGGCGGCAGGGCGAAGTGACGGTGGCCTGGGGAGCGTTGGCCCCGGCCGGCTGACCCCCGCTACCGCACTGACCTGCGGGGAACGATCTCCGTGAGTCGTTCGTCACATAGGCGGGGAGATCGTCATGCGGGGGCGCGAAAGGGGGGAAGCAGCAGAATGCGCGACCTCTGTCGTTTTACGGCCGGACATGGCACGATCCCCCGGACGGCCGTAAGTTACTGACGGTAAATCAGGTTGGGGGAAGAGGTATGGGTACGGCCAGGAGCGGCCTGATCACCGCTGCCGTCACCGTGGTCTGCGCGGTGACCCTGCTGGCGGGGCCGGGCATCGCGTTCGCGAGTCCGACCCCCACACCCACCCCGAGCGCGACCTCGACTCCCGTGACCAACAAGGACCTTGAGGCCGTACGCAAGAAGCTGGACCGGCTCTATCACGACGCGGCCGTCGCCACCGACGCGTACAACTCCGCCGAGGAGAAGGCCGAGGAGCAGTCCGCCGAGATCGTGGCGCTGGCCAAGAAGATCGTCAAGGGCAAGAAGAAGCTGGACGACCTCAAGGAGCGCGCCGGCGCCGCTGCCGCCGCCCAGTACCGCAGCGGCGGACTGCCCGACGAGGCCCATCTGGTGCTCAGCGACGACCCGCAGGAGTTTCTCGACGGCGCGGGCCGGGTCATCCAGGGCGAGCGCGCCACCAAGGGGCTGCTCGCCAAACTGACCCGCACCCAGGAGGACTTGGAGCAGTACGCCAAGGACGCCTCCGCCCACTGGAAGAAGCTGGAGGCGGGGCGCAAGGCGAAGGCCAAGGCCAAGGCGAAGATCAAGAAGCAGATCGCGGCCGCCGAGAAGCTGGAGTCGGAGCTGGAGGCGGAGGAGAAGGAGCGCCTCGCCGAACTGGAGCGCCAGGCCGCGCACGAGGCGCAGACGGCCTGGCTGGACTCCGGGATACTCGACGAGATCGACGGCAGGGCGACCGCCCAGGGCAAGAAGGCCGTGGCCTATGTCACCGCCCAGTTGGGCAAGCCGTACGAATGGGGCGCCGAGGGACCGGACACCTTCGACTGCTCCGGACTCACCTCACAGGCGTGGGCGGCGGCCGGGCAGCCGATTCCGCGCACCTCCCAGGAGCAGTGGAAGCAGCTGAGAAGCGTCGACGTCAAGGACATGCGTCCCGGCGACCTCATCATCTACAACGACGACGCCAGCCATGTCGCCATGTACGTCGGCGACGGCGCGATCGTCCACGCCCCGCGCCCCGGGCGGACGGTGACCATCGCGGGGGCCGGTTCCATGCCGATCCTGGCGGTCGTACGGCCGGACGCCTGAGACCGGCGTCACGGCCAACGGCCCCGGGTGACCGGGGCCACGTGACGCAGTCCACGCCGAACGGCCCCCCAAACCCCGGGCGGACGTGACGTTCGTCATCCCCGCGGCCCCGTCGGCCTGCCCAACTGCGGTACGGAACGCGGCATATGACAGTGGCCAGCCGCCGAACGGCGTGGCCTGCACCATTCCTTTGCGGTGCCCACTACCGCTATGGTCCCCGTCGGTGGGTCGAGGTCCCTCGTCCCCGCCATGCCCTCGGGGGGAGGGAAGGAACCCAAGACGATGCCCGTACCCGTACCGCGGCAGAGAGCGATCCCGGCCGTGGAGAGTGGTCAGGCGCAGGTGGCGCCCGCAACCGGCGTCACCTCCAAGGAAAGCCCGCACACCAACCTGACGCTGCTGCTGATCCAGGACGATCCCGGCGGCTCCACCGTCCTGCCCGAACTGCTCGACTGGGAGGGCAGGCCGATCCGCGTCCGCAGCGCGCGCAACCTCACCGAGGCCGAGCGCCTGCTCACCGACGACGTCCACTGCATCCTGCTGGACCTGGCGCTGCCCGCGCCGGGCCGCGGCGACGACAGCGACGAGCTCGCCGTGCTCAAGCACGTGCTGGAGCTCGCGCCCCGGCACGCCGTCCTCGCCCTCACCGCCTCCGGCGACGCCGAGGGCGGCGCCGACGCGGTCCGGGCGGGCGCCCAGGACTACCTCCTCCGGGACGAGCTGGACGGCCGGCTGCTGAGCCGCGCGATCCGTTACGCGGTCGAGCGGAAACGTTCCGACTCCGCCGAGCGCAGGCTCGCCGAGGGCCGGGTACGGGCGCAGGAGAACCGCCGCCTGGAGCGCGGCCTGCTGCCGACGCCCCTGCTGGACGGCTCCCCGCTGCGCTTCGCCGCGCGCTACCGGCCGGGGCGCTCCCGTGCCCTGCTCGGCGGTGACTTCTACGACGTCGTACGGACCTCCGACGGCACCGTGCACGCCATGATCGGTGACGTCTGCGGGCACGGCCCCGACGAGGCCGCGCTCGGTGTCGAGCTGCGGATCGCCTGGCGGGCGCTGACCCTGGCCGGGATGTGCGGGGACGAGCTGCTGGGCACGCTGCAGCAGGTGCTGGAGCACGAGCGGGCGGACGACGAGATCTTCGCGACGCTGTGCACGGTGGACATCGCGCCGGACGGCCGGCGGGCGGGGCTGTGCCTCGCCGGGCATCCGGCGCCGCTGCTGGCCCGTCCCGGGCGGCCGGCGCGGCTTCTGCCGTACGACAAGAACGGGCCCGCGCTCGGGCTGCTGCCCGGGGCCCGGTGGCCTCGGATGCAGGTGGAGCTGGGCGCCGAGTGGAGCCTGATGCTCTACACCGACGGCCTGATCGAGGGACGGATCGGTGAGGGGCGCGAGCGGCTGGGCCAGGACGGCATGGTGTCCATGGTCCGGCGGCAGATAGCGGAGGGGCTGCGCGGGGAGGCGCTGCTGAGCGCGGCCGTCAACGAGGTCCGGGATCTCAACGGGGGCGAGCTGACGGACGACGTGGCCGTGTTGCTGCTGGACCGGGTGGGCTGAGCGGCGCCCCTCACGGGGCGCTCGGCCGCCGCAGGTGAAGAACTACCGTCCGCCGTTCCAGGGGCCGTACGGGCCGTCGCTGCTGGAGCCCCTGCGGGTGTTGCGGCCGCCGCCCGGGAGGCTGCGGATCGCGGGGCGTACGTCCACCATGTACACGATCGTCGCGATCAGGCCGATGATCGGCAGGAACGACAGGATCGGGAAGAGCAGGTTCACCACGAAGGCGATGCCCAGGATGATCAGCCAGAACGGCTTGGTCTTCTTGTCGGCCGCGCGGTAGGCGTCCTCCCTGCGCGTGGCGGCGTCGATCAGCGCGAAGCCGCTGAAAATGATCAGGGCCATGCTCAGCAGCCACATGAAGTTTGCGAAGCCCTGCATCAGCACAACGTCCACCACCCGACTCGGCTCGTCCCTACGCGGTCACCGTACCCGTAGAACGGGCCGGACACCCCAGAGGTGCCCGGCCTGTCCATGGACCGTCGCCGCTTACTTCGCCGGCGGCGTCGACTTCTTGGCGGTCGTCTTGCGCGGCGCCGTCTTCTTGGCGGTGGGCTTCTTCTCCGGAGCGGCCGTCGCGGCGGGCTTGTCGTCGGCGGCCGTGGCAGCCGCGGACTTGGCCTCGGCGGGCTTGGCCGCCTCCTTGACCTCGACGGGCTCCGGGTTCGGCTCCACGGCGACGGCGATGTCCTCGATCCCCTCGGCCGCCTCGCCACGCCAGGTCCGCACGGCCTGCTCGCCGTGCTCGGCGACCTTCTCGTAGGTCTCGCGGGCCTTGACCGCGTACTCGGCGGCCATGCCGACCCCGCGCAGCGCGAAGTCCTGGGCGCTCTCGCCGAACTTCTTCAGGTCGGCGTCGAGGGTGGTGCCGAGCTTCTTCAGGTCACCGTCGAGGGTGTTGATGAACTCGCTGACCCGGGTCTGGAGGGTCTCCTGCGTCTCCTTGACGCGGGCGCCGGCCTCCTTGGCACGGGCGGCGGCCTTCTCCTGGACGGCCTTCGGGTCGGTGTTGCGTACGGCGTCGATCCGGGCCGGGGCCTCGGTGCGCAGCTGCTCGACCAGGCCCGGGACCTTCTTGGCCTGCTGGAAGGCGAGGTCGGCGGTGCCGGCGGCGAAGTAGAGGGGGGTCGGGTCGCTGAGGGTCTTGCGGAGGTCGTCGGTGATGGCCATGGTGATGGTCCTCCCGGGTCGCTGGCAGATGAGGGTGTGTTGTGGGTGCGTTCCCGCAGGCCCGGTGCGACGACGGCCGGTTGCCGGGCTCAGCCGGCCGACCGCCGCGGCTCCTGCGGGTGCGGTGGGTCGTGCGGGTCTTCCGTGTCCTTCATATCGGCTGTGCCGGCCGCGTCGGCGTCATTGCCGTAGCCGCCGGAGTCCGTGTCCGCGCCGGAGTCCGTGTCCGCGCCGGTGTTCGCGTCCGTGCCGGTGAGCGTCGCCGCTTCCTCGGCCGCCGCGGTCCCGAAGCCGTTCTCCTTGCGGAAGGACTCGTAGATCTGGAGCAGCACCTGCTTCTGCTGCTCGCTCAGCGTGGGGTCGGCGAGTATGACGGCGCGCGTCTCCACCTCGTCCCGATCCCGCTCGGCGTCCAGGATCCCGGCCCGCACGTACAGCGTCTCGGCGGAGATCCGCAGCGCCTTGGCGACCTGCTGCAGCACCTCCGCGCTCGGCTTGCGCAGCCCGCGCTCGATCTGGCTCAGATACGGGTTGGACACCCCGGCGGCATCGGCCAGCTGCCGCAGCGAGAGCTGGGCGTTACGCCGCTGCTCGCGCAGGTACTCGCCGAGATTGCCGACGTTGAGCGTTGCCATGCCCCCACCTTGCCCCACTCCCGCTAACTATTGCAAGCAGCCGCTTGCAAAAGTGTGCCATGTCATGTCCCGGCGTCAGGTCCGGTCGCTCCGGCGGGTGTTCAGCGCAGGGTGAGGCGGGTCTCCGCGTCGATGTGGGTGAGCTTCTCGGGGTTGCGGACGTAGTAGATGCCGGTGATGCGGTCGTCCTCGAAGCGGATGGCCATGATGCCGTCGGTGACGCCGTCCACGCGGAGGGCGAAGGCCGGGTGGCCGTTGATCAGGGTGGGCTCGTAGGCGATCGTGACCTGGGCCTTTCCGATGCCGCCCAGGACGTAACGGCCGACCTTGTCGGCACCCACGATCGGGCGTACGGCCGCCTGCTTGAGGCCGCCGCCGTCGCTCATGAGGACGACCTCGGGGGCGAGGATGTCGAGAAGGCCCTGGAGGTCGCCGGTCTCCAGGGTGCGCCGGAAGGAGTCGAGGGCGGCGCGGGTCCGGCTCGCGGAGACGGCCTCGCGGGGGCGGCGGGCCTCGACGTGCCGACGGGCTCGATGGGCGATCTGGCGTACGGCGGCGGGGGTCTTGCCGAGCGCGGTGGCGATCTCGTCGTAGCCGACGTCGAAGACCTCGCGGAGGACGAAGACGGCGCGTTCCGTCGGCGCGAGGGTCTCCAGGACGAGCATGAGCGCCATCGAGACGCTCTCGGCGAGTTCGACGTCCTCGGCGACGTCCGGCGAGGTGAGCAGCGGCTCGGGCAGCCACGGGCCGACGTACGCCTCCTTGCGGCGCTTCATGCTGCGCAGCCGGTTGAGGGACTGGCGGGTGGTGATCCGCACGAGGTAGGCGCGATGGTCACGCACCTGCTCCAGATCCAGGTCGACCCAGCGCATCCAGGTCTCCTGCAGCACGTCCTCCGCGTCGGCCGCCGAGCCGAGCATCTCGTAGGCGACGGTGAAGAGCAGATTCCGGTGCGCGACGAACACCTCGGTCGCCGCGTCGGTGACGTGATCACTCATACCCGCACTCTTCCCTGTCGGCGCCCGCGCTGGCCGAGGCATTCGGCGACCTCGAGACACCGCCCACCGGAGATCTGTGACAACACGTGACCTGGATCACTCCGAGGGGGAGAGGGGAGGCATGCCCGCGGAGCACAGGAACCCGTTCCGAAGGCCGCGTCGCCACCCGGCTCCCATCGAGGGGAACCGTCAGAGGCTCTCCTCCGCCTCCTCCCGCCGCGCCCTGTTCGCCTCGCGCATCACCGCCCACGCGTCCGCCACCGGGCCGAGATGCGTCAGCTTCTCGGGGTTGATCACCGAGCGGATCGTCTGGACGCGGCCCTCAGCGATGTCCAGGGCCATGATGTTGACGACCTTGCCGTCCCGGTCCCGGAAGAGGACGCCCGGTTGGCCGTTGATGTCCCGGGGTTCGGCCGTCACGCCGATCCGGACGAAGGGGTGGACCAGCGCGGCCAGCAGCCGGGACACGTTCTCGGCGCCCGAGATCGCCCGCGCCCACTGCGGAGCCTTGCCGCCGCCGTCGCCGACCATCTGCACGTCCCCGGCCAGCAGCTCGCGCAGACCGTCGACGTCCCCCTCCCGGAACGCGTCGAAGAACCGCTCCGCCAGCTCCTCCCGCTCCTTGCGGTCCGCCTCGAAACGGGGCCGCCCCGCGTCCATGTGCCGCCGCGCCCGTACCGCCAGCTGACGGCACGCCGCCTCCGAGCGGTCCACCGCCGACGCGATCTCCGGGAAGCCGAACCCGAACACCTCCCGCAGCACGAACACCGCCCGCTCCAGCGGCGACAGCCGCTCCAGCAGCACCAGCGCCGCCATCGACAGGGAGTCCGCCAGCTCCGCCGAGCGCTCCGGGTCCTCATAGGGGTCGTTCAGCAGGGGCTCGGGGAACCAGGGGCCGACGTACGCCTCCCTGCGCACCCGCGCCGAACGCAGCACGTCGATGGAGATCCGGGTGACCACAGCCGACAGGTACGCCTTCGTCGACGCGGGCCGGGTCGCCACCGCCTCCCAGCGCAGCCAGGCCTCCTGCACGGCGTCCTCCGCCTCGCTGACGCTGCCCAGGATCCGGTAGGCGATGGCGAACAGCAGCGGCCGCAGCTCCTCGAACTCCTCAGTACGACTCACACCGACCACCCCGACCACCCCGACCAGCCGGTCGCTCCAGCCACCCCGGCCACCCCGGCTACCCCGGCTACCGAGCACGCCCGGATCATCCCGACCACGTCGGCCACCGAGCCCGCCCGAACCACCCCGACCACCGAGCACGCCCGAACCATCCCCACCACGCCGGCCACCAAGCCCGCCCGAACCACCCCGACCACGCCAGCCACAGGGACCGCCCGAACCACCCCGGTCACCCCGGTCACCCCGGTCACGCCGACCACCCCTCCCATCCGCCTCACGCCAGCCCCTCCCTGAACCCCTCCCGCCAGGAGGGATACCGCGGCTTCCAGCCCAGTTCCCGTTTCGCCCTGGCGTTGGAGAAGCCGCGGCCCTCGGTCATCATCACCACCGCGACCTCGCCCGCCAGCAGCCGCGCCAGCCACACCGGCACCCGCATCGGCGGCTTCGCGCCCGCGCACGCGGCCAGGTGCGGAAGCCACTCGGCCGCCGGGGCCGGTTCGTCATCGACGATCGAGTACAGCCCGGTCGCCCGCTGCTCGACCGCCAGCACGGTCGCGCACGCCGCGTCGGACAGATGGATCCAGGAGCAGTACCCGCTCCCCCGCCCGACCAGCGGGAACTGCCGCTTCCGTACGAGCGCCACCTGGTCGTCGGTCGCGCCGGCGCCGTAGAACGCGCCGTACCGCAGCGCCGCGCCGCCCGCCTTCGTGACCGCCTCCTCCAGGTGCCGTACCGCCGCCATGACCGGCTCGGCCGGGGTGCCGGTCAGCGGGTCCGTCGGATCGTCCTCGGTCTTGACCCAGCCGCCCTCGCGGATGCCGTTCCACGCGCCGTAGCTCTGCGCGACGACATGCGGCACACCGGTCGCCTCCGCGGCGGCCAGCAGATGGTCCGTACCCTCGGTGCGCAGCCGGTTGGTGGCGGCGAACCAGCGGTCCATGTGCTTGATGTCGGGCTTCCCGGCGATCGCGGTCATCTCGTGCACGATCGCGTCGGGGCGGGCCGAGGCCACCGCCTCACCGACCGACATCGCGTCCAGACCGTCCATCACGACCGCCCGCGCGCCGAGCCGCTCCAGCACGCCCAGCTTGCCCGCGCCGGTCGTGGTCGCGGTCACCTCGTGCCCACGGGCCACCAGCTGCGGCACCAGATGCCGCCCCAGCATCCCGGTCCCGCCTGCCACGAACACCCGCATGACTCTCACCTTCCCTGTCCCGGGAACCGCCTCTCACCCATGGGACGAATCAGCCCGCCCGCCTGTGACACGCCCCGCCGAAGGCTGCCCGCACGGCCCCGCGCCGCCCGTCACGCGAGTCCCGCGTACCCACAAAAAAGTGGGTACTTGGCACCGCTCACCCCAGCCGCGAGGCTGGACGCAGGTGGTCGGAAGCCGCCAGCCGCTCCAGGCGGCGGTGGCCCCAGTCGGAGAGGGGACCGAGGAGTTCGGAGAGTTCACGGCCGAAGCCGGTCAGCGAGTAGACCGTCTTCAGCGGGAGGACGTCATGCACCTCGCGGTGCACCAGACCGTCCTCCTCCATCTCGCGCAACGCCTGCGTCAGCACCTTCTCGCTGAGCCCCGGCAGCCTGCGGCGCAGTTCGCCGGGCCGGAGCGGGCCGGATTCCAGCATCCACAGCACGCTCGTCTTCCACTTGCCGTCGATCACCGCGATCGCTGCGGTCACTCCACAGACGTTCGGATCCTGAGCACGGCCGCGCGTCATCCTCGCCCCTTTTGTTCACGTCAATTCAGAAAACACTGCTTACGGGAGTTGAAGAAGCATGTCCTCGTACGACGACCAGTCTGCCGTCACCGTCCTCGGCCTCGGCCCGATGGGCCGCGCGCTGGCCGGTGCCTTCCTGGACGCGGGCGTACGGACCACGGTGTGGAACCGCACCCCCGGCCGCGACGCCGACCTGGTCGCCCGCGGCGCGACCGGCGCCGGCACGGCGGCGGAGGCGGTCGCCGCGAGCCCGCTGACCGTGGTGTGCGTGGTGAACTACGACGCCTCCGACGCGATCCTGCGCCAGGACGACGTCACCGACGCCCTCAAGGGCCGTACGGTCGTCAACCTCACCGCCGACATCCCGGACCGCGCACGCGACACGGCCGCCTGGGCCGGCGAGCACGGCATCGCCTATCTGGACGGCGCGATCATGACCCCGACGCCGAGCATCGGGACGCCGGACGCGGTGTTCATCCTCAGCGGCCCGAAGGACCTCCACGACCAGCACCACCCCGTTCTGTCCGCGTTGGGCGGCACTCACACCCACCTCGGTACGGACATCGGCCGGGCCGCCGCGTACGACGTCGCCCTGCTGGACATCTTCTGGACGGCGATGGCGGGCTACGCGCACGCCCTCGCGGTGGCCCGCGCCGAGGGCGTCACCGCCCGGGAGCTGGCCCCCTTCGCGCAGGGCATCGGCGCGATCCTGCCGCCCCTGTTCGAGGAATTCGCCGTGGACATCGACGAGGGCACCTACTCCGGCGAGCTGAACCCGATCACCTCCGCCGTCTCCACCATGTCCCACATCGTCCACGCGTCCGAGGCCCACGGCATCGACGCGAGCCTGATGCGCGTCGTCGAGGGCCTCTCCCGCCGGGTCGTCGCCGCCGGTCACGGCAGCGACGGCTTCATGCGCGTCAGCCAGCTCCTGACCCGCCAGGCCCACTGATCCACCTCTCCAGTTCGGCGAAGTCCGCGTCGGTCAGCCCCGCCCGGTGATCGACGCGGTGGAGCAGGGCGGGTCCGGGGTACCGGCTCGCGACCCAGGCGCGGTCGGCGGCCCCGATCTCGTCGTCCACCCAGACGAAGGGCCGCCCGGCCGCCCGGGAGAGCAGCGGCAGGGTCTTCCAGTGCAGCCCCGGCGGAACGTCCGCGTCCTCCGGGCAGTCCAGCAGCGGCAGCCGGGGGAGCCCCAGCCAGGGCGCCAGGCAGGTGTTCGCGTCGTCCATCCAGGTCGTCGCCCACACGAGTTCGCAGCCGAGCCCCGCCAGGCGCGGCCCGAGCGCCGGGTCGACGCGGGCCAGGAGGGGGTGGAGGGCGGCGGACTCGGCCACGGGACCGTCGTACTCGGGGTACGGCCCCGGGCCGCCGAAGGGCAGCAGCGTTCCGTCGACATCGAGGAAGAGCAGCATCGCCTCCAGGATCCCCGAAACGCCGGGCCCTCAGAACGGCAACCCCCGCGTGTGGACCACGTCGAGCCGGGACACCGCGCGGGTCAGGGCGACGTACAGGCGGTGCGGGCCGCGCTCCTCGGCGGCGGCGATCGCGGCCGGCTCCACGACGATCACGTGGTCGTACTCCAGGCCCTTGACCGCGGAGGCCTCGATCAGCGTCACCCGGGAGGTCAGCACCCCGGCCGCCGTCAGGGGCTCCCGCAGCCACGGCACATCGGCGTCCGCCGCGATGACCCCGATGGCCCCCTCGTGCGCCAGGGCCTCTCCTACGGCGGTGGCGACCGCCTCGGGGAGGCCGGCCGCACCCGCCTCGCGCACCGTCAGTTCGCCGTCCCGGCGCAGGGAACGGGCCGCCGGGACGTCCACGTCGAGGCGGGACAGCAGCCGGTTCGCCAGCTCCGCGACCGCCGCGGGCATGCGGAAGCCGGTGGCCAACGGGACCAGGGCCGCGTCCGGCTTGCCCAGATGCCCGAGCAACGCGCCCCAGGACCTGGCCGCCCAGGGCGTCGTGCCCTGCGCCAGATCCCCCAGCACCGTGAGCGAGCCGAAGGGCGCGCGGCGCGCGATCGCCCGGCACTCCATGGGCGACAGATCCTGCGCCTCGTCGACGACCACATGGCCGTACCCCTGGGGATGCTCGACGAGCCCGGCCAACTCGTCGAGGAGGACCAGGTCGGCCGGTGACCAGCGCGCCGACTTCCAGGACCGCGGCGGCCGCGGCCACAGCAGCGCCTTCTGTTCGTCGGCGTCGAGCAGCCCGTCGGCCGCGGCGGCCAGCGCCTCCGGCCGCGTGAGGAGTTCCGCGAGCACCTCCTCGGGACGCGCCTTCGGCCATACGGCGTCGACGTACGGCCCCACGCCCTTCGCCCCCGCCATCCGGCGCACCCAGAGATTCGGCCGGGGCCCGCTGCGGCGCTCCGCCTGCTGCCGCAGCGCCTCCACCGCCCGGGTCCGCACCCGCTCCCGGCCCACGCCGTACGGCAGGTCCTCGGCCCGTACCTCCCGGACGATCCGCGCGAGTTCGTCCTCGCGGACCCGCCATCGGTAGAAGCCGTCCGGCACCGCCAGCGCCCCGGCCCCCTCCTCGGCCACCCGCGCGTACAGCGCCCGGCGCAGCACCTCGGCCATCCGGGCGTCGTGCTTGAGGACGGCCGCCCGCTCCTCGTCGGCACCGGTGACCGGCACACGGGCGATCTCCTCCAGGAGGGTCGACTGACGTACGCCCGTCTCGCCGAGCGCCGGGAGCACTTCGGAGATGTAGGCGAGGAAGGTGCGGTTGGGGCCGAGGATCAGCAGGCCGGAGCGTTGGAGGCGCTGGGGGTGGGTGTAGAGGAGGTAGGCCGCCCGGTGCAGGCCCACCGCTGTCTTGCCGGTGCCGGGGGCGCCCTGCACACAGACCGAGACGGCGAGGTCGGCGCGGACGAGATCGTCCTGCTCGGGCTGGATCGTGGCGGCGATGTCCCGCATCGGCCCGACGCGCGGCCGCTCGATCTCGCGCGTGACGATCTCGCTGACCTGCGACTCCCCGCGCTCCAGATGCTCGTCCTCCAGGCCGGTGAGGTCCGCGGAGTCGCCCCGGGTGCCCGGCGCCCAGCCGAACCGCCGCCGTACGGCCACGTCCTGCGGATCGCGGGCGCTCGCCTGGTAGAAGGCGCGGGCGACGGGCGCGCGCCAGTCGACGACGAGCGGCGGGGCGGAGGGGTGCTCGGTGATCCGCAGCCGGCCCACGTGGTAGCTCTGCCCGAGGTGCGGACCGCCGCCGAAGTCCAACCGGCCGAAGAACAGCGGCCCTTCGGGCAGTTCGCGCATCGCCTTCGCCTTGCTGCGCAGCTGGTACCCGAGCACTTCGGCGTCGGCCCCGGACGCGGAGACGTCCTCACCCACGACGACCTGCTCATCGGCCCCGGCGACCATCGCGTCGAGGGCGGCGCGGCAGCGGTCGTGGTGGGCTCGCTCGGTGCGGAGGGCATGGCGGAGGGCGTGGTCGGCGGCACTCATTCCACCGAGCGTACGCGAAAATTCGTAACCGAGTTAAATTTTTTACCGAGTCAGATACGGCAGTCCCGCCGCCAGCAGCCGGAACGCCCGCTCAGCCGCCGCCACGGCGTCCTCGCGAACATCCCGCACCCGCTCCCCACCGGAGATCCGCCGCCAGTTCTCCATGGCGAGGACCCGCTGCACCGCGCAGATCTGCCCCGCGGCCAGCCGGGCGTCCAGATCGCCGCCCAGCGCCTCGGCGAGCGCGGCCTCGGACCGCTGCTGGTGGATGTGGGCTCGGGCGACGAGGGAGGGAGTCCCGTACAGCAGCCGATGAAAGGCGAGCACCTGAGGATGATCATTGAGCCCGGTGACGGGATCACACCGCTCGAGCCCCTCCAGGAAGTGCCGCCGCAGCGCGTCGAGAGGCGCGCCCTCCGCCTCTCCGACCACCCGCGCGGCCTCGTCCTCGTGATCGGAGATCCGGTACAGGACGAGGTCCTCCTTGGCCGGGAAGTACCGGAAGAGGGTCGGCTTGGAGATCTCCGCGGCGGCGGCGACCTCCGCGACGGACACGGCGTCGAACCCCTTCTCCAGAAAGAGCCGAATCGCCACCTCCGACACGGCCTCGTACATCCGCCGCTTCTTCCGCTCCCGCAGGCCGGTCTCACTCATGGGTCGAGCCTACGCAGGCCAGGGAGCGGTCAGGTCAGGACGCGGACCAGAGCCGTCGGACGGCCGGGCAGGCCGAGCGAGCCCACGGCGGCGGCCAGGGTCATGGCGTACGAGTCGATCGCGCGCCGGACGTTGGGCGCGTCCAGGCTCGCCCCGGTGACCAGGCGGTCCAGGTCGATGTAGGCCGAGCGCACGATCTCGATCCAGCGGTAGACCCGCCAGTCCCGCCACCAGTCGACCGTGAACTCCGGATCCAGCCGCTTCGCCCAGCGCTCGAACATCCGGTCCCGGATCTCCGGCCGGGTTGGTGTGAGGTGCATATGGCGGACCAGGTCGTAGAGGGGATCGCCGACCACCGCCATCTCCCAGTCGATGAGGGTCAGCGCCAGTTCGTCGGTGCGGCGCACCAGGTTCCACGGGTTGAGGTCGCCGTGCAGCAGGGCGGGCCGGCGTTCGCTGACCTGATGGCGGGCCAGGATCTGGCCGAGGCGCGGGGCGTCGGGCAGGCCCAGCAGCCGGGCGAGCCGCCGGGACTCCTCGGGCAGGTCCCCGACCAGTTGCACCAGTTGCTCGCTGAGCCAGGTGTAGAAGCGGCCCTCGCCCGCGGCGGGGTCCATCTCCCGGAAGTTCACCCGGGTCAGCGCGCCGAGCTGGTCGACGAGCCGGTCTGCCTCGTGCGGCAGCAGACCGTGCACGGGGTGACCCGGCGGCCGGCCCATGTCCCGCGGGCCCTCGTAGGTGTGGATGGCGAAAGGTTCACCCTGATAACTCGTGCCCAGCGCCAGGAACTTCGGGACCGCTACCGGCACCCCCGAGCGCTCGATGGCCCGCAGCACGACATGCTCGCTGAGGAATCCCCGCTCCCGCCGGCAGGCGTTCGCAACCTTGCGCCGGACCACCACCGGGAAGTCGGCGCCGGGCACCTGTACGACGGAGTTCAGGTGTCCGGTGCCCTTGAAGACGCGGTCGGCAGGTGCCGCTCCCTC
Source organism: Streptomyces sp. NPDC043726 (assembly GCF_056436565.1). Classification (NCBI taxonomy): domain Bacteria; kingdom Bacillati; phylum Actinomycetota; class Actinomycetes; order Kitasatosporales; family Streptomycetaceae; genus Streptomyces; species Streptomyces sp. NPDC043726. Next base: position 652,854 of record NZ_JBWKCI010000004.1, read on the forward strand.
GGCGACGAGGGCTTCGTGCACCGCCGTACGGGGCAGCTCCGGGTGCTCGGCGAATCGCGGATCCGGCGTCCAGGCGACGGCCTTGCCGAACAGTCCCCCGCCTTCGGTTCTGGCCAGCGCCCAGCGGAAGAGGATCCGTTCGATCTCCTGCTCGTCCGGAACGGCTCCGAGCGTGAGGGGATCCGCGGCCGCCTCGAGCGCCCGGTGCACGTCTCGCCGGGCCTGGCCGAGGGCGTGCTGGTCGGGCGACTCCTGGAGCCTTCGCGCCGCCCGCATCACGTCCGGGTAGAGGGACAGAGCCCGCACGAAGGCGATGTGGTGCGGCAGATCCCGGGCCAGACCGTTGACGGCGGCGCGGCGGACCTCCCGCATGGCCGTTTCCCAGGCATCGGCGACCTCGTCCCACTGATGGCCGGGGTAGCGCATGAGGTGGAGATGGGTGGCCAGGTCGTACAGGGGGTCGCCGTAGCCGGCCAGTTCCCAGTCGACGAGCACGGGGAGCCGGTCGTCGTCGGGGGAGACGATGACATTGCCGCGGTGCAGATTGCCGTGGAGCAGTCCGTACGGTCGCCGTGACATGGCCGGGACGCGAGCGGCGAGGCTCAGCAAAGCGCTTCTGGGGACGCCCAGTGCCGCGAACAGGCCGCCGAACTCGGTCCAATTGGGCTGGATGATCCTGCGGTCCACCGACTCCGCCAGTGCTCGCAGGAAGGCCTGACCGTCCCACTGGTTGGCGGGGCGATCGGCGGGCAGGGGCGGCAGCGCGGTCCTGCGCACCTGAGCCGATCGGGCGAGCTGGTCGGTCAGCGCCCGGACCAACAAGGAGTCGACGGGCTTGCCGTCACCGCAGAACTCGGCGAGCGGGCGGCCGGCCGCGTGGCTGCGGATCGTGACGCCCGGCTGCTGCCAGAGGCTTCTGGGGATCCGAGGGGACACATCCGCGAGGGCGTTCAGAATCGCCGCGTCGTCGTGCCATGTTCTGACCCGCACGGGAAGGGTTTGGGGTCGTGGCATTCGTACCACCACGGGCGCGCCGTCCTCCCAGCCCAGGGCGAGCGCCGCGGCGGGGGTCAGGGGGTGCGTGTAGGTCCGGTGATGGCCGCCCTCGGCGCCTCGGCCCTCCAGCATGGCCAGGCGCACGAACTTCTCGACAACGTCGGGGGTGCGTACCCCAGGGCGGGGGCCGGGACGAGGTGACAAGCCCACGGCCGCTCCGGATGACTCGCGCGAGAGAGGAAGGTACTGCGTAACCTAAGTGCCGGTTGTAACAGCCACGACCAGAGTCAAGCTTGAGTGCGCCGAACGGGTGGGTTTGGCACTCATTGCCAGTCGGTCGCTCGAGATTGGTCTCTTCTCAATCTCTACACGCGCGGGAGAGAGCGTTTGGCTCAGGCGAGTGCGGGGAATATTAGCGCACTCACATGAGTTTCCCGCCGTTACTCGGACAGGAACTCCCAGACGGAGTCGAACCACTTCTGCATGCTGTCCACAAAGACGGTCCCGGGCGAGTTCGGATCATCGTCCTTCACATGGCGTGTGAGCGTGGCCCCCAGGCCCATGACGTCCAGGGCCTCGATCACCTCGCCGCCGTCCAGCTCGATCGGACGTTCGACGACCTCATAGACGCCGTGCAGGGCTTCGACACCGTTGAGCAGGTACAGCTTGAACGCCGGGGCCAGGGGTGCGTGGCGAACCTCGACATCGATGGAGGACACGAGCTTCTCATTGAGAAGATCACGCAGCGGGCCGCGCAGTGAAGCGACATGGCGGCGCGTTATCTCGTGCAGGCGTTCCTGTGGACGCGAATCCGCCGGGTCGTTCTTGGACCGCGGGTACGGCAGTCGCATCGACTCGTGCGGCAGGAGCACACGCAGGGCGATGCGCTGGGGCGTGATCTCCTTCCGGCGGATGCGCTCGACCTGAAGCCGCATGTGCAGATCCAACGACTCCGACGTCAGGGTGTAGACGTCCAGCGACACTTCAGGCTTCTCGAACGCCTTGGCGATCGGAGGGCCCAGCGTCACACCCTGTCCCGCCGTGACGTTTCCGTCCTCCGGCGCCCGCACCACGCGCACGCCACTTCCCTGACGCGACTCGATCCAGCCCTCGTCGGACAGCTCCCTGAGCGCCCTCTGCACCGTGTCCCGGGAGACGTCGAACTCCTCCGCGAGCGCCCGCTGGGGCGGCAGGTAGGACGTGACCGGGTACGTCCCGTCCGCAATGCGCGCGCGCAGCACATCGGCGAGTCGCTGGAACCCCTTGCTCCCGCCTTCGCCCATCTGCTCTGCACTCACGGTCCGACCGTACCGCTTGCCGACAGCCGCCAAACCAATCCCCTCAACTTCTCAGTCTGATTGGACTGTTGGTTAAGGGATCAGACGGACCGGGCAGACCAACCTCAGACCAACCTGACCAATTGGAAGGTAAGTTGAGGTGTCCTTACCGCGAGGGGCATCAAAGCCGCCCCAGGATCACATGCCGAACCAGGTCCAGCGAGTTGATCACGACCTCGGCGCCCGCCTCCCGAAGCAGGTGTTCCTTGGCAGCGTTACGCGCGTAGCCGAGGAAGGGAACGCCGGCGCTGTGTGCCGCTCGGTAGTCGGACGGAGTGTCGCCGATCATCAGAGCGGACGACGGGGAGGCGCCCATACCCAGCAACGCGCGGTTGAGATAGTGCGGGTTCGGCTTGAGGTGGCGAAGCTCGTGAGAGCGGCCATAGACATGGGGCAGGAAGCACGAGGACAGACCCCGGCCGCCCAAGTACGCGCGCACGGTCCGCGGGGAGTTGTTCGTGGTGATGGCCAGCCGCGTGCCCCTTGCCGTCCAGGTACGGATCAGCGGGTCGGCGTTGGGAGTCGGCATCGCGCTGGGAACGGCTCTCAGTTCCTCCTGGGTGAGACGTTCCTCCAACTCCACGACCAGGTCACTGCCCGGGCGCCTGCGGTTCACCGCGTGCAGGACGATGTGCGGGTCCAGAGCCTCCCTTTCCGCCGGCTCCAGCAGATGCCGCAAGCCCTGCCCCTCCAGCCACGACACCAGGTCTTTCGCGATCCGGCCCGCCGCCCGCCCCGCGAACAGCCGGCAGATCGGCCCGTCGAAGTCGAACAGCGCCACTTGGGCGCGCTCGATCAAGTCCCGTAGCCGTTCGAGTTCCTCCGGAGCGATCTGTGTCTCTGCACCCACCGGTTCAGTATCAGAAGTCACTAGGAGAGTGTCAGGTCCGTGGTGATGGTTTCCCAGAGGGCGTCGAACCACTTCTGGGATTCGCCCACGAAGGCCTCGTCGCGGTCGCCGGACCGCTTGGCGAAGGAGAAGAGCAGGGACTGGGCGCCCAGCGCGTCGTACATCTCCAGGGTCCGGCTCTCGTACTCCTCCTCCCGCTCGGTGACCACGTAGTACCCGATCAAGGCCTCTTCGTCGTTGAGCAGGTACAGCTTCACCGGCGGTGTGAAAGGCAGCGCGCGGAAGGTCACATGCACGTCGATGCCGTGCGTGGCGCGGACCGCCTGGAGGTTGTGGCGCAGGACCTGGGCCTGGGCGTTGCGGATGCCCAGCCAGCGGCGGTGCAGGGAGTCGTCGTCCGCGTCCCCCTCGATCAGGACGGGGAAGGCGAGCGTGATGTCCCTCGACGGCAGCAGGATGCGGACGTCGATCGACTCCGGGCGGAGGGTGCCCTCGTGGATGCGGCGCAGGGGGTCGCCGAGGGCCAGCATCAGGGTCTCGGCGGAGTGACAGACGACGTCCACGCGAACATGCCGGGCCGCGAACGCCTCCACCAGTCGTGGGGCCAGGCCGACCATCGTCGGCTGGGGCTCGCCGTGGGACGGGGCCGGGACGGCGATGCGTGGGGGGCTGCCCTTGCTGACGTTGGTGAGGAGGCCGTCCTCCTGGAGGGCGCGCAGGGCCTGGCGGACGGTGCCGCGCTCGACTCCGAACTCGTCGGCGAGTTCGGCCTGCGTGGGCAGGCGGTCGCCCGCCTTGAGCTCTCCGGCACGGATCCGTTCCCGCAGGATGTCGGCGATCTCCTGGGGGGAGAGCCTTCTGCTGCCGTTCACTGCCACGTTCTCCTGGGTCACGACCAAACGCTACAACTCCACTCCATCTACCGGGAGTTGTCGGCAACTTGTTTATGAGTAGTAACCAAGTGGGGACAACATAAGCATAGTTGGCACCAACTTGGTTGAGTTGGCGGAAGCTTTACTTCAAGGGGGAAACGTCATGCAGGTCATCGCCCTCCTGGCCGCGATACTGGTCGTCGGTATCGAACAGGCTATCGAAGTCAAGTACGGCACCACCGGCATCATCGGCGTGCTGCTCCTCACCATCGGCATCAAGGCCAAGAGCCCGGCCGTCAGCTCCGTAGGCGCCGTGGTGCTGGCCCTGCTGCTCTCGGGCCCCGCGATCAGCTAGTGAGCTCCAGCTCGGAACTGATCGTCTCCCACAGTGAGTTGAACCACAGGTTGGACTGCTCCACGAAGGTGGTGTCGCGCATCCCGGTGCCCTGCTCGAAGGCGAACAGCATCGACTGGGTGCCCTCCGCGTCGTACATCTCCAGGAACTCGTGGTCGACCTCCTCCTCGCGGCGCTGCACCGTGTAGTACGCGAAGAGCGCCTCCGCGCCGTTGAGCAGGTACAGCTTGACCGGCGGGGTGAAGGGCAGCGCGCGAAAAGTGACCCGCACATCTATCCCGTGCGTCGCCCGCAGGGCCAGCAGATTGTGCTGGAGCACCTGGCCCTGGGCATTGCGCTGGGCCAGCCAGTGGCGGCGCAGCCGGCCCGCGGCCGCGGCGTCCACGGGGGCCGGGAAGGCGAGGTCGATATGGCGGCTCGGCAGCAGGATGCGGACGTCGACCTTGGCCGGTTTCAGCTGTCCCGCGTGGATCCGGCGCAGCGGCTCGCCGATGGCGAGGGTGAGCGAGATCGCGGTCAGGCAGAGGGCGTCGATCTCGACGTGCGGGGCGGCGAAGGCGGCCCCTATGCGGGGCGCGAGGGCCACCATGGTGGGCAGCGGCGGGGCTCCGGGGCCGGTCAGCGCCCTGCCGAGGTCGAGCGCGACGGTGGCGGGGCTGCCCTTGGAGACATTGGTGAGCAGGTTCTCGGACTGCAGGATGCGCAGCGCCTGCCGTACGGCCCCTCGCTCCACCCCGAACTCGTCGGCGAGCCTCGCCTGGGTGGGCATGCGCTGGCCGGGCTGCAATTCGCCGGACCTGATCCGGGCGCGCAGCGCGTCGGCCACGTCTCGATGTGACGTCTGTGGCCGCTTCCGTCCATTGACGGAGGCGTGTTTCGGGTCCACGGCCAAACAGTACAACTTCCCGCCATCTTTGAGCAGTTCACTGAAAGGTGGTTATGAGACGCATCTACGCGGTGATAAGTACAGTGAAGTTGGTCGCCAACTTGCGCAACATGGTCAAACTTTCAGGGGGTTGGCGATCGCACCACAGGATACGGCTGAGCCGGGCTCCCTTCCGGAGGGGAGCCGGGAGCCCGGTTCGGTCAGCACCACCGCACAACAACCACAACCACAACTGAAGAGCACGCTACGGATGAGTACGGAGGACAAGGCCTGTCGTCGGGGGGAAGGGGCTCAGAACAGGTCCGGGCACCAAGGCCGCCTGGACGTACGCAGCAGGGCGTCGGCCACCCGGGCGGCGCCCGCTCGTTCTTCCCGCACCCGGCCGAGCGCGGCGAGCCGTACGGCGGACTCGTCGCCGAGCCAGAGCGTGGCGAGGTCGGAGAGGCTGAGCGCGAGGTCGGCGCGGTCGCCGGTGGGCGTACAGGCCCCGGCGCCGGTGGCGTCCGCCTCCACCCGGTACCGGCCGCCGCCGTCCACGACGTCGAGCACCAGCGTCCCCGCGCCCGCGTAGGTACGCGCCTCCAGGGCCCGTACGACATCGAGGATCCGCACCCACAGCCAGTCGGCCTGGGTGGTGAGACGGGCGGCGCGCGGATCGGGCAGGAAGTGCGGCAGCAGATCGTCGGGGGCCCGCCAGCCGGTCCTGACCGTGGTGATCCAGTCGATCGAGCACAGATAGCGCCACAGGGCGCGCTCGGCGGCCGGGGTGACGCCGATCAGCCACTTCACCTTCGCCGTGTTGAGCGGCTGCTTGCCGTCGCCCCAGTGGTCGTCCGCGGTGTACGCGACCATGCCCTCGACCTCGCCGGTCCGCGAGCGGTACACGGCGTAGTGGGGCTCGGTGAAGCTGTGGAAGAACAGGACGGCGCCGGTGGTGAGCTGCCACCACACGTCGTCGCGGCTCACCGCCCCGGGCTGGCTGCGGCGCAGCCGCTCGTGCAGTTCGGGGCCGAGCTTGCGGACGTCCGGGGCGTCGACGAGGTCGATCCGGCCGCCGTCCTCGGGGCCGGACCAGCGCGGGTCGAGGCCGGTGCGGGGCACGTCGATCGTCCACTCGGCCATGGTGGTGGCGGGGCCGAAGCCGTAGCGGCCGTAGATCGGGTACTCGGCGGCGATGAGGGTCGCGACGACGGCTCCGCGCTCCTTGGCGGCGGTCAGGTCGCGCTCCATCATGCGGCTGAGGAGGCCTCGGCGGCGGTGGGTCGGGGAGACGGTGACGTTGGTGATCGCGTCGGCGGGGACGTCGGCGCCGCCGACGGTGGTGAGCCGCTGGTCGAAGGAGCGGAAGGTGGCGACGCAACGGCCGCCGTCGAAGGCGCCGAGCACGCGGCCGGGGACGAACCAGGGCTCCCGTGCGGCCAGTTGCTCCTCGCTGAGCGTGGGCTCCCGCAGGAACCCGGTGTTCACGGCGCGATGCCAGTCCGGCTGCTCGGCCTCGGTGATCGGTCGGACGTCGATGTCAGCGGCACGGGTCATGAACTCACGGTAGGCGCGGGCCGTCGGGGGTGTCGCGGGGATTTCCTCGCCCCCGCCGCCCCCGCCGCCCCTGCCCGTCCTCGTCCCGTCCTCCAGGGGGCTCTGCCCCCTGGACCCCCGCTCCGAACGCCGGAGAGGCGGAATTGACCGGCCCCGCGCCTGCCACCAGCGTCACACCAGCAAGTCGTCCACCTGGGCCTCGCCCTCCCGGTACCGGCGGGCGATCTCCGCGCTGCAGTCGTCGGTCGTGTGCTGCAGGCGCTGACGGCGCAGGGAGACCTGCTGCTCGTAGCGGACCAGGCGGGCCATCGCCTCGGTCAGTTCACCGTCCGTCCGCGCGCCCAGGTCCGACAGCTCCACCTCCGCCAGCATCTCCGCCGCCAGCAGCCGGTACTCCTCGCTGTGCGGCGTCCCCAGCGTGACGTGCCGGGCCGAGGAACGGTGCCGCGCCGGAGCGTCCCGCAGGATCTCCGGCAGCCGCTCCACCACCGACGCCGCCCCGACCGGCGACCGCCGGGCCAACTCCGCCCGCAGGATGTCGATCCGCCCCTGCAGCAGCCGCCGCACATAGCTCAGGTCCGCCTCGTCGCGCTGCGCGTCCCGCCGCAGCGTCCGCAGCTCCGGCAGGCTCAGCACCGTCAGAGCGTGCTCAGGCGGTTCGACCGGCAGCCGTTGTGCGGGCGGCCGGAGCTGACTCAGCCCGCCCGGGCGGGTCAACGAGACAGCCCCAGGCGGCTGCCCGGTACTCGGTGTGCTCATGTGCCTCTACCGTCCCCTCGACCGGCGTGTGGAAAGCATCGTGCCACCCCAAGTGGCCGCTATGTGACCGAGTGCCCCCGATCGGCCCCAGATGGGGGGTTAAGGAGCAAAAAATAGCCCCTCGCACAGCACTTCCGGCCGCACGGCATCATGGGCTCATGCGTGCAGTGGTGCAGAGAGTGGACGGCGCGAGCGTCGTCGTGGACGGCGAGACCGTCGGAGAGATCGTCGGCGAAGGGCTGTGCGTCCTGGTCGGCGTGACCCATGAGGACACGAAGGAGAAGGCGGCCCAACTCGCCCGCAAGCTCTGGTCGATCCGCATGCTGGAGGACGAGAGGTCGTGCAGCGACATCGACGCCCCGCTCCTCGTCATCAGCCAGTTCACGCTCTACGGCGACGCCCGCAAGGGCCGCCGCCCCACCTGGAACGCGGCCGCCCCCGGCGATGTCGCCGAGCCGCTGGTCGAGGAGGTCGTCGCCCAGCTGCGTGCCCTCGGCGCGACCGTGGCGACGGGCCGCTTCGGAGCCAAGATGCGCGTCTCGCTCACGAACGACGGCCCGTTCACCGTGCTGCTCGAAATGTAGGGCTCCCTGGCCCTACGGCGACCTCTACGGCTCTACGACGACTTCCTGGGCCGCCGCCGTCTCCCCCGCCACCAGCGGCGCGTCCGTCGGCACGTTCCGCTTCACCAGGGCCAGGGCCACCGGCCCCAGCTCGTGGTGGCGTACCGACGTCGTGATGAACCCGATCTTCCGGCCGTCGGGCCCCTCCTCCGCGAGCCGCAGCTCCGTGCCGGCGACGGGGAGGTGGACCTCGCTGCCGTCGAGGTGGAGGAAGACCAGCCGCCGCGGCGGCTTGCCGAGGTTCTGGACGCGGGCCACCGTCTCCTGGCCCCGGTAGCAGCCCTTCTGCAGATGCACGGCCGTACCGATCCAGCCCAGCTCGTGCGGGATGGTCCGGTGGTCGGTCTCGAAACCGAGCCGCGGCCGGTGGTGCTCGACGCGCAGCGCCTCGTAGGCGAGCAGCCCGGCGGCCGGGCCGGCCTTCTCGGCGTACGCCTCCAGCTCCGCACGCGGGAGGAAGAGATCACGGCCGTACGCCGTCTCGCGTACGACGGCCCCGTCCGGGACCTCCGCGATGGACCCGGCGGGCAGGTGGACGACGGCGTAGTCGGCGGTCCGGTCCGCGACCTCGACCCGGTAGAAGAACTTCATCGACTCCAGGTACGCGATCAGCGCCTCCTGGGTGCCGGGCTCGACATGGGCCCAGACCGTGGCGCCGTCGTCGACGAGATACAGCGCGTGCTCGATGTGGCCGTGCGCGGAGAGGACCAGCGCCTCCGTGGCCTCGCCCACGGGCAGCTCGCTGACGTGCTGGGTGAGCAGCAGATGCAGCCAGCTCAGCCGGTCCTGGCCGGTCACGGTGACGACCCCGCGATGCGAGAGGTCGACGAAACCGGCGCCGTCGGCGAGCGCGCGCTGCTCGCGGAACAGATCGCCGTAGTGGGCGGCGACGCCTTCGTCCACACCTTCGGCGGGGACGGCGCCGGGCAGGGTCAGCAGAGGGCTCTTCATGGACGCAAGCCTACGACTCGGTAGTTGAATTCTTCAGCGAGCCGCCGTCCTGTGCGCAGTCCTTGCACCGGCCGAAGATCGCGAAGTGCTTCATATCGGTCTCGAAGCCGAAGGTGTCGCGCAGTTTGGCGATGAACTCGGTGGCCACCGACACATCCGCCTCGATCACGTTCGTGCAGTCGCGGCAGACCAGATGGATGTGGTGGTGCCGGTCGGCGAGGTGGTACGTCGGAGCGCCGTGCCCCAGATGGGCGTGGCTCACCAGACCGAGCTCCTCCAGGAGCTCCAGGGTCCGGTACACCGTCGAAATGTTGACCCCCGACGCCGTCTTCCTCACTTCCACGAGGATGTCGTCGGGGGTCGCGTGCTCAAGGGTGTCCACGGCTTCGAGCACGAGTTGCCGCTGCGGCGTCAGCCGGTAGCCGCGCTGCCTGAGGTCGCTCTTCCAGTCGGTGCTCACCACACCGACGAGTCTAGGCCTACTCGTAGGAAGACCTACTTGAAGAAGGCGATCCCGTCGTCCGGCATATCGTCGGGCAGGGCCTTGGCCCAGCGCTCGACGTCCTCCGGGGTGACGACCTTCTTCAGGTGCGCGGACATGTAGGGGCGCAGCTCGACCTCGGGGGTCTGCTTCTCGCCGACCCACATGAGGTCGCTCTTGACGTAGCCGTACAGGCGCTTGCCGCCGGTGTAGGGGCCGGAGGCGGCCGTACGGGCCACGGCGTCGGTGACCAGGTCGATCTGCGGCTTCTTGGCGGCCATCTCGCCGTACCAGATCTCCACGACACCGTCGTCGCGGACCATCGTCACCTCGACCTTGCGGTCGGCGTCGATGCGCCAGAAGCCGTGCTCGGACTCCAGCGGCCGGACCTTGTTTCCGTCGTTGTCCAGCACCCAGGTGTGGGACTGGTACTCCAGGAAGTCCCGGCCGTCGTGGGTGAAGCTGACCTCCTGGCCGAAGTTGCACTTCTCGGAGCCGGGGAAGTCGTGCACGCCCGCGCCCGCCCAGTTGCCGAGCAGGAAGGCGAGCGGGACGAGGTCCTTGTGGAGGTCGGACGGGATCTCGATCATGAGAGGCAGTTCCTAGACGTGGGTCAGCGCTGGCCCTGGTACAGCTTCTTCACGGTCAGGCCGGCGAAGGCGAGGACACCTACCGCGACCAGGACCAGCAGAATCTCGAAGAAGAGGATCACGGGTTGCTCCTTGGTGAGCGTACGGGCGATGGCACAGGGCCGGGCCCCAGCTTACGCGGCCGGGGCCCGGCCCACTTGACGAGGTCAGCCGAGCAGCTGGCTCTGCAGCGTGACGGTCTGCCGGAAGGGGACGGTGAGCGCCTTGCCCTTGCGGGACTGGAAGACGACCGCGAGCACGTCACCCGCGGTCACGTACGCCTGCCGCACCTGCTGGGCGCCGTACGGCTTGGCCTCCGCGTAGGCGTACCGCGTGGTCTCCGGGACCGCCTTGATCTCCGCGAAGCCCAGGTCGAACTCGGAGACGCTGTCGCCGCGGACGCGGTAGGACGGTCCCCCGTACGGGGTCAGGTCGACGGAGGTGAGCTCGTCCACGACCTCCGCGGTGCCGAAGCGCAGCAGGTAGACCCGGGTGCTGGTGCCGTCGTCGGTGGTCCAGCCGCGGGCGGCGATGTGCCGCAGGCCGGAGTCGACGAGCTTCTGGCCCAGCTCCTCGCGGTGGGTCTTCTCGGGGAACTGCGCCAGGAAGTCCTTCGTCGCCAGCCAGCCGTCGTCGCCGCGCAGCGCCTTGTCCTCGGTGGCGCCCTCGGGCGCGGGCAGGACCAGGGCGCGCAGGTCCGCGTGGTGGGTGCCGGCCGGGTTGTCCTCGGCGAACGGGCCCGGGCTGCCGGAGGGCAGCGGCGGCCGGGTGAGCGTCGGGTAGTCCCACCGCCCGTCCGAGGCGGTCGCGAGCCCCGGTACGTCGGTCCGCTCCAGCCGCGTGACGCCGTACGCCGAGGCCGCGCCGACGGCCGCGAAGACGGTGACGGCGGCGGTCCAGCGCAGTACGGCCCGCAGGACCCGGCGGTCCTTCACGGGGGCGGCGGGCGTCTCCTCGACGTCCGTGACCTCCACGACTTCCGCCGGCGGCAGTTGTTCGTCGATGGTCGTCATACGGCCTCTCCCGGCTCGGCGATGCGGTCGAGCTGGACGCGGAACAGCGTCGCGACCTCTTCGGTTTCGAGCGGACCGACTCCGTCCGCGGTGACGGTGACCAGGACGTCGCCCTGGTGCGCGGAGCAGGACAGGTAGTCCAGGTCCGTGTCCTCGTCCTTCGGCGACAGGAAGCAGCGGGCGTTCTTGTAGCCCTTGATCTTGGGGCCGTCGCGGAAGACGTCCAGGGAGTCGAAGAGCTCGTTCTGGAGCGTGGACAGGTTCCGGACGGTCGTCCGGTTCTCCATCTGCGACAGCACGACGCCGACGGTGACGGCGTTGCCGGCCTCCGTGTTCACGAAGCTGCGCATCGCGAGGCCGGTGAGTTCCGCCTTGTCGATGTGCTTCTCCACCTCGCGGCGCTGGGTGCGCGGCAGCTCGCGCAGCGACTCCTTGCGCAGGGCGGTGGCCTGGGCGCCGGTGAGCGAGACGTCGGAGCCGAGCTCGCCGAAGTCGGGGCCCCGGGTCCAGCCGTAGGTGCCGTACGGCACGAGCTGCCCGGCGAGCCCGGAGGGGGCCGCCGCCTCTGTCTCCTCGGCGGACTCGCCCGCCGGGAACTTCCACCGGGGCGCGCCCGCGTCCCGATCGGCGTCCCGCACGGTCACCACGGTGTACCCGACCCCGACGACGACGGCCCCGGCCAGCAGCACGGCTCCGGCGACGGCGGCGATACGACCGAGGCGCAGGGTCTTCTTGCCGGGGGCGCCCGGCACGTCGGGGGTCTCGGCCGCAGCCGGGTGCTCGGCCACCGCCGAACCCTCGACCTCGATCCGGCTCTCCGCCCCCGGCGAACTCTCGACCGCGCCGGGGTTCATGGCCCCGCCAGGCTTCTCGATCTCGCTCACAGCCGCTCCATCTGCCGCTCGGCCAGCCCCAGGACCGTCTTCTTGCTGATCTGGTCACTGCCGCTGACCCAGATCTCGACCGCGATGTCCCCGCGCCAGGCGTGCGCCTCCGCGTGGTACAGCGGCTCATAACCCGGTTCGGTCTCCGGGACGGTGTGGACGTAGGCCATGCCGTCCTCGGTGCCGGGGACGGTCCAGCTCTTGGTGTTCCTGTCGCCTTCGGACCAAGGGCTGTCCCAGCTGTCGCCGTCGAAGGTCGCCCAGAACTGGGCCTGCTCGACGGCGTCCGCGGCGGCCGTCGACTCCTCCTGCCGGTACTGGATCAGCCGGATCTCGACGGTGTACGCGTCGGTCCGCCAGCTGGTGACGGCCGCGCGGCGGAAGTCGGTGGCCAGGTCGGCGAAGGCCGATCCCGGCTTCTCGAAGGTGTCGGCGTAGTCGGCCAGTTCCATCCAGCCGTCGTAGCCCGTGAACCACTCGGTCTCCCGCGCCCCGGCCGGCTTCTTCAGCAGCAGCTTGCGCAGATCGCCCTCGGTCCTGACCTGGCGGTCGCGCGCGGCGGACAGCGGCTCGGGCGCCTTGCCCTCGGACCGCTTCAGCTCCGGCTGCGACAGCGAGGGCAGCTTCGTCGGCTCGCGGTCGGCCTGGACGAGATAGCCGGCGCAGGTGCCGGCCACGAGGCCGAGCACGGCGGCGCCACCGATGAGCAGGGCGGTACGCCCGCGGCGGCGGGCGCGTGGCCGGGGGTCAGCCGCCTCTGACACTTCGGGTACTTCTGGAGTTTCCAACACGTCCCCCCACAGAACATGAAGCGCCCATTCCGTATGCGCGCCTCACAGGAGACCCATGGCCAAAGCCCTGGGTTGTAAGGGTGTTGATTACGATTCGGCCATGGCGAAGAAGCTCGTGATCAAGGTGACGGCCGGGGCGGACGCCCCTGAGCGGTGCTCGCAGGCGTTCACGGTGGCGGCGGTGGCCGTGGCCAGTGGCGTCGAGGTCTCGGTGTGGCTGACCGGGGAGTCCGCGTGGTTCGCCCTCCCGGGCCGGGCCGCCGAGTTCGAACTCCCGCACGCGGCCCCGCTCCCCGACCTGATCGACTCGGTCCTCGCGGGCGGAAAGCTGACCCTGTGCACCCAGTGCGCGGCCCGCCGGGACATCACGGAGAAGGACGTCATCGAGGGCGTACGCATCGCCGGCGCGCAGGTCTTCGTACAGGAGGCGCTAGGGGACGAGACGCAGGCGCTCGTCTACTGACGCGGGCGCTTCTTGCCGTCCAGTTCGTCCCACCACTCGTCCGACTTGGGGTCGCCGGAGGGGTCGTCCCACCAGCGGTCGTCGGGGCCGCGGCGGTTGGCGATCATCGCGGCAAGCGGCGGGATGACCATCGCCACGAGGCACATGCCGACCGCGACCGGGACCGACCACAGGCGCACCACGCCCCACGCCAGGACGAAGAGCGTCAGGCACGTCCCCATCAGCGCGAAGTACGTGTGGCGTCGCCGTGCGTACATACGTCCAGAGTAGGTCCGCGGCAGGCTTAGGGCCCGGGGCCGGACAGCCGGAAGGGCCGCACCCTGGCGTCCAACCCGTGGGTGCGGCCCTTCGGCCGTTCGATGCGGTGGATCAGACCGCGATGGCGACCTCCGCCAGGCCGCCCTGCTGGGCGACGACGGTACGGTCGGCGGTGCCGCCGGGAACCAGCGCGCGCACGGTCCACGTGCCCTCGGCCGCGTAGAACCGGAACTGACCCGTGGCGGAGGTCGGGACCTCCGCGGTGAACTCGCCGGTCGAGTCCAGCAGACGGACGTAGCCCGTCACCGGCTCGCCGTCGCGGGTCACCTGGCCCTGGATCGTGGTCTCACCGGGCTTGATCGTCGAGGCGTCGGGGCCACCGGCCTTCGCTCCGCACATGTGAATCTCCTGAGGGGTTGGGGAGGTCGGGGCTTACTTGTTGGCGCCGAGCTCGATCGGCACGCCGACGAGGGAGCCGTACTCGGTCCAGGAACCGTCGTAGTTCTTGACGTTCTCCACGCCGAGCAGCTCGTGCAGCACGAACCAGGTCAGCGCGGAGCGCTCACCGATGCGGCAGTAGGCGATGGTGTCCTTGGCCAGGTCCACCTGCTCCTCGGCGTAGAGCTCCTTGAGCTCGTCGTCCGACTTGAAGGTGCCGTCGTCGTTGGCGTTCTTCGACCACGGGATGTTGCGGGCGCTCGGGACGTGGCCCGGACGCTGCGACTGCTCCTGCGGCAGGTGGGCCGGGGCGAGCAGCTTGCCGGAGAACTCGTCGGGGGAACGGACGTCGACCAGGTTCTTCGAACCGATGGCCGCCACCACGTCGTCGCGGAAGGCGCGGATGGAGGTGTCCTGGGCCTTGGCCTTGTACTCGGTCGCCGCGCGATCGGGCACCTCGTCGCCGCCGACCAGCTCGCGGGCGTCCAGCTCCCACTTCTTGCGGCCGCCGTCGAGGAGCTTGACGTTCTCGTGGCCGTACAGCTTGAAGTACCAGTAGGCGTAGGACGCGAACCAGTTGTTGTTGCCGCCGTAGAGGATCACCAGCGTGTCGTTGGCGATGCCCTTCTTCGACAGGAGCTTCTCGAAGCCCTCCTGGTCGATGAAGTCGCGGCGGACCGGGTCCTGCAGGTCCTTGGTCCAGTCGATGCGGATCGCGTTCTTGATGTGGTTCTTCTCGTAGGCGGACGTGTCCTCGTCCACCTCCACGATCGCGATGTTGCTGTCGTCCAGGTGCTCCTGGAGCCAGTCGGCGTCGACCAGGACGTCGCTGCGGCTCATGCTTCTTCTCCTCCGGGGCAGTTGCGGCGGGGCGTGCGAGTGAGAGGGGTGCGCTCGGTCCGGGTGCGGCGGCGCACGGATGCCCAGGGCAGGGCGGCGGGGAATGCGAGGAGTCGGTGCTCTTCGCTCAGAAGGGGCGACAGAGCATGGCGGCGACGCGGCACAGGTCTACTGCCCGCCGCTTCGTGAGATCCGCCTGTCGCTTCATGGTTGCGATCGTAGGGAGGGACAGGCGCGCGTGTCACCGGTGTGTCGTATATTGAGACACGATCGTCCGGAATGCGGGATGAGTGGGGCTCCGAAGCCCGTCCCGCACGGCTTCCGGGTGGGTGTGTCCGTCGTCACGGCTACGGTACGGACGGCGGCGTCTCGCGTTGTGGACACCGGGGGTTCACCAACGGCCGTATTACCCCGCGAGCCGGACGTTCGAACCCTTCACCGTGATCTCCACGCCGTCCTTCGCCGCCTCGACCTTGTCCAGCTGGATACCGCCGGGCAGGCCGTCGATCCGCTGCTCGAAGTCGGTGATCGAGCGGACCTCGCCCTCCGCCACCTCGACGACCAGGTTGGGCAGGTTGTCGGCGTGCACCTGCACGGTGTCGCCCTCGGCGGTGACCGTGCTGATCACGGGGTAGGTCTGCGTGATGCCCGCGGCCTCGACCTCGATGTCCACCTTGATCTTGCCGTTGCCGCCGTCGGAGAGGCCGACGACCTCGGCGGTCACCCCGGGGAGGATCTCCCGCGGTTCGGACTTGGCGGCCTTGAGCAACTCGTCGTAGGAGATGCTCGCGGTGCCGTTCGCGCTGGCCGCGGTCGCGGAGCTGTAGTCGCCGGAGAACTGGACGCCCTTCATGTGGGCCTTGAGACCGTCGATGCGGATGGTCTCGCCGTCGGTGCCCGTCGTGGCCTCGTAGTCCTCTATGCCGACCTCGACGTCGTCCAGCTCGCCGCCGACGACCTGGGTGAGGAAGGGGAAGCCCTTGATGGACACGTCCGGCGTCGCGGCGAGGTTCTCCGTGGTCTTCAGCTTCTCGGCGGCCTCGTCCTCGGCGAAGCCCACGGCGAGGCGGTCGGCGAGCACGAAGAGGCCGCCGAGGATGATGACGACGATCAGAGTGATCCGCAGTGCGCGCATGTCCGGTGTTCCCCCACCTAGGCGGTCCCGACGACCCGGGTGGCCGCCCACGGGCAAAGGTAACCCCGCCGGTGAGGGGGGCCGCCGAATTGTCGATCACCTGTGACAGGGACGGGCGGCCCCTCGGACTACCCCAGCGTCCGTCCCAGCACATAGACCGCCGGGGCCGCCGCCGCCAGGGGCAACGCCACTCCCGCGGTGAAGTGGACGAACTTCGACGGGTAGTCGTAGCTCGCCACGCGGTGGCCGATCAGGGCGCAGCCGCCCGCCGCCGCGCCCAGCAGGGCGCCCTCGGCGCCGACACCCGTCATGGCCCCGACCGCGATGCCCGCGCCCGCCGCGGCGAGGAGGGAGACGATCACCGAGGCGGGGGTGGGGAGGGGAAGGGCACGGGCCAGTACGCCCACCGCCACCGCCGCCGCTCCCACGGTCACCGCGTCGGCCTCCGCCGCGAGGTGGCCGGCCGCCACGATGGACAGCGCCGCCGAGGCCACCGTCGCCATCAGGCCATACATGCGCTCGTCGGGGTCCGCGTGAGAGCGGAGCTGGAGGACCAGGGAGAGCAGGACCCAGACGCCCAGCGTGCCGAGGATCGCCGAGGGGGCCCGGTCCGCCACGAGCAGGGCCACGTCCGCCGTCAGCGCGCCCGCGAAGGCCAGCGCGATGCCCTGGCGGGCGGGCCACATGCCGTTCAGCCGGAACCAGCCGGCCGCGGTGACCGCCTGGAGGAGGACCAGCGGGACGAGGAGCGCGTACTCGCCGATCGCCGCCGCGCCCGACAGCAGCAGCCCGAGGAGCGCCGTCAGCGCCGCCGGCTGCATTCCGGGCTCGATGATCGGCGAACGGCCTTCCAGACGCGCCCGCTGCGCGTCGGTGACGCGGGCGTTGCCGCCGAGGGTGGCGGGGCCGTAGGCGGTGGCGTCGGGGGCCTCGGGCGTCGAGGGCGCCTCGGGGGCGGGGACCGGAGGCGGGGTCCAGCCGGCCGACTCCGGCACGGCCGGGGCGGGCGGCGCGTAGGGCTCGGCCGCGTACGGCTCGTACCCCTGCTGCCCCTGGGGCGGCTGCTGGTGCTGGAGCTGGTGCTGGTCGTACCCGTGGTGGCCCTGGTAGCCCTGCTGGCTCTGGTGCCCCTGCTGCCCCTGCTGCCCCTGCTGCCCGTACCCGTCCTGGTCGTACCCCTGCTGCGGCAGATACGCCGTCTCCGCCGCCGACACCGGTGCCTGGACCTGCGTCTCCCAGGTCTGCCCCTGCCACTGCTGCGTGTACTGCTGGGCGCCGGCCTGCGGATCCTCGTAACCCTGCCAGCCCTGCGCCTGCTGCTGTCGGCCCTGCCCGTACGGGTCGTAGCCGTCGTGGCCGTCATGGCCGTCGTACCCGCCCTGATACGGCTGGTCGGTCATCGTCACCCTCCTGCGAACGGCGGGAGCACCTCGACCGTGCCGCCGTCGGCCAGCCGTACCGTCTCATGCTCGCGGGTGCCCACGGGGTCACCGTCGACGAGGAAGGAGCATCGCCGCAGGACGACCGCCAGTTCCCCGGGGTGTCGCTCGCGCACCGCGGCGAGCGCGTCGGCGAGCGTGGCCGCGTCGTACGCCTCCTCGGCGACCCCGGCCGCGGCCTTCGCGGCGGCCCAGTAGCGCACCGTGACCTTTGCCATCCCGTTCCTCTGTTCCTTCGGCTGCCGACGGCTGTCGACAGGGGCCAGGCTAGCCCGCCCGGCCGACCGCCCAGCGCCCGATCCGGTCCAGCAACTCGTCCGCCGCCGCGTGCTCCGCGTGGCCCATGCCCGGCTCCAGCCAGAGTTCGCCGTGGTCGCCGGCCGCCTCCGCCAGCATCCGGGGATGATCGACCGGGAAGTAGCCGTCGCGGTCGCCGTGCACGATCAGCAACGGGGTCGGCGCGATCCTCGGCACCGACTCCACCGGGGAGAGCGGGACCGGGTCCCACCCGCGGTGGTGGATGCGCGTCCGCAGGCCGTAGCGGGTCAGCAGCCGGCCCTCGCGGCGGGTTACCAGCCAGTGGACCCGTCGCATAGGGGCCGTACCGCGGTAGTACCAGCGGGCGGGGGCACTGACCGAAACCACCGCGTCCGACCGCGCTTCGGTGCGCCCCGCGCGCCCCGAGAGCTCGGACAGCCCGGAAAGGCCGGATAGCCCGGAAAGGCCCTCGGCGCCGTACAGCGCGCCGTGCCGCAGCACCACCGAGCCGCCCATGGAGAAGCCGATCGTCGCCACGCGCGTGTGCCCGAGTTCGCGCGCCCACGCCACCGCCGCCGCCAGGTCGAGCACCTCCCGGTCGCCCACCGTCGAGCGGCCGCCGGAGCGCCCGTGCCCGCGGAAGGAGAACGTGACCACGGCCCCGTACTGCGCGAACGCCGTCGCCACCCGGCGCACGTGCGGGCGGTCCACGTCGCCCGTGAAACCGTGCGCGACCACGAACACCAGGTCACCGGAGGATGGAGTCCCGGTGTCGTATACGAGCGCACCCGGTTCGTATACGGAATCGATCGGCACTCCGTCTTCCGTGTGCAGATACGTCCGTATAGGGGTGCGTCTGCTCGTCTCAGAGTTCGGAACAGCCGTCGAACGCGCCACATGACCTGCCGGACCAGTCCTCATGTGGGCTATTCTGCTGGGCAGAGGACTCGGGCAGCGAAGCCCCCGGGTCCTTTTGTGCTTTCGGAAGCGTTGTATACGACGCGGGAAACCGCGGGTGTACGGGGCGCCTCGGGAGCGCAGAGCAGTGCCGTACCGCCCACGTCCTCGCAGGGACCGAGGAGGAACCAGACGTATGAGTTCTCTGCTGCTCCTGACCAACGCCCTCCAGCCGTCGACGGAGGTGCTCCCGGCTCTCGGCCTGCTCCTGCACAACGTGCGAGTGGCTCCCGCCGAAGGCCCCGCGCTCGTCGACACCCCCGGCGCCGACGTCATCCTGATCGACGGCCGCCGCGATCTGCCGCAGGTCCGCAGCCTGTGCCAGCTGCTGCGCTCCACCGGGCCCGGCTGCCCGCTCATCCTCGTCGTCACCGAGGGCGGTCTCGCCGCCGTCACCGCCGACTGGGGCATCGACGACGTCCTGCTCGACACCGCGGGCCCGGCCGAGGTCGAGGCGCGGCTGCGCCTGGCCATGGGCAAGCAGCAGATCGTCAACGACGACTCCCCCATGGAGATCCGCAACGGCGACCTGTCCGTCGACGAGGCGACCTACTCCGCCAAGCTCAAGGGGCGGGTCCTCGATCTGACCTTCAAGGAGTTCGAGCTCCTGAAATACCTCGCGCAGCACCCGGGCCGCGTCTTCACGCGCGCGCAGCTGCTGCAGGAGGTCTGGGGCTACGACTACTTCGGTGGCACCCGGACCGTGGACGTGCACGTACGACGCCTGCGCGCCAAGCTCGGCCCCGAGCACGAGTCGCTGATCGGGACCGTCCGGAACGTGGGTTATCGATTCGTTACGCCCGAGAAGGGCGACCGCACCTCCGAGGAGGCGCGGGCCAAGGCCGACAGGCCAAAGGCGGAGGATGCGGACGAGACGGCCGTCCTGGACGGTGTCGAGGTCAGGGCGGACGCCTAGGGCGCCGGGACGGCTCTCGGGCAGCGCACAGGCAAGCTCCTGCACGCCCTGCCCAGAGCCGGTCCATCCGCGTAGACTCCGCGCGTGGCCAAGGTGACTAGGGATGATGTGGCGCGGCTGGCAGGGACCTCCACTGCCGTCGTCAGCTATGTCATCAACAACGGACCCCGGCCGGTCGCCCCGGCCACGCGCGAGCGTGTCCTCGCCGCGATCAAGGAGCTGGGGTACCGGCCGGACCGGGTCGCCCAGGCCATGGCCTCGCGCCGGACGGATCTCATAGGCCTGATCATCCCGGACGCGCGCCAGCCCTTCTTCGGGGAGATGGCGCACGCGGTCGAACAGGCCGCCTCCGAGCGCGGGAAGATGGTCCTCGTCGGCAACACCGACTACGTCGGCGAGCGCGAGGTCCACTATCTGCGCGCCTTCCTCGGGATGCGGGTCTCCGGGCTCATCCTGGTCAGCCACGCGCTGAACGACCTGGCCGCCGCGGAGATCGACGCCTGGGACGCCCGGGTGGTGCTGCTCCACGAACGCCCCGAGGCCATCGACGACGTCGCCGTCGTCACGGACGACCTCGGCGGCGCGCAGCTCGCGGTCCGCCATCTGCTGGAGCACGGCTACGACTACGTCGCCTGTATGGGCGGTACGGCGGAGACGCCGTCCGTCGGTGACCCGGTCTCCGACCACGTCGAGGGCTGGAAGCGCGCGATGGAGGAGGCCGGGCTCCCCACCGAGGGGCGGCTGTTCGAGGCGCCGTACAACCGCTATGACGCGTACCAGATAGCGCTGGAGCTTCTCGCGGGCCCGTCCCGCCCCCCGGCGATCTTCTGCTCCACCGACGACCAGGCCATCGGTGTGCTGCGGGCGGCGCGGGAGCTGCGGATAGAGGTGCCGGGCGAGCTGGCGGTGGCCGGGTTCGACGACATCAAGGAAGCGGCCCTGACGGACCCGCCGATGACAACGATCGCGAGCGACCGCTCCGCGATGGCCCGGGCGGCGGTGGACCTGGTCCTGGACGACGGCCTGCGGGTGGCGGGGTCGCGCCGCGAGCGCCTGAAGGTGTTCCCGTCGCGCTTGGTGGTACGCCGGTCCTGCGGCTGCGACTAGCCGCCTCAGGCGTCTTTATAACGGGCATACGAGGTTCTGTCGGGCTTCTCAGGGAGCACTCAGGGAGCTCTCATCGTCGGGCGACAAGCTCATGGACATGACCGAGAGCTTCCGCCGCGATGGCGATTACGAGCAGCAGTACGCGAACCCGTACCAGCAGCACGCTTCCGCGCCCGTGAACCCGGAGTGGCCGCCCCCGCCGGCGCACCAGCCCGCCGAGGTGCCGTCGGCCGGGACGCCTCGCAGGAAGCGCCCCCGGGGTCCCGTCGCCCTGCTCGCCGCCGTCGCCATCGTCGCCGCGGCCGTGGGCGGCGGTACCGCGTACGCGGTCCAGGAGCTGACCGGCAGCGACACCGTCGCCGCCAGCACCACCACGAACGTCCTGCCCTCCAGCAAGAAGGGCGACATCGCGGCCATCGCCGAGACGGTCAGCCCGAGCATCGTGGAGATCAGCGCCACCTCGAACTCCGGTGAGTCCACCGGCTCCGGCGTGATCATCACCAGTGACGGCGAGATCATCACCAACAACCACGTCGTCTCCGGCGCCTCCTCGATCAAGGTGTCGACCAGCGACGGCAAGGAGTACACCGCGCAGGTCGTCGGCACCGACAGCAGCAAGGACCTGGCGCTGATCAAGCTGGACGACGCCTCGGGTCTGAAGACGGCGAGCCTCGGCGACTCCGACGGCGTGCAGGTCGGCGACACGGTCGTGGCGATCGGCTCGCCCGAGGGTCTGACCGGCACCGTGACCAGCGGCATCGTCTCTGCGCTCGACCGCGATGTCACCGTCTCCACCGGCGAGGGCCAGCAGCAACAGCAGCAGGGCGGCGGGGGCGGCTGGCCGTTCGAGTTCGGGGGCCAGGAGTTCAACGGCGACACCGGGTCGTCCACAACGACGTACAAGGCGATCCAGACGGACGCGTCCCTGAACCCCGGCAACTCCGGCGGCGCGCTGATCGACATGAACGGCAACATCATCGGCATCAACTCCGCGATGTACTCGTCCGCTTCGACCTCCTCCGACGCCGGAAGCGTGGGCCTCGGTTTCGCCATCCCGATCAACACCGTCAAGTCCGACCTCGCCAAGCTGCGCGCGGGCGAGCAGAGCTGAGGGGTACGTCATGATCACGCGGATCTCCCGCTCGGTGGCCTCCCGCTCGGTGACCGACACGGGCCCGGCGAACGTCGCGCCGGCCCTCGAGGTGGCGTACGAGCTGCACGCGCCGACGGCCACCCGGGTCCCGGAGCTGGCCACCGGCCGTACGCCGGCCCGCCGCACCGCCCGCCGCCGTACGACGGCCCGCGCACAGGCCACTGTGCGAGGCTGAAGACGTTGACGAACCGCCCCTCCGCACCCGAGGAACCCGAAGCTCATGAGCCCCGCCGATGTCGACCGTGAACCCCAGCGCATCCTGATCGTCGACGACGAGCCCGCGGTGCGGGAAGCCCTGCAGCGCAGCCTCGCCTTCGAGGGGTACGACACGGAGGTGGCCGTGGACGGCGCGGACGCGCTGGAGAAGGCGACGGCGTACCGCCCCGACCTGGTCGTCCTGGACATCCAGATGCCCCGCATGGACGGCCTGACCGCCGCGCGCCGCATCCGCGGGGCGGGCGACACGACGCCGATCCTGATGCTGACGGCCCGGGACACGGTCGGCGACCGTGTCACCGGGCTGGACGCCGGGGCCGACGACTACCTGGTGAAGCCGTTCGAACTGGACGAGCTGTTCGCCCGCGTCCGCGCTCTGCTGCGGCGCAGCTCGTACGCGGGTTCCGGGGCGGCAGCGGTGGAGGAGGACGAGGCGCTGACCTTCGCCGACCTCCGCATGGACCTGGCGACGCGGGAGGTGACGCGGGCCGGGCGGCCGGTGGAGCTGACCCGCACGGAGTTCACCCTGCTGGAGATGTTCATGGCGCACCCGCGCCAGGTGCTGACCCGTGAGCAGATCCTGAAGGCGGTCTGGGGCTTCGACTTCGAGCCGTCGTCGAACTCGCTGGACGTGTACGTGATGTACCTCCGCCGCAAGACGGAAGCGGGCGGCGAGCCCCGGCTCGTCCACACGGTGCGCGGGGTGGGGTACGTGTTGCGACAGGGCGGCGCGGAGTGAGCAAGCTGTTCCGCCGGTTCCGATCCTTGCCCATCCGCTCGCGGCTGGCGCTGCTGGTGGCGGCGGCGGTGGCGTTCGCGGTGGCGGCGGTTTCGGTGACGTGCTGGTTCATTGTGCAGGGGAAGCTGTACGAGCAGGTCGACGACGACCTCAAGAAGGCGTCGATGAGGATGCCCGGACAGCTTGAGGGTGCTCTGAACAACTGCACAGACACTCCCTACGGCTCGGGCGTCTTCCAGAACAACTACTCCCAGGTCGTTCAGGAGAACGGCACCATCTGCATCCTTCAGGGCTCTCCGGCGGCGGTGAAGGTCACTCAGTCCGACAAGGACAGGATCAAGGACGCGGACACCGGCACGATCTACTTCCGCAACGGCACCGCGGGCGACGGCACCGACGTACGCGTTCTGACCCGACCGCTGGGCGCCACCACGACCGCAAGCGGGCAGACGGGCCCCAACGTCGGTCTCGTCGTCGCCGTATCCCTGAACAACACCCAGAAGACGCTCAACGACCTGGCCCTCATCCTCCTCCTGGTATCCGGAATCGGAGTGGTGGGCGCCGGAGCCGCAGGGCTCGCCGTTGCCCGGGCCGGCCTGCGTCCCGTGGACAAGCTCACCGAGGCCGTGGAACACGTGGCCCGTACCGAGGACCTGAGCGTCCGCATCCCCGTGGAGGAGGAGGCCGAGGACGAGGTCGCCCGCCTGTCCCGTTCCTTCAACTCGATGACGTCCGCCCTGGCCAGTTCCCGGGAGCTGCAGCAGCAGCTGATCGCGGACGCGGGCCACGAACTGCGTACGCCCCTCACCTCCCTGCGCACCAACATCGAACTCCTCACCCGAAGCGAGGAGACGGGCCGCCCGATCCCCGAGGCGGACCGCAAGGCACTGCTGGCCTCGGTGAAGGCGCAGATGACGGAACTGGCTTCCTTGATCGGCGACTTGCAGGAACTGTCCCGTTCGGAGGGCCAGCGAGGCGAGCGCGTCCAGGTGGTGGCCCTGGAGGACACCGTCGAATCCGCCCTCCGCCGCGCCCGCCTCCGCGGCCCCGAGCTGACGATCACCGCCGACCTCCAGCCCTGGTACGTCCGCGCGGAACCGACAGCCCTGGAGCGCGCGGTGGTCAACATCCTCGACAACGCGGTGAAGTTCAGCCCCGACGCCGGCACGATCGAGGTCCACCTCACCGACGGCGTCCTCACCGTCCGCGACCACGGCCCCGGCATCCCCGCCGAGGAACTCCCCCACGTCTTCGACCGCTTCTGGCGCTCACCCAGCGCCCGCGCCCTCCCCGGCTCAGGCCTCGGCCTCTCCATCGTGGTCCGCACGGTGGAACAGGCGGGCGGCGAGGTCGCTCTTGCGCGCGCGGAAGGCGGAGGGACGGTGGTGACGGTACGGCTGCCGGGGGCGCCCCTTCCACCTCCCGAGGTGCCGTAGAAGCAAAGGCGGCAACCTTTTCCCCTGGGGCGGCGACCACTCGGCGGACCATCCCCCGCATGGAACGGATCGCCGCATGAGTGAGCAGCAGCAGAGCAGCAGGGCCCAGCACCGCAGAAGCCGGAAGGCACTGGGCGTCGGGGTGCCGCTGGCGCTGACCGCCGCCGGGACGCTGGCGTACGGCTCGGTGTTCGGGCTGGGCGAGCAGGAGCAGGCCGCCGCGGCCACCGCGCCCGCCTGGGCCACCGCCACGGCGGACGGCTTCGCCTCCGTCAACGCCCTGGGACAGAACGGCACTTACGGCGGGCGGGACGGCCGGACCGTGACGGTCAGGACGCTCGCGGAGCTGGAGAAGTACGCGACGGCCGCGGAGCCGTACGTCATCGTCGTGGCCGCGACGATCAACATGGACCCGGTCGGGAAAGAGATCAAGGTCGCCTCCGACAAGACCATCGTCGGGTCCGGCACGTCCGGGCACATCGTCGGCGGCGGGTTCTTCCTCGGCACCGGCGTGCACAACGTGATCATCCGGAACCTGACCATCCGGGACTCGTACCAGGGCACCTGGAACGACAAGGACCACGACTTCGACGCGATCCAGATGGACGGCGCCCATCACGTCTGGATCGACCACAACGACCTGCGGCACATGGCCGACGGGCTCATCGACGTCCGCAAGGACAGCACGAACATCACGGTGTCCTGGAACAAGCTGAGCAACAACAACAAGACCTTCGGCATCGGCTGGACCGAGAACGTGGTCACCGACATCACGGTCCACCACAACTGGTTCCGCGAGACCGAGCAGCGCAACCCGTCCACGGACAACGCGGCCCACGCGCACCTGTACAACAACTACCTGGAGGACCAGTCCGGCACCACCATCACCTCCTCCTACGGCAACTACTCGCGCGGCAGGACGAAGATGGTCCTGGAGAACTCCTACTTCCAGGGCTTCAACAACCCGGTGACCAGGGACAGCACGGCGGCGGTCGTGCAGCGCGGGAACACCTTCGTCGGCACGAGCGGCCGTAACGAGAGCGGCGGTACGGCCTTCGACCCGAAGTCGTACTACGCGTACACGCTGGACAGGACGGCGGACGTGCCGGCGCTGTTGAAGTCGGGGGCGGGCCCGAGGAGTTCCATCGGCACGACGACGAGCACCCTGGCCGCGGTGGCCACGACGCTCACCGTCGCCAAGGACGGCAGCGGACAGTACTCCACCGTCCAGGCCGCCGTGAACGCCGTACCGGCGAACAACGCCTCCCGGATCGTCATCGCCGTGAAGCCGGGGACGTACCGCGAGACGGTGAAGGTGCCCGCGAACAAGCCGCACGTCACGATCCAGGGCACGGGCGGCAGCCGTAAGGACACGGTGATCGTCTTCAACAACGCGTCGGGCACGCCGAAGCCGGACGGCTCGGGCACGTACGGCACGTCGGGCAGCGCCACGGTGGCCGTGGAGGCGGACGACTTCCAGGCCCGCAACCTGACGATCGAGAACGACTTCGACGAGGCCGCGAACCAGAGCCTGAGCGGCCACCAGGCGGTGGCCCTCCGGACGGCCGCGGACAAGGTCTACCTGGACTCGCTCATCGTCAACGGCGACCAGGACACACTGCTGCTGGACACGGCGGCCGCGGACAGGCTGGGCCGGGTGTACGTGAGGAACTCCTACATCACGGGCAACGTGGACTTCATCTTCGGTCGCGCCACGGCGGTGATCGACCAGTCCGTCATCACCCTGAAGAAGCGCTGGAACGGCACGTCGGCGGGCTATGTGACCGCCCCCAGCACGGCGGCAGCCCGCAAGGGCATCCTGATCAACCGCTCGGCGGTGAATGGCGACGTGGCGGCCGGCACCTTCTACCTCGGCCGCAACTGGCACGCCGGCGGCGACGCCACCCTCCGCCCCCAGACGACGGTCCGCAACACCACCCTGAGCGCGGCGATCAAGTCCACCCCCTGGTCCGACATGGGCGGCTTCTCCTGGAAGAACGACCGCTTCGCCGAGTACAAGAACACCGGCCCGGGAGCGGGCCCGGCAAGCAGCGACCGCCCACACCTCACGGACACCCAGGCAGCGGACCAGGAGATCACGGACTGGCTGGGCGACTGGACGCCCGCGTCGGGCCAGTGATGGAGAAGGAGGTCGTGCCCCGACGGATCAGGCGTCCAGCAGCGTTCCCGGCAATGCGAACTGTTGGGTGCGGCCTGTCGGTAGGTCCACTCGTGTCACCGTCCGCTCGGTGTAGAGCAGCCAGCCCGCAGCCGTCGGCGTGAGCGCGAGGGACGCCCCCACTCCCTCGACCCGTACGCGGTGGAGTTCGTCACCGGTGGTGGCGTCGATCTCGATCAGCTCGGTGTCCTCTTCCGTGGCGGCCGCGATCACGATCGAGGAGTCCGTCGCCACCACCGCGTCCGGGCGGCCGGCTGCGACCGAGACCACCGTGGCGGTTTCCGTCCGGGTGAGCGTCACGTCCGGCCTTCCCGTCCCGCCCGAGGACGTCGGCGATCCCACGATCACCGGTCGGCCGGACGGGCAGGCGAGTTCCGTCACCTCCAGGTCTCCGGGCGTGGGAGCGGCTTTGGCCACGCCGTTCGCCAGGTTCGCCACGACGACCTCGGTGTCCGTGGCCAGGCACAGGGTGTCCGTGCCCGGATCGGAGGCGGCCAGGCCGATGGTGCCGGGGATGCTCAGCTCACGGCGTGTGGTCCAGTCGGACGGGTCCTTGACCAGCACACTGCTCGCGTCCGCCCGGTCCGGCAGCCCCGCCACCTCCGCGACCAGGCTCCGGCCCGGCAGGACGCGACGCAGCCCTCCCTCGCCCGCCATGCCGTCCAGCGCGTGATCCGCTCGGTTGACCACGTATCGACGATCCGGCCCGCCGTCGTCTTTCGGGACGCTCACCAGCCATCGCCCATCGGTGAGTTCGACGATGCTCGGACTGACCGCGGCCGAGTCGTCGGCCTGTTGGGGAACCACCGCGAGACTTTCCGCCCGCGCCCGACGGGCGTTGATCCCGACGACCGTCACCAGCCCGTCGACCCTTGCCAGGGCGAACGTCGTCGCGCCGTTCCAGTCATGCCCCAGCTCCACCCCGCCCGGGCCGGCGCACGCCGCCAGCACCGCCGTCGTGCTCAGCGCGGCCAGTAGGCGCAGAGGACGCGTCGTCCCAGCCATCGTGCGGCTCACCAGTCCCTCATCGCGTCGGTCGGCGCCATGGTCGCCGCCCTGCGTGCGGGGAGCAGCGCCCCGGCCATCACCACCGACACCGTCAGGCCCACAAGCAGCAGGAAGGTGCCCGACGACGGCAGCGGCACCCGGTCCTCGACGTAAGGCGCGAGGTCCGCGCTGCGGCGCAGCACCGCCGCACCGGCCCCGCCGAGTACCGCGCCCAGGACGGCGCCGATCAGCGCGGCGACCGCACCCGCCAGTGCCATCTCCGTCAGGAGCATGGCCAGCACCGTTCTCGTCCGGAATCCGACCGCCTTCAGAATGCCGATCTCTCGCGCCCGGCGTCGCGACAGCGCACCCGTCACCGTGACCGCGCCCGCGAACGCCAGTACTCCCAGCACCCCCAGCAGCACCTGCCCGGCCACCTTGACCAGCTCCAGCACGGCGGGCAGCGCGTCGAGCTGCTGGCGCAGCGTGACCGCCGGATAGCCCAGCTCCTGCACGGCCCGCATCACCACCGGTACGTCCGCCGCGGTCCGTGCGACGACGGTCAGCTGGTCGTAACCGATGCTGCCGAGATAAGCGCTCTCCGGCTGCCCCGACCGCCGCGCCGCCCACGTGATCACGGTGGAGTCGGCCGCGTACGCCGCGTCCGGGCCGTCGATTTGCCAGGACGGGTCGTAGACGCCGACGAGGCGGGCCTTGCCGGTGACTCCGGTGCCTTCCCCCGGTCGTACGTACCGGATCGTCTCCACCTCGATCTCGGTGCCCACCAGTCTGCTCAGGTCCACTCCTTGAGAGGCGGCCGGTGCCACGATCTCGCCTGTTTTCAGGGGGAAGAGCTCCTTGCGCACGGACTTGGTCACGGGCGGAGGGACTGCGGGACGGTAGGTCGTCGCGTACAGCAGGGCGGTGGCGCCGGCCTCGCTCGCCACGCCGAACGACACCTGGGCCCGGTGCTGCACCGACACGACGTGCGGCAGCTTCGCCAGGCGGGCCGCCGTACGGTCGGTCAACTGCGGGGTGCCGGGTCGCCCTTCGGGGCGGTCGACGGTGATGCTGCGGTTGGCCGCGCTCTCCCGGACGCCGGTGTCCGTGACGCTCTGCGCCCGGTCCGCGATGCCCAGGGCGCCGAGGCAGACGGCCGCGGCCACGGCGACCAGTGCCATGAGCCCGTACAGGCGGCGGCGCAGGGCGCGAACGTTGGCCACCGCCAGTGCGAAGACACTCATGCGGCGCTCCCCTCGGTCACCAGCGCGCCGGCGTCGAGACGGTGCACGACGTCCGCCGCCTCCGACACGGCCTGGTTGTGCGTGACCAGCAGTACCGCCCGCCCCTCGTCCGCCAGTTCTCGGAAGAGTGCGAGAAGCATCCGCTCGCCGCGGGTGTCGAGGTTGCCGGTGGGTTCGTCGGCCAGCACGACCGGCGGGTCGTTGATCAGCGCGCGAGCCAGCGCGACCCGCTGCTGCTCCCCTCCCGACAGTTCGCCGGGGAGGTGGTCGGCGCGCTCGGCGAGCCCGACCCGGCCCAGAAGGCTCCGGGCGCGTGCGTCGCCTTCGCTCCTGCGGCCGAGGTACGGCAGCACGACATTGCGCAGGGCCGAGTGCTGCGGCAGCAGGTTGTACGCCTGGAAGACGAACCCCAGCCGGGATCGCCGCAGGTCGGCGAGGGCGGAGTCGCGGAGGCCCGAGGTGTCCGCGTCCCCCACGAAGACTCGGCCCTCGTCCGGCGGCGTCAGCAGCCCCAGGATGTGCAGCAGCGTGCTCTTGCCCGACCCCGAACGGCCGACGAGCGCCGACACCTGCCCTTCCGGCACGGCGAGTTCGACATCGCGGAGGATGTCGACCCTCTTTCCGCGCAGGGTGTAGGCCTTGCCCACGCCCTCCGCCCGCAGCAACGCGCTCACCGGCGTGCTCCCGTCCTGTGTTCGTTTCCTGTTTCTCCCGGGCCCCAGCCCATGGCCCCGCGCAGTTGCCGGTCCAACGTCCACACGCCCCAGGTGGTCTTGAGGTCGCAGGCAGGGTCTCCGGCGCCCACCTGGTACAGATCGGGCAGGCCCGGACAGCCCCGGTACGGGGTGACGCCGCCCCGGAGAGCGCCGCGCAGGGGCGCGTCCAGTGCTCCGCCGAGGAGCGCGTACGCCCTGACGACCAGGGTGTAGTCGTAGAGGGAGGCGAAGCGCTCGGGGTGCAGAGCCCACCGCCGCAGATCTGCGGCGCCGATCCGGAAGGGGCCGCGCGCCCGTTGTCCGATGTCGGACAGACCCACGACCACCGTGGCCGCCGCCACCGTCGCGTCCGGCGTGCTCGGTTCCCACGGCCGGACGTCGGGGCTGCCGATGTCCGCGCCGGCGTCGGCGCAGTTCAGGGCCGTGCGCTGCCACTGGGTGGCGTTGTGCCGGGTCACGATCCCGGGCAGCAGCACGCTGTCGGAACAGAGCAGTCGGGCGTCCTCGCCGGTGTCGCCACCCGCGAGCCTGCGCAGGGCCGCCCGGCTGAGACGTTCGGTTCCGTCCTGGCCGGCGTTGCCGGACCTCTCCTCGTGGTCGAGGGCCGCGAGGAGGCGGGCGTCTCTGCGGGGCCAGCCCGCGACGGCCCGCAGTCGCTCGACGAACACGGAGGCCTCCGGGTTGCCGACGTAGGCGGCGGGGTCTCGCACCGTCCCGTCGTCGAGCCGCTCCTTCTCGAGCCGCCGCACCACGGGTGCGAACGCCGCGCCGGACGCACCGGCCGCCTTGAGCACGTGCGTGAGCGAGTAGAGCTGTTCGTACGGCAGGGTGTCCGCGCGCTCCCGAAGCACCGCCTCCCAGGTCGGCCGGTCCACGTCAGGCCGTCGGCCGGCCGCCTCCTGGACCAGGACGTAGTGGTACGTGTCGTTGAGCCGGTCCGCTCGGCCGCTGGGTGTCAGAGCCGCCCAGTCGCCGGTGCCGGGAGCCGCGATCGAGGTGAGGGCCGCGGGAACCGGCTCGTCGAGCAGTCGCAGCGAACTCGCCAGCGCGGCACTCCGGTCGAGTGGCAGGTCCTTCGAGGCGCGCGAGCGCAGCCAGCGGACGGTGCCGGCCCCGGTCGGCGGCCGACAGATCCCGCAGCCGCCCGAGGGCTTCGAGTACGTCGAGCGCCGCCCAGGTGGCACCCAGCCGAGCCGCCACCGTGTCGTCGCCGAGCGCGGGGTCGACGTACCAGCCGCCCTTCGCCCTGAGCTTCCGCACGGCCCGTGCGTCCCCCGGGCCGAGCGCTTCCGAGGCACCGGCCCGCCGCAGGGGGACCAGCCAGTCACGGCCCCACAGCGGCGACGCCGCCAGAGCATCCCGGCGCAGCGCCGCGACCCGGTCCGCGGACGCGCGCGTCCTGGGGCTTCGGCCCAGCTCGGACAGTGTCCGCAACGCATAGGACTGGGCCTCGGGAGGTGCGGGCTGCTCACGCAGGAAGGGCGGGTAGTGGTAGCCGTTCTGCGCGCTGACCAGCAGCTCGAACTGCCCGGCCGCAGGCCCTCCCGGCGGTCTCACCTGCTCGGTGCCCGACGCGCACGACGTGAGCAGCGCGACGGCCACGACCAGCCCGGCACGGCTCAGGAGGCGCCCGCGTAAGCGCACTTCTCGCTGACCTTGATCGCGCCGGTCACCTGCGCCGAGCCACAACTGCGGGTCGACACGTAGAGAGTCGACTTGCTCGGGCGCATCTGACCGTAGGTGTCGGAGATGCTGGCGCGGGTGTTCTTCCAGCGCACCACGCCCAGGGACTTGCTGACCATGGTCAGCGTGGCCTCGGGGTTCTTCGAGATCGTGATGGTGACGCCGACGCCGTGAGCCTTCAGCTCGGCGCGGTTCTGGATCCACTTCGCGCGCCTGGGGTTGGTGCCGGACATCTTCGTCGACGCCTTCCAGTCACAGGCGTTCGCGTAGAGCGCGCAGTGCCAGGCGTTGATCACGATCCTGTTGCCGCCGGGCAGTCCGACGGAGGTGGCCGCGGAGGTCGCGTGGGTGGGGGTGGCGGAGAGCACCAGAGTCGCGGCGGCTAACGCGGCGGCAGACCCGTGCAGCAAACGTGTACGCAGCTCCTTGTTCACGGAGCGTCTCCCTTGAGGTCCAGGACGACGGGCCTCATGAATACCGGGAGACGTTCCCGCAGCACATCTCGTCGATCATCACTAAGAGTGAACGACCTGCAAAAACACCCCTCAGGTGTCACGCAAGCGACGCCGGCTGACACGCCCTGAGGACCAACGTGCCCTCCGTCGACGCCGGCCCCGCCAACCGCGCATACGCCCCACCCCTCCCCACCAACTCCCCATGCGTCCCCGTCTCCACCAAGCGGCCGTCCTCCACCACCAGGATCCGGTCCGCGTCCGGTGCCAGGGTCAGGTCGTGGGTGATCAGGATGGTCGTGCGGCCCGACATCAGGCGCCGCAGGGGGCGGATCACCTGGTGGGCGGCGAGCGCGTCCAGGCCCGCTGTCGGTTCGTCCAGGATCAGGACCGGGGAGGCGCGGAGCATCGCCCTTGCTATCGCTATGCGTTGCAGCTGGCCTCCCGAGAGGGCCGCCGTGCCGGGGGCAATGGGGGTGTCGTAGCCCGCCGGGAGGGACGTGATGAAGCCGTGTGCCGCAGCCGCCCTCGCCGCCGCCTCGATTTCGGCCTCCGTCGCGTCCTCGCGGCCGCACGCCATGTTCTCGCGGATCGTGCCGGTGAGGACCAGCGTCTCCTGGGGGAGCAACGTCACCTGCTCGCGCAGGAAGTGCAGAGGGACGTCTGTCAAGGGGACGCCGTCCAGGCAGATCACCCCCTGCGTCGGGTCGTAGAACCTCGTCAGGAGTTTCGTCAGCGTCGACTTTCCCGCGCCGCTCTCGCCCGTCACGAGGACCAGTTCGCCCGGGGACGCCGTCAGCGTCATGTCCTGCAGAGCGGCGGAGTCGGCGCCCGGGTAGCGGAACGACACCCCGTGCACGCTCAGCCGGCCCCGTACCGGCCACGCCCCCACCGGTTCCGGCGGGTCCGTCACCGCCGGGCTCTCGTCCAGGATCTCGCCCAGCCGCTGCGCGCCCGCCGTCGCCGCCGTCAGGGTCAGGCCCAGTTGGCCCAGGCTCCGCACCGGTGGGTACAGGTACCCGATGAAGGCCGCGAAGGCCAGCAGCGAACCCAGCGTCATACGGTTCGCGGAGATCTCCCAGACCCCCACGCCGATCACCGTCAGGACGCAGAGCGTCTCCACCACTTCCACGAACTGTTCGTACAGCTCGCTCAGGCGCGCTCCCCGCACCGACGCCGTCATCCAGGCCCCGGCCTCCTGGTCCAGCCGCTTCGCCTCGGCCTCGCCCCGGTTGTACGCCTGCGTCAGCACCACGTTGCCCAGGGACTCCTCGACCACCGACGTGATCGCCCCGTCCGCCACCCGTTCCGCCCGGGACGTCGAGCGGATACGGCTCGCGAAACCCCTGGCCGCCAGGAGGAAGAGAGGAGCGAGGACGAACGTCACCAGGGCCAGGTCCCATCGCAGCCACAGCGCCGCCGCCGCGTAGAACAGCGCCGAGAAGGCCGCCGAGAAGGTCCCGACCGCGCCCGTCACCACCATCTGTTCGATGGCCTCGACGTCTCCCGTCAGGCGTTCCACCAGGTCGCCCCTGCGGTGCTGCTGAAAGAAGTGCGGGGGGAGCTTCTGAACGTGGGTGAACACCTGCGCGCGCAGCCGCCGCACGAACCTCTCCGCCGTCCAGGTCGCCAGTGAGTTGCCCGCGTAGCCGACCGCCGCGCCCAGGACCGCCACGGCCAGCCACTGCCCCGCCGGGGCCCAGAACGCCGACAGCGAGCCCGCCCTCAGGGCGTGATCCGTCAACTCGGCGAAGAGCAGGATCGAGGCCGTTTCGGCGAGGGCGGACAGCATCACGCACAGCAGAATCACAGCCAGCCAGCGCCGGTCGCCTCTCGTCAGCGGCCAGAAACGGGC
The DNA here is from genome assembly GCF_056436565.1 of Streptomyces sp. NPDC043726. Classification (NCBI taxonomy): domain Bacteria; kingdom Bacillati; phylum Actinomycetota; class Actinomycetes; order Kitasatosporales; family Streptomycetaceae; genus Streptomyces; species Streptomyces sp. NPDC043726. The sequence continues at coordinate 686,288 of NZ_JBWKCI010000004.1, forward strand.
GAAGGATTCCTTGATCTCCCGCATACGCGCATTCCTCTCGGACATGGCCGAGGCGGGGCCCGGAGAGGGAATCTCCGGGCCCCGCCTCGTGGCGTCGGCCTCAGCCCTTGTTACCCACCGGACGGCGCTTCTGGGTCTGCTTCTTCGGCGCCGGCTGAGCAGCGCGCTTCTTGGCCGGGGCGGCGGGCTTGCGGTTCTTCTTGACCGGGGTGACCTTGTGGAAGCTCATCGGGTTCTCCTTTTCGCTTTCATGTCGTCCGCGGCTTTCGCTTTCGACATGGAAAACATTACGGGACCCGGAAGCGGGAAATCGCCAATTCTGGTTAGAGGTCTATTAATAGCCGCTGAGATTGGATTTCAGGTAACCCCGGGAACCATTCCCCGATTCACACAGGATTTATTACGGGAATTCCAGGCCCGCCCCGGCGAGACGCACCCTGATCCCGTCCTCCTCCACCCGTACGTCCGTCAGCCGCAGCTCCCCGCCCGGCGGCGGCTCGGGGAGCCGGAAGCCGAGGGAGAGGCGGTCCGCCAGGGCCGGGCGGGTCAGCCCGGGCAGTGCCTTCATGAGCCCCGGGTCCAGGCCGAGGCGCCGCAGGACCTCCGGATGCTCCAGCGCCAGGTCGATCAGGTTCACCCGCATCGCCTGCTGGACGAAGCGAGGCGTTCCCGTCAGCTTCGACAGTTCCGCGTCCGAGCGCAGCGCCTCCCGCACCGCCGGTTCCGGCAGCCCCAGCCTGCGCACCACCGACGGCACCGACAGCAGCGCCTTCGCCTTCCGCGTCTCCTTCGCGAGGCGGGCGGCGGTCCCCCGCTTCAGGTGCAGGCCCTCCGAGGCGCCGGTCCCGGGGCGGTACGTCGCCAACTCGCCCACGTCCAGCCGTATGCCGCCGATCTCCGTGGCCAGGCCGCCGGTGCCGTCCCTCCCGATGCGCGCCTGCGCCCGCAGCCGCAGATCGTGCCCGGCGACCGGCAAAACGCCGCGCGCCAGCACCCGGTCGGGGCCGTCAGCGCTGAACTTCACCTGGGACGCGCCCAGTTCACGCCCGAGATCCGCGAACGACAGCAGCACGTCGCCGTCCATCGACGGAACGCGCAGGCCGCGGAGCGAAAGACCGTCCGTGGACAGCCGTACGCCCGAGGCCGTTGCCGTCACCTTCGCCAGGCTCACCCGGTCCGCGGCCACGTCGGGGACCGTCACCCGCACCGACTCGAGCCGCTCATCCGCGAGTTGGGTGAGGAAGGGGAAGCCGCCGATCGACACCTCCGGCGCGGCCGTCAGGTTCATGCGGTCCTTGAGGGCGTCCGCGGCCCGGTGCTCGGCGTAGAGCAGGGCCCAGCGGTCCGCGAGAAGCAGGAAGGCGGTGACGGCCAGGAGGCCGATCACCGCCTTCGCCGCGAGCGGCAGACCCGCGAGGCGGCCGCGGCGGCGTCGACGCCTGCCGCCACGGCGATGGTTGGGCGGAGCCCAGGGCTCCTCGGTCGAGTCGTCCTCCAACGCCTCGTACGAGAAATGCTCGCCTACGTGCGGGGGATGCGTGTCTACGTGGTGGGGGGTACGCATCGATCCATCCGACCATGCGCACCGGCCCCACCCGCAACCGTTACCCCTCGTTTGCGATTCAGCTCACGATCGTGATCCGGTTCGCCGCCGGCGGCGCGATCGGGTTCGTGGCCGAGGAGTTCGCCGTCAGGTACTGCTCCAGCGCCGTCAGGTCATCCGTGCCGACCAGGTCGTTCGTGCCCTGGCCCAGGGTGGTGAAGCCGTCGCCGCCGCCCGCGAGGAAGCTGTTGGTCGCGACGCGGTAGGTGGCCGCCGGGTCGATCGCGGCGCCGTTGAGCAGGATCGAGTCGGTCACCACACGGTCGGCGCCGGTCTTCGTCATGTCCAGCGTGTACGTCAGACCCGCCGACGGCTGGAGGATCTTCGGCGCGCTCGCGTTCGATCCGCTGACCTGCTCCTTGAGCACCTGGATGAGCTGGGCGCCGGTGAAGTCCTGGAGGTTCACCGTGTTGGAGAACGGCTGGACCGTGAAGCCCTCGGCGTAGGTCACCACGCCGTCGCCCTCACTGCCCTTGGCCGCGTAGGTCAGACCGGCCCGCACACCGCCCGGGTTCATCAGCGCCAGGTCGGTCTCGGCGTCCAGCTGCTTGCCGTACGCCAGCTGCGCGTCCGCGATCAGGTCGCCCATCGGGGACTCGGTGCCGGTGCTCGGGACGTCGGCGGAGATGTAGCCGATCGCGCGGTTGCCGATGGGCGCCGCGAGGGTGTTCCACTTGGTGATCAGCTCGGTCATGTCGGTCGCCTTGGCGACGTCCCGGGTGACCACGTGGTTCGTCGACTTCACGGCCGTACGGGCGATGTCACCCGTCCACCGGTCGTACGTCAGCGTCGTGTCCGTGTAGAGACGGCCGAAGGAGGCGGCCGAGGTGACCGTGCGGGGCTTGCCCGACGGGTCGTTGATCGTGCAGGCGTAGGCCGCGTGCGTGTGGCCGGTGACCAGCGCGTCGACCTGCGGGGTGATGTTCTTGGCGATGTCGACGATCGGACCGGAGATGCCGTCGCCGGCGCCCGGGGAGTCACAGTCGTAGTTGTACGACTGCGAGGCCGGGGCCCCGCCCTCGTGGATCAGCGCGACGATCGACTTCACGCCCTGGCGCTGGAGCTCCCGGGCGTACTTGTTGATCGTCTCGACCTCGTCCTTGAACTTCAGGCCCTTGACGCCCTCGGCGGAGACGACACCCGGGGTGTCCTCCAGCGTGACGCCGATGAAGCCGATCTTGACGTCCTTCTTCTTCCACACCCAGTACGGCTTGAGAAGCGGCTTGCCGCTCTTCTCGTTCAGCACGTTCGCCGCGAGGTAGGGGAAGTCGGCGCCCTCGAACTCCTCGTCGGTGTAGCAGCCGGCCGTCTCGTGGCAGCCGCCGTACTGGAGGCGCTTGAGCTCCGCCGGGCCCTCGTCGAACTCGTGGTTGCCGACGCTCGTGACATCGAGGTCCAGTTTGTTCAGCGCCTCGATGGTGGGCTCGTCGTGGAAGAGGCCCGAGATCAGCGGGGAGGCGCCGACCATGTCACCGCCGGCCGCGGTGATGGAGTACTTGTTGCCCTCGCGGGCCTGGCGCAGGTGGGTGGCGAGGTACTCGACACCGCCCGCGTTGATGGTCTGGGTGGTGCCGTCCTCGTTGAGGTGCGTGACCCGGCCGGAGGAGCCGGCCGGCGGCTCCAGGTTGCCGTGCAGGTCGTTGAAGGACAGCAGCTGGACGTCCTGGTAGCGGCTGTACGAGCCGCCCTTGCGGTCGCCCTCGTCCGCGGTCGCCGTGGCCGGCAGCGCGGCGGCCAGAGCGCCGGCGGTGGCGAGGCCCGCCGCGGCGGTGAGGATGAGCGTCCGGCGTCCGCGGCGGTGCCGTTGCTGCGTGGACATGGCTGGCATACGCCCCCCTGTGAGTCGTACGAAGCGGAAGAGAAGTCATGTGAGGGCGGTTGATCGCCCCGGCGCAGCCTAGAGTCAACGCGCGTAGCGCGGAAGGTGGTTCCGGGTTACATCATGGTTTCCGTCGGTCTGGCTCCCCCTCGGCTTACCCTCGTACGCATGACCAGCGACGACACCGCACGGCCCGGTGGGGGCCGCTCCATCGAGACCTACTCCGCACTCGCCCCCGAGCAGACCGAGGCGGTGCTCGCACTGCTCGCCGAGGCCGCCCGCACCGACGGCCAGCAGGCGGTGTCCGAACAGGGACGGCTGCAACTGCGCGGCGGCGAGCGCGAGGGCGTCTCGCATCTGCTGCTCACCGCGGGCTCCGAACTCGTCGGGTACGCCCAGCTGGAGGACACCGATCCGGTGGAGGCGCCGGCCGCGGAGCTGGTCGTCCACCCGGCCCACCGGGGCCACGGGCATGGGCGGGCGCTGGGTTCGGCCCTCCTCGCCGCGTCGGGCAAGCGGCTGCGGGTGTGGGCCCACGGGGGTCACTCGGCGGCGCGTCATCTGGCGCAGGTGCTGGGGCTGACGCTGTTCCGGGAACTGCGGCAGATGCGGCGGTCGTTGGCGGACCTGTCGCTGCCCGAGCCCGGTCTGCCCGCGGATGTGACGGTACGTACCTTCGTACCCGGACAGGATGACGCCGCGTGGCTCGCGGTGAACGCGGCGGCCTTCGCCCACCACCCGGAGCAGGGTTCTCTGACGCAGCGGGACCTCGACGACCGCAAGGCCGAGCCGTGGTTCGATCCGTCGGGGTTCTTCCTGGCGGAGCGGGCCGGTGAGCTGATCGGGTTCCACTGGACCAAGGTGCACGCCGAGGAGGGGCTGGGTGAGGTGTACGTCCTCGGTGTGCGGCCGGGGGCGCAGGGGGGCGGGCTGGGGAAGGCCCTTACGGCGATCGGTCTTCGGCATCTCGCGGGGCAGGGGTTGCCGACGGTGATGCTTTACGTCGACGCCGACAACAAGGCCGCGGTGTCCGTGTACGAGGGGATGGGGTTCTCCACCTATGAGACGGACTTGATGTACCGGACGGAGACGTAGTCGGTTGGCTGCGGGTGGGTGGGGGCTGGTCGCGCCCCGCGGCGGAGCCGCAGGTCGATACAGCCCCGCGCCCCTCAGGTACGTACAGGCTCCCTCGCACATAGCGCCCAGCCCGCCATCGCCCCCGCCAGCACCAACCCCCACCGGTCATGTGCCGCACCCCACCCCGGATCCTCCGCCCCCACGAACAGTCCGGGTACGAACAGCGTCGCCAGCACACCGGCCGTCAGCAGGCCCGCCCCCACGCCCACCCCGGGCTCCGGCTCCTCGGAGCGTCTGATCCAGGCCGCCGACCCCGCGAGCGCCAGCGCCCACGCGGCGCCCGCCTCCAGGGTGATCGCACCCACCGGGGGCCGGAGTTCGGACGGGACCAGCAATACCGCCGTCGTCCAGAACAGGCCCGCGAAGGGCACCACCCACGCCATGCGCAGGGCCTGTCGGACGGGCCGCCGTACCGGCACCGTCGCCGTCGTGTGGCGGGCCGGGTCGTCCAGGAGGAAGGCCAGGCCCAGGGCGAAGGCCAGGGCCGCGGCGCGCAGGGCGTTCAGCGCGAGCCAGGGTGTGAAGGCCTCGGGGAACAGCCGCGCCGTACCGGCGAACACGAGTCCTGCGGCGGCCCCGGCGCCGAGCGCCCGCCAGGGCACCGTACGCCCGACGTACCGGATCACTCCTCGCACCCGTCCTTCTCCGTGATCCCCTTCACCCCGAGCAGCTCGGCGGCCTGAGCCGTGGTGAGCCCCGGTGCGGTCAGCTCGCTCCAGTGCCGCTTCACCAGCGCCGTCACCTCGGCCTTCGGCCGGGTGAGCAGCCGCCGTACGGCCTCGGTCTGGCCCTCGGACATGTACATCGGGTTCGCCGGGGAGAGCACGACCGCCGAACCGGAGACGCTGTCGTCGAGGCGGACCGCCCGCAGCGCGTCCATCGGTGCGTCCTGCCAGCCGAGGGCCAGCCACATCACGGTGACCATCCGCCCGTCGCACAACTCGTTGGCCCCCCGCTCCCTCCCGGTCACCAGCACGGCGGCGACGGCCGAGGAGAACTCGGGCACCCGAGGGCCGCCCCAGCGGGTGCCGACGGTGACCTCGTACGCGGTGCCGGCGGGCTCCAGGGCGCCGTTGCCGCCCAGGCCGTACCGCGCCTCCACGCGCTGGCGGACGTGGAGCGGCTGTTCGTGGGCGGTGCCGCCGGCGAGGTCCGAGACCTCGTCCACGACCTGTGCCCAGGTGCCGATGCGGGGCGTCCACTCCGGATAGGCGCAGTACGTCGACCGCCCGCGCTGCACGCACTCCTGTTCCGGGTCGAACGTGGCCTTCTCGCGGGCCGCCGTGAGGGAGGCCGGAGTCCCCCCGGACTGGGCGACCGCGCCGACCAGGGCCAGGGCGACCGCACCGCCGAGGACGGGGTAGAGGGCCCTGACGCGGTGGCCGCCACCGGCCACCACGGCGAGGACACCGACCGTGAGACACAGGCCCAGCAGGTACAGGGCGTGCCAGGCGGCCGGGCGGCCCAGCAGGTCGGAGGGGAGCGTCTCGTAGCTGCTCTCGCCGACCACCGGCATCAGCCAGCGGGTCCCGGACTCGCCGTCGCCCGGGGCGACGCCGAGGACCAGGAAGAAGAGGAAGAACACGACCAGGAGCGGGCCCACGAAGGGCGATTTCAGGAGTCGGGCCAGCAGGACGCCGAGCGCGCCGAACAGCAGGACCGTCAGCGGGCCGACCAGCAGCTCGGCCGGCGAACCGTGTCCGACGGCGCCCGGCTTGAGCGCCTCCCAGCCGAACTGGACGCCCACGCCGACCGCGGTGAGCAGCACCGCGGGTACGACGGACAGCACATGGGCGAGCGAGCGGCGCCAGGTGCTGACGACCAGCACGCCGAAGAGCCGTTCGGTGTCGCGGCGCGTGGAGCGCAGCACGGCCAGGTTCACGCTCAGCAGGACCGCGAGGGCGACGAGCAGGGGCGCGCTCTGGGTGGCACGGTCGGCGTCCTGGAGGGCGGGAAAACCGCCGTAGGAGTCGCGGGTGGTCCAGACGATCCAGGCCACGTACCCCGCGAAGGCGACCAGGACCGGGACGGACAGCAGGAGTCTGCGGGCCTCGACGCGGGCGAGCGCGAGGACGGACGGCGAGTGGGAGGGGGCGGCCTGAGGTCGTTCCACGGTCATGGTCATGCCGTCACCGCCAGGCCCTGGCCGTCGAGGGTGAGCAGGTAGCCGTCCTCCAGGGTGGGTTCGAGGAGTTCGGCGCCGGGCGGTGGAGCGCCCACGTTGCGGAAGGTGCCGGCGCCGGTGCGCCAGCCCGCCTTGGCGTGCGGGGCGCGTTCGGTGGAGCTCCACACGTGGCCCGCCGCGCGCTCGGTGAGTTCGGCGGGGGTGCCGTCGAAGTGGATCCGGCCGCCGGCCATCACCAGGACGCGGTGGCAGAGCATCGCCACGTCCTCCGTCTGGTGGGTGGACAGCAGCACGGTCCGCCCCTCACCGGCTCGCGCGATCAACTCCCGGAACCGCATGCGCTGTTCGGGGTCGAGCCCGACGGTGGGCTCGTCGAGGACCAGGAATCCGGGGTCACCGACGAGGGCGGCGGCGAGCGCGACCCGCTGCCGCATACCGCCGGACAGCTTCTTGATCTTCTTGCCGCGTACGTCGCCCAGGTCGACCTCGTCCAGGACGCGGCGCACCTCGCGGTGGCGGGCGGCGCGGAGGTGGAGCTCCTTGAGGATCGCGACGTAGTCGACGAACTCGAAGGCGGTGAAGTCCGGGTGGAAGCCGGGCGTCTGCGGCAGATAGCCGAGCCGCCGCCGCACCTCCTGGCGGCCGCGCGCCGAACCGGGGTCGTGCCCGAGCACGGTGAAGGAGCCGCGCTGCGCGGGCACGGCGGTGGCGAGCACCCGCAACAGGGTGGTCTTTCCGGCGCCGTTGGGCCCGAGCAGCCCGGTCACGCCCGGGGTGAGCCCGAGGGACACGTCGTCGAGGGCACGGGTGCCGCCGTAGTGCAGGCTGAGGCCCGCGGCGGAGACGGTGGAGGTCATACGGCGCTCCTGGGGAACACGTCGAATCGGTCACGTACGAGGTAGAGCAGGCCGGCCGCGAGGGCGGCGATCGCGGCGGCCGTGGCCTGTCCGGCGGCGGTGAACGGGACGAGCTGTTCCTCGCCGCGCGCCTGCGCCGCCGCGAGGACGGCCACCCACACCCCGCCGACCAGGGACGGCGCGAGGAGTGGGCCGAGGCGGGGGGTGAGGGCGAGCGCGGTGGCGGTGAGGGCGAGCGCGGGCAGCAGCCAGGTGAGGGCGCGCAGACCGTAGGCGGGCAGGGCGAGCGTCGCCACGCCGTTGAGGCCGAGTCCGGTGGCGAGCACGGCGGTCGTACGGATCATCAGCAGCCGGAACCCGTGCACCGGGGAGACGACGGCCATCTCGTACGTCGGGTCCAGCGCGGGTCCGTAGCTGAGCGCGACCCCGGCCAGCGGCAGCAGCGGCGCGAGGGCGAGGAAGAGGGTCGGGGAACCGGCGGAGTACACCACGCCGACCGTCGTGAGCAGCAGGACCACGACCGACGCCAGCCATGAGCGGCGGAGCACCGGTGTGGCCGCGAGCAGGCGTGCGGTGTGGTCGGCGACCCCGAGCCGCAGCAGCAGCCCTTCGAGCAGTCCGGGGCGGGGCGCGTCCAGTTCGGCGTCCAGCCGCTCCCAGCCGAGGTCGACGGGGTCGCTCACGTCGGCGAGGGCGGCCCGGCACCCGGCGCAGGCGGCGAGGTGGGTGTCGGCGGACCAGAGCAGGGGCGCCGCCAGCTCGGCCCGGGCGTAGGCCCGCAGGTCCTCTTCTGATACGTGCCAGGTCATGCCAGCGCCTCCCGCAGTTGCTTCCGGGCCCGCATCGCCCGTGTCTTGACGGTCCCGGGCGGGATGCCCAGCACCACGGCCGCCTCCCGGGTGGTCAGCCCGTCGACGACCGTGGCCTGGAGCACCGCGCGCAGTTCCGGTGAGAGCCGGACCAGGGCGCCCGCGAGGTCCCCGTGCTCCACCCCCGCGAGCACGCGTTCCTCGGCGGACTCCTCCTCCCGGTGCCGCAGCCGGGCCAGCGCCTGCCGCAGCCGGCCCCGGGCGCCGTCGCCGCGCAGCACGTCGACGAGCCGCCGCGACCCGATCCGCCACAGCCACCCGGCTGGATCTCCGGTGGGCCCGTCCTCCCGGTACTTCGCGGTCCCCCGCCACACCTGGAGAAACGTCTCCTGTACGACGTCGTCGACGATCCCGGGGTCGGCGCACCGGCTGCGCAGCCGCGCGGTCAGCCAGGGGGCGAAGCGCCGGTACAGCTCCTCGAAGGCACGCCGGTCCCCGTCCGCCGCTACGGCGCGCAGCAGCTCCCCGTCGGTTCTCGTTTCGCTCACGTCACCTCATCGGACGAGCCCCCAGGACCGGTTCACGGAACCACGCTTGACTTTCGGGCTTGACTTTCGGGCTCCCCTTCCACCACCCTTTCACTACTCAATTAGTGAAAGGGTGGTGGAAGCGAGTGGTCGAGTACCGCATCGACCGGCGCAGCGGCGTCGCCACCTACCTGCAGATCGTCCAGCAGACCAAACAGGCGCTGCGCCTGGGCCTGTTGGCACCGGGAGACAAGCTCCCCACCGCGCGGGAGGTCGTGGAGGCGACCGCCATCAACCCGAACACCGTCCTGAAGGCCTACCGCGAGCTGGAGCGCGAGGGCCTGGTCGAGGCCCGCCGCGGCCTCGGCACGTTCGTACGGAAGTCGCTGGGCGCCGCGCCCGCCGACTCCCCGCTGCACGCGGAACTCACGGACTGGGCTGTGCGGGCGCGAACGGCGGGCCTGGAGCACGACGACGTAGCGGCCCTGTTCACGGCCGTACTGGAAGAGCACTTCAAGGGGGACGAGACATGACCGACACCGCCATGGCGGCGGCCGGACTCGGCAGGAGATTCGGCCGGCGTGGCAAGCGCGCCCTGGAGGGCTGCGAGTTCCGGCTGCCCGCCGGACGGATCTGTGCCGTCGTCGGGCCCAACGGCGCCGGGAAGTCCACGCTGCTGGCCCTCGCCGCCGGGCTGCTCCGGCCGAGCGAGGGGAGCGTCACCGTACTGGGCACCACCCCGGCCGAGGCCCGCGAGCGCCTCGCCTACGTCGCCCAGGACAAGCCCCTGCACCCCCACCTCACCGTCGCCGCCACCCTGCGGTTCGGGCAGGAACTGAACCCCCGGCGCTGGGACGCGGCCGTCGCGGAGCGGATCGTCGCCGAGGGCGAGCTGGACCCGTCCAGCAAGATCCGCACGCTCTCCGGCGGCCAGCGCACCCGGGTCGCGCTCGCGCTCGCCCTCGGCAAGCGGCCCGAACTGCTGCTCCTGGACGAGCCGATGGCCGACCTCGACCCGCTCGCCCGGCACCAGCTCACCGGCACGCTGATGGCGGACGCGGCCGAACGCGGCACCACGGTTGTCATGTCCTCGCACGTGGTGGCGGAGCTGGAAGGCTCCTGCGACCACCTGCTGCTGCTCGGCGCGGGCCGGGTCCGGCTCGCCGGTCCCCTGGAGGACGTACTCGCCGCGCACACCCTCGTCACCGGCCGCGCCGAGGACTCCCTCGCCCCGCACACGGTCGTCGAGTCCCGCACGACGGGCCGCCAGCTCACGGCGCTGATCCGCCCGGAGGGCCCGGTCGCCGCGGCCTGGCAGCCGGCCGAGCCGACGCTGGAGGAGCTGGTCCTGTCCCACCTGCGCGCCCCCGAGGCCCCGGCGCTGACCCTCGACGAGGCCGGGGAGGTGACCGCATGACCGACACGACCGTGCGGGCCACCCCTGCCGCGCCGTCCGACCGCGGGCCGCGTGGGCTGATCTGGGTGATGCTGCGGGTGCACCAGTCGGCCCTGCTGTTCTGGCTGATGCTCGTGACCGTGGTCGCGGGCGGACTGCTGTGGGCGTACGGCCCCGGCGCCGACGCCGCCCTGGCGGAGTACCGGCGGACAGGCTGTGGCACCGGGGAGCCCGGACTGGGCTGCGATCTGTCGGGCCCCGCCTTCGCCCGCTACAACGACATCCTCGGCGTCTGCGGCGCCCTGATCGGGTTCGTCCCGCTGTTCGCCGCCGCCTGGGCGGGCGGCGCGCTCATCGGCCGCGACCTGGAGAACGGCACCGCCCGGCTGGCCTGGACCCAGTCCGTCACCCCGGCCCGCTGGCTGGCCGCCAAGCTGGCGGTCCCGGCCGTCCTGCTCACCGTCGGCATGCTCACGCTCACCCTGCTGCACCGGCTGATGTGGGCCGGGGGCGAGGAGCTGCAGCGGGTCTGGGGCTGGCGCACCTGGCACGACGACGGGATCTTCCTGGCCAACGGCACCGCCGCCACGGCGTACGCGCTGCTGGGCCTGGCCGTCGGCGCCCTGGTCGGCCTGCTCCTGCCCCGCGCTCTGCCCGCCCTGGCCGTGGCGTCCCTCGCGCTGGTGGCGCTCTCCTTCCAGTTGGCCCGGCTCCGCCCGCATCTGTGGCCGACCGAGACGGTGACCGCCAAGGACGACGTCCCCGAACCGGCCGGAGTCGTCACCGACGGCGCACTCACCGCCGACGGCACCCGCGTCCCCGTCCCGGACTGCGTGGGCCAACCCACCTGCCGCTCCGGCGCCGACATCACCGGCTACTACGCCGACTACCACCCCACCTCCCACTTCTGGCCCCTGCACCTGATGGAGACCGGCATCGTCCTGGCCCTAGCGGCGGCGGCCGCCGGCACAGCGTTCTGGCTCCTCAAGCGCCACACGGCAACCACGACATGACCCGGACCACCACATCCAGGGGCCCCGCAGCCCACCGCCCCACGACCGCGCGCACCACCGACCGACCGCGCCACGGCAGGCACCGCACGACCACGACCACCGCATCCAGAGGCCCCGCCACCTGCCGCCCCACGACCGCGCGCACCGACCACGGCCCGACCACGCCGACCCACACCACCGACCGCCCGCGGCACGGCAGCCACCGCACGACCACGACCCCCACCACATCCGAAGGCTCCGCCCGCCGCTCCACGACCGCGCACGCCGACCACGGCCCGACCACACCGACCCGCACCGCCCATCCACCGCACACCGACCACTGCCCCACCACCCCGACGCACACCACCGACCGCCCGCGCCACGGCAGCAGGCACCGCACGACCACGACCCCCACCACATCCGAAGGCCCCGCCACCCGCCACCCCACGACCGCGCTCGCCCCCGCGCCCCCGCACACCACCCACCCACCGCACCGCCCAACCCCACCGCCCCGCACCCCCAGCCGTCGCACCGGAGCCGCCGTATGACTGCGATCGTCACCTCGCCCGCGCGTGCCGTCGGGTCGGTGCCCCGGCCCAGGGGTCTGTTCTGGGGGGTGCTGCGGCTGCACCGTACGGCGCTCGTCGGCTGGGGGGTCGCCCTGCTCGCCGCCGCCGCGTTCCTGTTCCGGCTGGCCGCGCTCGCCGGCGAGGCCGAGCGGGGGGCCGGCCCCTGTGCCGAGCCGGCCCACGACGGGCTGCCCTCCTGCTCGGCGGTCGAGGCGATCACCGCGGACGAGATCTACTCCACCGGCATCGCCTTCGTCACCGCCTGCGTGGCCTGGCTGATCCTCCCGGTCGCCGCCTGGGCGGGCGGCGCGCTCATCGGCCGCGAACTGGAGAACGGCACCGCCCGGCTGGCCTGGACCCAGTCCGTCACCCCGGCCCGCTGGCTGGCCGCCAAGCTGGCGGTCCCGGCCGTCCTGCTCACGGTCGGCACGACCGCGGTGGTCCTGCTCGGGGTCTGGGCCCGGGGCGAGGACAACCCGAACCTGGTCGGGGACTGGTACTACCCGGACGTCTTCATCGGCACCGGTCCGGCGGCCGTCGCCTACGCCCTGGCCGGCCTCGCCCTCGGCGCCCTCGCCGGGATGGTGTTCGGCCGGGCGCTGCCCGCGGCCGGGGCGGCCCTGGTGGGCTCGCTGGGCCTCTACAACCTGCTGGAACGCCACCGCGAGGACCTCTGGCCCACGGTCACCCGGGCCAAGGAGGGCTGGGAGGTGCCGCGCTCATTCGCACAGGTGTCCAGCACGGAGACCCAGGTGACCTTCCACCCTCCGTCCCACTTCTGGCCGCTTCAGTACGTCGAGAGCGGCATCCTCCTCGCCCTCGCGGCCGTGGCCGTCGCCGCCACCTTCCGGCTGCTGCGCCACCGAGCCTCCTGACCCCCGGGCCGTACGTCCCTCCTACGGGGGGAGGGACGTACGGTCCCGGCATGTAGACGTCCGGGGGCCGCTGCCCGATATCCCGCACGCCATGTCTCCGTAACCATTGGTTCAGACGGGCTTGCGACGCTCGGCGAATGAAGCCCGCCGTGCCAGAGCCTTCGCCGCCCCCCGAGGGGACCGCGGGGAACGGGGACGCCCGACGTCTCGCCGCCACGCTCCCGCCCGCGTCTTCCGACGCGCCCGTATCGCTGGAAGCGCGGAAGAATGGGTCCATGAGTCAGCAGAACGCCCAGGCACAGGTCCAGCACGCGCAGCCCTCCGTCGGCTCCATCGCCGCGCACCGGTCGCGCACCGTGGCCGGTTCGGTCTCCGACCTCGAACCCGACATCGACGCCGACCTCGACGCCTACGAGGAGGCGCCGACCGACGGCGCCCCCTTGCCCCAGGGCCGCTTCCTCGACCGGGAGCGCAGCTGGCTGGCGTTCAACGAGCGGGTGCTCGAACTCGCAGAGGACCCGACCACGCCCCTCCTGGAGCGCGCCAACTTCCTGGCGATCTTCGCCAGCAACCTGGACGAGTTCTTCATGGTCCGGGTGGCCGGCCTGAAGCGCCGTATCCACACCGGCGTCGCCACCCGCTCCGCCTCCGGCCTCCAGCCCACCCAGGTGCTGGAGATGATCTGGGCCCGCTCCCGCGAGCTGATGGCCCGGCACGCCGCCTGCTTCCACGAGGACGTCGCCCCCGCGCTCGCGGAGGAGGGCATCCACCTGGTCCGCTGGAACGAGCTGACGGAGAAGGAGCAGGCCCGCCTGTTCACCCTCTTCCGGCACCAGATCTTCCCCGTGCTGACTCCGCTCGCGGTCGACCCGGCCCACCCCTTCCCCTACATCTCCGGCCTCTCCCTCAACCTGGCCGTCGTGGTGCGCAACCCCGTCAGCGGGCACCGCCACTTCGCCCGCGTCAAGGTGCCGCCGTCCCTCTCCCGCCTCCTGGAGTCCAGCCCCGGCCGCTACGTCCCCATCGAGGACGTCATCGCCGCGCACCTGGAAGAGCTGTTCCCGGGCATGGAGGTGCTGGAGCACCACGCCTTCCGCGTCACACGCAACGAGGACCTGGAGGTCGAGGAGGACGACGCCGAGAACCTCCTCAAGGCCCTGGAGAAGGAGCTCATGCGGCGCCGCTTCGGCCCGCCGGTGCGCCTGGAGGTCGAGGAGTCCATCGACCGTGAGGTCCTGGACCTGCTGGTGCGCGAGCTGAAGGTCAGCGAGGCCGAGGTGTACCCGCTGCCGGGCCCGCTGGACCTCACCGGCCTGTTCCGGCTCGCCTCGCTCGACCGGTCCGAGCTGAAGTACCCGAAGTTCGTCGCGGGCACCCACCGCGATCTCGCCGAGGTCGAGTCGGCCTCCGCGCCCGACATATTCGCCGCGCTGCGCAGCCGGGACGTGCTGCTGCACCACCCGTACGACTCCTTCTCCACCTCCGTGCAGGCGTTCCTGGAGCAGGCGGCCGAGGACCCGGACGTCCTCGCCATCAAGCAGACCCTGTACCGCACCTCGGGCGACTCCCCCATAGTCAACGCGCTCATCGACGCGGCCGAGGCCGGCAAGCAGGTGCTTGTCCTGGTCGAGATCAAGGCCCGCTTCGACGAGCACGCGAACATCAAGTGGGCCAAGCGCCTGGAGGAGGCCGGCTGCCATGTGGTCTACGGCCTCGTCGGCCTGAAGACCCACTGCAAGCTGTCCCTGGTGGTCCGCCAGGAGGGCGACACGCTACGGCGCTACAGCCACGTCGGCACGGGCAACTACCACCCGAAGACGGCCCGGCTGTACGAGGACCTCGGCCTGCTCACGGCGGACGCCCAGGTGGGCGCCGACCTGTCGGACCTGTTCAACCGCCTGTCCGGTTACTCGCGCCGCGAGACCTACCGCAGGCTCCTCGTCGCGCCCAAGTCCCTGCGCGACGGCCTGATCTCGCGGATCAACAAGGAGGTCCAGCACCACCGTGCGGGCCGTCCCGCGTTCATCCGCATCAAGGTCAACTCGATGGTCGACGAGGCCGTCATCGACGCTCTGTACCGCGCGTCCCAGGCGGGCGTGCCGGTCGGCATCTGGGTGCGCGGCATCTGCGCGGTGCGCCCGGGTGTGGCGGGCCTGTCGGAGAACATCCGGGTCCGCTCCGTGCTCGGCCGCTTCCTCGAACACTCCCGGGTCTTCGCCTTCGGCAACGGCGGCGAGCCCGAGGTGTGGATCGGCAGCGCCGACATGATGCACCGCAACCTCGACCGCCGCATCGAGGCACTGGTCCGGGTCACCGACCCGGCCCACCGGGCGGCCCTCAACCGGTTGCTGGAGACCGGCATGTCCGACACCACCGCCTCCTGGCACCTCGGGCCGGACGGCGAGTGGACCCGGCACGCGACCGACGCCGAAGGCCAGCCCCTGCGGAACGTCCAGGAGATGCTCATAGACGCCCGGAGGCGCCGGCGTGGCACAGCAACACCTTGACCCGACGAACCCCACGGCCGTACCGGTGACCGGGGAGGCTCTCGAGGCCTACCTGCGTACCCAGGCCATGGAGTTCCTCCGCGCACTGCGGCTGCACCGGGAGACCGGCGGCGGCGACGGAGGCTCCCCGGGGCGCGCGAAGTCACGGACGGGGGAGAACGGCAACGGTTCCCAGGAGACGGCCGACGCGGCGCGCGCCCTGCGCCGCTCGGCCCGCCGCATCAGCGGCAGCCTGCACACCTTCCGCCCGCTCCTGGACGCCGACTGGTCGGAACGGATGCGCCCGGAACTGGCCTGGCTGTCCGGCACCCTGGCGATGGAACACGCCTACGCGGCCCGCCTGGAGCGCCTGCTGCTGGCCCTGCACCGGCTGTCGGGGGCCACGGCCTTCCCGACGCAGACGGCCGACGTAACCGCGGGCAGTCGTGCCGCCGGGGCGGTCCCCGCGACCAAGAAAGCGGTACCCGGCAGCGCCGGCCCGGTGACCGACGCCACGGCCATCGCGGGCAAGCGTGCCGACGCAGCCGCGGGCACTGGTCCCGACCTCGCGGCGCCCACCCCGGAGCGCGGCAACCTCACAGTCGGCGCCGCCAAAGCCGGCGCCCTGCTCGAACGCCAGCTCACCCTCGCCCGGACAAGAGCCCACAGCACGGCTCTCCAGGCCCTCGGCTCCTCCCGCTTCCACGCGGTCGCCGACAACATCGCCGTACTGGCGAGCGAAGTACCGCTCACCCAGACCGCCCCCGGCACCGACCTCCACCCCCTCGCGACCGCAGCCGAGGAACGCCTCACGGACGCGGTCGGCGCCCTCCCCCTGGTCACCGCCGGAAACCCGTACAACGCCGAGGCCCTCGTCCACGGCCTCTCCCCGGACCCGGCCCCCCACCCCCAGGACGCCCCCTGGCACCAGGTCCGCCTCCTGCTCCGGCTGCACCGCTACGCCCGGGAGTGCCTCCTCGGCGAGGCCCCCCTCGACGTACGACTGCTCACCGCGGGCCAGGCCCTGGACCGGCACCGCGACGCCTCCGAGGCCGCGGCGGCAGCGGCGGCGGCCGCCCGCACCCCCCGTATCGCCCCGGCCACGGCGTACGCCCTCGGCGTGCTCCACGCCGACCAGCGCCACGAGGTGGAGGCGGCCCGGTTCGCCTTTCAGCAGTCCTGGCAGACCTGGCAGAAGCAGAAGGTCAGCACCACCTCGTAGCGGAAGGAGGCCGGCGCACCGGTGACCGCACCGAACAACACCACCGTCCAGGCGGCCGGCTGCGTGCTCTGGCGGCGCTCCCCGGTCGACGGCCGGCTCGAGGTCTGCCTCGTGCACCGGCCGAAGTACGACGACTGGTCCCACCCCAAGGGCAAGCTCAAGCGCGGCGAGGAGCCGCTCGCCGCCGCCCTGCGGGAGGTCGAGGAGGAGACCGGCTACCGGGCCACCGTGGGCGCCGAGCTGTCGACCCTGCGCTACATGGTCGGGGGCCGGCCCAAGGAGGTCCGCTACTGGGCCGCCGAGGCCGGCCCCGGCACCTTCGTCCCCACCACCGAGGTGGACCGCATCGTGTGGCTGCGGCCGGACGCGGCCCGTCGCAGGTTGACGCAGGTCCGGGACCGCGAGCTGGTGGACGAGCTGGGCATCCCCGCCGAGCGCGGTCAGGGGCACTGACGTGCGGGCGGTGGTCCGATAGTGGGCCCCCGTCACACGCCGGAACTCTCCCCCGCGTATGTAGTCGAACACCTGCGTACAGTGACGAACCGAGGTGCGGAACGCCATCGGGTCGTGTCCTCAACGTAAGCGTTCCGTGACCTCACCGCACCGTCCACAGGGGTTCACCCCCCGTTCATTTACGGCCATCGGCGCCTTCACCTGTTCTGCCTAATTTCGGCCTTACGCGGTGTGGCGCGGCAGTTCGCTTCCCGCCCACATCACCAAGACTTCGCACGCCGCCGGATTCAGGACGGCGGCTCCTGGAAGGAACTCCCTCAAGTGAAGCTTCAGCGCATGAACCGGCGGGCCCTCGCTCTCGGTGCTCTCGCCGTCTCCGGCGCCCTGGCCCTCACGGCGTGCGGCTCCGACGACACGGGCAACAGCGGCAGCAGCGACTCCACCACCAGCGCCCAGGCCGGCAACATCAAGTGCGACGACGCCAAGGGCCAGCTGCTCGCCGACGGCTCGTCCGCGCAGAAGAACGCGATCGACGCGTGGGTGAAGCAGTTCACGGCCGCCTGCCAGGGCGTCCAGATCAACTACAAGGGCGGCGGCTCCGGCGCCGGTGTCACCGCGTTCACGCAGGGCACGGTCGCCTTCGCCGGTTCCGACTCGGCGCTGAAGCCCGAGGAGATCACGGCCTCCAAGGAGGTCTGTGAGGGTGGCCAGGGCATCGACCTGCCGATGGTCGGTGGCCCGATCGCCGTCGCGTTCAACGTCGAGGGTGTCGACGAGCTCGTCCTGGACGCGGAGACGCTCGCGAAGATCTTCAGCGACAAGATCAAGAACTGGAACGACCCGGCGATCGCGAAGCTGAACCCCGACGCGAAGCTTCCCGACCTCAAGATCCAGGCGTTCCACCGCTCGGACGAGTCCGGCACCACGGACAACTTCACCAAGTACCTGATCGCCACCACCCCGGACAACTGGAAGTACGAGGGCGGCAAGGCCTGGACGGCCCCCGGTGGCCAGTCCGCCTCCGGCTCCTCCGGTGTCGCCCAGCAGGTGAAGCAGACCAACGGCGCGATCAGCTACATGGAGCTGTCGTACGCCAAGGACGCCTCCGTCGTCGCCATCGACACGGGTGCGGCCGAGCCGGTCAAGGCCTCCGTCGAGGGCGCCACCGCCGCCATCGCCGACGCCAAGGTCGTCGGCACCGGCAAGGACCTGGCCCTGGAGCTGAACTACGCCACCAAGGCCGATGGCGCCTACCCGATCACCCTGGTGACCTACGAGATCGTCTGCGACAAGGGCAACAAGGCGGAGACGCTGCCCACCGTCAAGGCGTTCCTCAACTACATCGCCAGCGAGGACGGCCAGGGCCTCCTCGCGGACGCCGGCTACGCCCCCATGCCGGAGGACATCATCACCAAGGTCCGCACCACCGTCGCGGGCCTGAGCTGACCTGAGTGTGCGGCCCGGCCCCCTCACAGGGCCGGGCCGCACCGTCCGGTGCACCGCCGCCAGGAGCCCCGTGTGACACAGGGCGCCGCAGACCGGAGAATCAGATGGACATAACTACCAAGAACACCCAGGCACCCCCTCCTCCACCGCAGCCGACCGCGGCCCAGCACAAGCGCAACGCCCGCGGCGCCACCCGTCCCGGCGACCGGGTCTTCCTCGGTCTCGCCCGTGGCTCCGGCATCTTCCTGCTGATGATCATGGCCGCCATCGCGGTCTTCCTCACGTGGCGGGCCACCATCGCCATCAGCAAGGACGAGGGCAACTTCCTCACGACCTTCGAGTGGAACACCGCGGGCAACGAGCCGGTCTTCGGCATCGCGGTCCTGGCCTACGGCACGATCATCTCGTCGATCATCGCCATGGTCATCGCCGTCCCGATCGCCGTCGCCATCGCGCTGTTCCTCACCCACTACGCCCCGCGCAAGCTGAGCGGTCCGATCGCCTACGTGATCGACCTGCTCGCCGCGGTGCCGTCCATCGTGTACGGCCTCTGGGGCGCCCTGATCCTCGTACCGCACATGGACGGCCTGTTCGGCTGGCTGAACGACTACTTCAGCTGGACCGGCATCTTCGACTGGGAGGGCGGCGCCCCCCGTTCGATGCTCACGGTCGGCATCCTGCTCGCGATCATGATCCTGCCGATCATCACCAACGTGAGCCGTGAGGTCTTCCGCCAGGTCCCGCAGATGCACGAAGAGGCCGCCCTGGCCCTCGGCGCCACGCGCTGGGAGGTGATCCGCATGGCGGTGATCCCCTTCGGCCGCTCCGGCGTGATCTCCGCCTCGATGCTCGGCCTCGGCCGCGCCCTCGGCGAGACCATGGCCGTCGCCACCGTGCTCTCCCCTGACTTCCTGATCCACGGCAGCCTGCTCAACCCGGGCGGCGGCACCTTCGCCCAGAACATCGCCAGCAAGTTCGGTGAGGCCAACGAGTTCGGCCGGGACGCGCTGATCGCCTCCGGTCTGGTCCTGTTCGTCATCACCCTGCTGGTCAACGGCGCGGCCCGGATGATCATCGCCCGCCGCAAGGAGTACTCGGGGGCCAACGCATGAGCAACACGACTCTCGTTCAGCACCCGAGCTCGCTCCAGGGCGCCCGACTGCCGAAGTGGTCCCCCTGGGCCATCGCCGGCGGCTCGCTCGCCGTCTCCATCGGCCTCTGCCTGGCCACCGGCATCGAGAGCAAGATCCAGTGGGGCCTGATCGCCGCGCTGCTCTTCCTGCTCGGCACGTATGTCATCGCCAGTGCGGTCGAGGGCAAGCGCCAGGCCAAGGACCGCATCGCGACCTCGCTGGTCTGGGTCGCCTTCCTGCTCGCCGTGGTCCCGCTGTTCTCCCTGGTCTGGTCGACCGTCCAGCGCGGTATCAAGGTCCTCGACGTCTACTTCCTGACCCACTCGATGGGCGTCGTCGCGGACACCGAGCCCGGTGGCGGTATCTACCACGCCATCATCGGCACCCTCGAGCAGGTCGGCATCGCCACCCTGATCGCCGCGCCGATCGGTGTCCTCACCGCGATCTACCTGGTCGAGTACGGCCGCGGCCACCTGGCCCGCGCGGTCACCTTCTTCGTCGACGTGATGACGGGTATCCCGTCGATCGTCGCCGGTCTGTTCATCCTCAGCCTCATGCTGAGCTTCGACATGAGCTTCTCCGGCTTCGCGGGCGCCCTGGCGCTGGCGATCCTGATGATGCCGGTCGTGGTCCGCTCCACGGAGGAGATGCTCAAGCTCGTCCCGAACGAGCTGCGCGAGGCATCCTTGGCCCTGGGCGTGCCGAAGTGGCGCACCATCCTGAAGGTGGTCCTGCCGACCGCGGTCGGCGGTATCACCACCGGTGTGATGCTGGCCGTGGCCCGTATCGCCGGTGAGACCGCGCCTGTCCTGCTGCTGGTGTTCGGCAACCCGTTCATCAACAACAACCCCTTCGAAGGGGCGCAGGCGTCGCTGCCGCTGTACATCTACCAGCAGTACGCGAACAGCGCGGGCTCGGAGGCGGCGTACGACCGCGCCTGGGCCGCGGCTCTCACCCTGATCGTCATCGTGATGATCCTGAACCTGGCGGCCCGCGGCATCGCCCGCTGGAAGGCTCCCAAGACCGGTCGCTGACGCGGCCATACAGCGACCGAGTTTCAAGACTTTTCCGAAAGAAGCAGTGATACCCCATGGCCAAGCGAATTGACGTAAGCGGCCTCAGCGCCTACTACGGCTCCTTCCGCGCCATCGAAGACATCTCGATGACCGTCGAGCCCCGCTCCGTGACCGCCTTCATCGGCCCCTCCGGCTGCGGCAAGTCCACCTTCCTGCGCACCCTGAACCGCATGCACGAGGTCACCCCCGGCGGCCGGGTCGAGGGCAAGGTCATGCTCGACGACGAGAACCTGTACGGCGCCGGCGTCGACCCGGTGACCGTGCGGCGCGAGGTCGGCATGGTCTTCCAGCGCCCGAACCCGTTCCCGACGATGTCGGTGTACGACAACGTCGCGGCCGGCCTGCGGCTGAACGGCTCGTACAAGAAGTCCCAGCTGGACGACATCGTCGAGAAGTCGCTCAAGGGCGCGAACCTCTGGAACGAGGTCAAGGACCGCCTGAACAAGCCGGGCTCCGGCCTCTCCGGTGGTCAGCAGCAGCGTCTGTGCATCGCGCGGGCGATCGCGGTGGAGCCGAAGGTGCTCCTGATGGACGAGCCCTGCTCGGCCCTCGACCCGATCTCGACCCTCGCCATCGAGGACCTGATCGGCGAGCTGAAGGAGCGCTTCACGATCGTCATCGTGACGCACAACATGCAGCAGGCGGCGCGAGTCTCCGACCGCACGGCGTTCTTCAACCTGGCGGCCGTCGGCCAGCCGGGCAAGCTGATCGAGATAGACGACACGGAGCGCATCTTCTCCAACCCGTCGGTCCAGGCCACCGAGGACTACATCTCCGGCCGCTTCGGCTGATCGGACCCCTCGCGGTGCTGCATGGCGGTGCCACCGCGAGGCAAAGAAGGGCCCGCCCCCTGGCTCCCGGGGGGCGGGCCCGTCGGCGTTCACACGCCGGTGGCTGGTTACCGCGCTCAACCTGCTGCACAGCTGCACAGCCTGCGGGCAGTCGTGCCGCTGGGGCGGCACGGGTGGGCTGGGGGTCCCCCCTCTGGGGGAGGCACCCCGCCGGCGCGGGCAAGCGAAACCCACCCCCACCCGAGCCCCCGCAATGGGCGCTACAGAAACGCCAGGTTCACAACGCCGAAGGCTCCCGCGGCCACCACCGCGGCCGCGGGCATCGTGATGAACCACCCGAGCACGATGTTCTTGGCGACTCCCCACCGCACGGCGTTCAACCGCTTCGTCGCCCCCACACCCATGATCGCCGAAGTGATCACATGGGTCGTGGAGATCGGCGCCTTGAACAGGAACGCCGTGGTGAACATGATCGACGCCCCCGTGGTCTCCGCCGCGAACCCCTGAGGCGGATCCAGCTCAATGATCTTCCGTCCCAGCGTCCGCATGATCCGCCACCCACCGGCATACGTGCCCAGCGACAGCATCACGGCGCACACGATCTTCACCCAGACCGGAATGGGATCGCCGTAGTCCTCGACATCCGCGATGACCAGGGCCATCACCACGATGCCCATGGTCTTCTGCGCGTCCTGAAGGCCATGCCCGAGAGCCATGCCCGCCGCGGAAACCGTCTGCGCTATCCGGAACCCGCGCTTCGCCTTGTGCGGATTGGACCGCCGGAAGATCCACATGATCGCGGTCATGACGAGGTAACCGGCGAGCAGCCCCACGAACGGCGAGATGAACATCGGGATGATGACCTTCTCCAGCACCCCGTCCCAGTACACGGTCGTCCCACCGGCGAGCGCCGCCCCCACCATGCCGCCGAACAGGGCGTGCGAGGAGGACGAGGGCAGCCCGAAGTACCAGGTGATCAGGTTCCAGGTGATCGCGCCGACGAGTGCCGCGAAGAGGATCCCCATCCCCTTCGACCCCTCGGGCGTCTCGATCAGCCCCTCACTGACGGTCTTGGCGACACCCGACCCCAGGAAGGCGCCGCCGAGATTCATCACCGCGGCCATGAGCAGCGCGGCCCGAGGAGTGAGCGCCCGCGTGGAGACGGACGTGGCGATCGCGTTCGCCGAGTCGTGGAAGCCGTTGGTGTACGTGAAGAAGAGCGCGACCAGAATGGTCACGACCAAAGCGAAGGTGTCCATGGACGCGCCTCAGGACTCCTTCACTGCGATCGTCTCCACCGTGTTCGCCACGTGCTCGAACGCGTCCGCTGCTTCCTCGAGCACATCCACGATCTGCTTGAGCTTCAGCACCTCGATGGCGTCGTACTTGCCGTTGAAGAGATGCGCGAGGAGCTTGCGGTGGATCTGGTCGGCCTGGTTCTCCAGCCGGTTGACCTCGATCCAGTACTCGGTGAGGTTGTCCATGGTCCGCAGATTGGGCATGGCCTCGGCGGTCAGCTCGGCGGCCCGCGCGAGCACCTCGACCTGCTGCTCGACCCCCTTGGGCAGCTCCTCCACGTTGTAGAGGACGACCAGGTCGACGGCCTCCTCCATGAAGTCCATGATGTCGTCGAGGGACGACGCGAGGTTGTAGATGTCCTCGCGGTCGAAGGGCGTGATGAACGAGGAGTTCAACTGGTGGAAGATCGCGTGCGTGGCATCGTCACCGGCATGTTCCGCGGCCCGCATACGCTCTGCGATCTCGGCCCGGCCGGCGGTGTCCGCCCCGAGCAGTTCCATGAGGAGTTTCGAGCCCGTGACGATGTTGTCCGCGGACGCGGCGAACATGTCGTAGAAGCTCGTCTCCCTGGGGGTCAGACGAAAGCGCACGTGGGGTCCTCGGGGTCCTTCGGTTTCGGTCAGGCTGATGCTAGGCGCATCATCCGGCCACGGCTAATGGGCCGTCCCCCAGTGTCGCCCATCGGGCACAGTGATCAGCACGGGGGCGTACCAAGGGCCCTATACCCAGCAAAGTTCGGTACGATATACCCAGTAGGGGTATATGTCTGGAGGACGCGATGACGACGACCGAGGCCGGCGCCACGGCGCCCTCCGAGCAGGAGCTCGCGGCCGAGCACGCCACGCACGGCTACCACAAACAGAAGGACGAGCACCTCAAGCGACTGCGCCGGATCGAGGGCCAGATCAGGGGCCTGCAGCGGATGGTCGACGAGGACGTGTACTGCATCGACATACTCACGCAGGTGTCGGCGTCGACGAAGGCGCTGCAGTCCTTCGCGCTCCAGCTCCTGGAGGAGCACCTGCGCCACTGCGTCGCGGACGCGGCCCTCAAGGGCGGCGACGAGATCGACGCCAAGGTGGAAGAGGCGACGAAGGCGATCGGCCGTCTGCTGCGGACGTGAGGCCGAAAATGATCGGTTAGCCGTCGATCATCGGGTGGAGGGGCCGTCGCCACGACAGCGGTCGCGCTCCTCGGCCACCCGCAGCACCTCGTCGATGCTCTCCAGACTGAGCCGCTCCTCGGCGGCCGAGGCCGCGATGATGAGCTCACCGCACAGCTCGATCTCGGCGAGGGCCACGTGGTCCTGAACTGCCGTACCGCCGACCGGAGCCACGCGCATCACCTCTTCTCTGCCGTCACCGACTTCCTAGAGTAGGGAGCGGCCTACACACCGCGCATGGCACGGACGGGCTAGTCCTTGACGACCGTCGCGGATCCTCACTCCTGCGCGATGCGCCCGGCGTAGATGTCCGCGCGATCCGGAAGGCGTACGTCGACGGGGACGCCGAAGTCGAACAGCAAGGTGGTGGAGGCCACGTCGACGGGCTGTTCCTGCTGACCGTTGACGAAGCTGAACCGATGCCGGACCTTCCGGATCCGCCCCTCGTCGTCGAGATACACGTCGAAGGGCACCCGTGGTGAGGCGAACCCTTTCGCCGCCGCGTTGAGCGAGTCCCGAGAGCCCTTGGAGGCCCGCTCGGCGGCGAGCCGCAGATCGGCGACCCCGCGGTAGTGCTTCACCGCCGCCCCAGCGAGCTGCTCGGCCCCGACGTAGTCGACGCTCCGCACACCGAGAAGCAGTTGAGCCGCCGCGTACGGATCCGTGGCCCCACCGGTGACCAGGTTCCCGTCCGCCATGGAAGCGGTCTCGACCCGCACCCACTTGTCGGCGGGCACACCCGCACCGCGGTTCTTCATGAACAGCGCGCCGGGCGCGAGGAGCTCGGTGATGGGCCGGTGCGCGGGGTCCCCGGCGGGATCCTGCGGCAGCAGCACCTTCAGCCGCCCGACCTGCTTCCGGTAGTCATAGACGCCCTCGCCGCGAATGGTGACGCGGGTCCCGCCGGTGGCCATCTCCATGGAGGTCCGGGCTTTGGAGGTACGGGCGTCGACGAGCGCGGCGGCGGCACCGGCGACGACCTCGACGTGTTGCTCGGCGTCCCCGCTCTTCCCGTCGTCGGTCACGGACCCGCCGCACCCGGCCACGCTCACGACCCCCGCCGCGACAACGAGCGCCCCCGTCCGCCTGAACCGCCGCTCCGCCATCGCCTGCCTATCCCCCAGCCGGTACGTCCGTTCTCGGGCCCCCCGTCGTCCCGCTTAACGACGACCAGGTGCCCCCGTAACGCACGCACCCGCGCTTGGAAACCCTTTACCTACGCTCGGTACGGTTGCTCCGTGGCCCACGACGAAGCCCCGCCCCCGCCCCGCCCCACCCACCGCACCGCCACGATCGAACAGGGCCCCTTCTGCACGGCCCAGTGCACCTGCGGCTGGAAGGGCCCGGCGAGAAGAGCCCGCAGCCAGGCAAGAAGAGACGCAGAGGCCCACACGACAAGCTGATCGACGCCGCACGCAATCCAGCCCGTCCGGCGTTTGAGGACGAGGCCGTTCAGGCCGAAGCGGGGGTCTGGGGGCGCAGCCCCCAGCGATGGGACGGGTAGGGGCGGTGGGGGCGAGAAAACCCTTCCCGCCAGCCGACACGGAACCCCCACCCCCACCACCCCGTCTCGTTCCACGGAACCCACGGGAGGCGACATGGAACGGCGCACGTTCATAGCCGGCGGAGCAGCCGCACTCACGGCGACCACAACCGCCGCATGCACCAAAACGGGCACCGGCACCGGCACCGACCCCAAACCCCGCACCTCCGTCCCCCGCATGCGCACCACCAGCGCCACCACCCCCGCCACCTGGTCCGCCCTCGCCCAGGACCTCGACGGCCAGCTCATCCGCCCGGGCGACACCACCTGGAACACCGCCCGCCAGCTCTACAACACCCGCTTCGACAACCTGAAGCCCGCCGCGGTCGCCTACGTCGCCCACACCGCCGATATCCGCACCGCCCTGACCTACGCCCACGCCCACGACCTCCACGTGGCGATCCGCAACGGCGGCCACTCCTACGCGGGCTGGTCCTCCGGCAACGGCCGCCTGGTCATCGACGTCTCCAAGCTCAACCGCGTCCGCACCTCGGGCACCACGGCGGTCATCGGCGCCGGCGCCAAACTCATCGACGTCTACCGCGCCCTCGCCGCCAAGGGCGTCACCATCCCCGCCGGCTCCTGCCCCACCGTCGGCGTCTCCGGCCTCACCCTCGGCGGCGGCCACGGCGTCGTGTCAAGGGCGTACGGCCTGACCTGCGACAGCCTCACCCGCGCCACCCTGATCACCGCCGACGGCAGGCAGGTCACCGCCGACGCCACCACGAACAAGGACCTGTTCTGGGCCCTGCGCGGCGCGGGCAACGGCAACTTCGGCGTCGTCACGGAGCTCCGGTTCAAGACCCACCCCGCGCCGCAGGCCGTCACCGCCTACATGTCCTGGCCCTGGTCGAAGGCCGCCACCGTACTGAAGGCCTGGCAGGAGTGGGGCCCCACGCAGCCCGACGAGATCTGGTCGTCCTTCCACCTCGCGAACGCCGTCGGCGGCACCCCGACCGTCTCCGTCGCCGCCTTCTCCCTCGGCACCTACGGCGAACTCCAGAACGCCGTGGACCGTCTCGCCGACCGCATCGGCGCCTCCGCGACCAGCGTCTCGCTGCGCCGCCGCTCCTACGAGGAGTCGATGGAGCTCTACGCCGGCTGCTCCTCCTTCGCCACGGACGCCCAGTGCCACCTGCCCGGCGCCACCCCGGGCCGCTCCCCGCAGGGCGCCCTGCAGCGCGAGACCTACACCGCCAAGTCGGACTTCTTCGACCGCTCGATCTCCTCGGCGGGCATCCAAGTCCTGCTCGCCCAGCTGAAGAACGTCCGCGGCGGCTCCGGCAGCGTCGCCCTCACCGCCCTCGGTGGCGCGGTCAACCGCGTCGACCCTACGGCGACGGCGTTCGTGCACCGCCGCTCCCGCATGCTGGCCCAGTACATCGGCGCCTGGCGGGCCGGCACGAGCGGCACGACGGTCCAGTCCTGGCTGACCGGCGCCCACGACGCGATGAAGCCGTACGCGTCGGGCGCGGCGTACCAGAACTACACGGACCCGACCCTGCGCAACTGGCGCAAGGCGTACTACGGGGACGCGGCCCCCAGGCTGACCCGGCTGAAGAAGCAGTACGACCCGAGGGGGTTCTTCACCTACCCCCAGGCCATCTGAGGGAGGGGCAATCAATCGGGCCGCAAGATCAAAGGGCCCCAAGATCGGGTGTCAGGCCGCCAGATCCCGCTCCGCGGCCCCGGCATTCTCCTGCCGCGCCCCCGGAACGACCGCGCCCTGACCGTCGTACGACGACATCTTCCGCGACCGGACGATCCACCCGGCCCGCGGCGAGCGCTCGACCGCCTTCGTCACCGGCGTCAGCAGCGCCGAGGCGACGGGCGAGAGCAGCAGGGTCACCGCCGTGCCGAGCGCGAACCCGCCGATGACGTCGGTCGGGTAGTGCACGCCCATGTACACCCGGCAGAAGCCCTCCAGCAGCGCGAGCCCTATGCCGACGAGGCCGAACTTCCGGTTGGCGACGAACAGCCCGACCCCCATGGCCATGGTGATCGTCGCGTGGTCGCTGACGAAGGAGAAGTCGGTCTTCCCGGTGACCAGGACGTCCAGGCCCTGGTGGTCGAGGAAGGGGCGGGGGCGCTCGACGAAGCCCCGTATCGGTACGTTCACCAGCACCGCGATCGCGGCGGCGAGCGGTGCCCACACCAGCGCGGCCACGGACGAGGCCGTGTCCTCGCCGCCCCGGCGACGCACCGACCACCAGCACCACAGCACGAGCAGCACCATGGCGATCAGCAGGCCGTACTCACCGACGTACTCCATGACGCGGTCGAACCAGTGCGGCGCGTCCTTGGCCAGGCCATTGATGTCGTAAAGCAGCTCGACGTCGGGGTTCGACCCGGATGCGGCGAGTCCAGCCATGATGCTGTGGCCCCTTCGTCGTCTCTCCCGGCACGCCTGTGCGCGCGCCGCTGTGCCACCCCCGTGGTTGTAGATCCGCGCTCGGCTACGTCAACAGGAACGCACGGTCCCCATTGATACGTTCCACACTCCACTGAATGATCACGCAGACGTTATCGAAGAGAGACACATCATCGCAGCTCAGGGGGTGGGTTCACGCTGCGTCTACACGTCGGTGGGGAGCGCTTTCGCGCCATCCTCGGTGACCCGGGTGGCCCCGAAGTAGTCGGGGGTGTCGATCGGGTCGAACCGGATCACAGCACCTGTTCTCGGGGCGTCGATCATGTACCCGCCACCGACATAAATACCCACATGCCGGATGGCCCGGGAGTTGGTGAGGTCGTCCGAGAAGAACACCAGATCCCCGGGGAGCAGCTCGTCCCTGGCCGGATGCGGGCCCGCGTTGTACTGATCGTTGGCGACGCGCGGCAACGTGATCCCGACACTCTCGTACGCGGCCTTCGTCAGCCCGGAGCAATCGAACCGCCCGCCGTCCTCGGCGGTACCGTCCCCGCCCCAGAGATAGAGCGTGCCGAGCTTCTTCTGCGCGTAGGCGATGGCCGCGGCCGCCTGCTTCGAGGGATCGACCCGACCGACGGGCGCCGCGAAGCTCTCCTCCAGCGTAGTGATGGTCTTCACGTAGTTCTGGGTCTCGCTGTACGGCGGCACGCCCCCGTACTTGATGACCGCGTAGGCGCCGGCGTTGTAGGCGGCGAGCATGTTCTTCGTCGCGTCGCCGGGCACGTCCTTGACGTAGGAGGCGAGTTCGCAGTCGTACGACGCCGCCGAGGGGATCGCGTCCTGCGGGTCCCAGACGTCCCGGTCGCCGTCGCCGTCGCCGTCGATGCCGTGGGTGGCCCAGGTGCCGGGGATGAACTGCGCTATCCCCTGCGCCGCGGCCGGGCTCTGGGCCTTGGGGTTGAAGCCGCTCTCCTGGTAGAGCTGGGCGGCGAGCAGCGCCGGGTTGATGGCGGGGCAGAGGTTGCCCCACTTCTGCACGAGCGTCTGGTAGGCGGCCGGAACCGCCCCCTTGGCCAGCGCCTTGGCCCCGCCGCCGACGCCGTTGGCGAGGTTCCCGGCGATCACGTACACCCCGACGACGAGCAGCATCACGAAGCTGAGCGCCGCCGCGACACCGGCACCCGCCACGATCCATGCCTTACGCACCGTCAACCGCCCCTCGCCCACCGGGAGTCCGCCCGCGCCAGTCTAGGAGCTTCCCACGCGGAATCCGGCGCAACCAGGGCTGTTGTGACGACTGCTCAGAAAGGTGGCCTCAGAAGGTGGTCGTCATCCCGCCGTCGACCGCGATCGTCTGCCCGGTGATGAAGGAGGCCGCGTCGCTCGCCAGGAACACCACGATCCCGGCGATCTCCTCCGGGCGGCCCCAGCGGCCGAGGGCGGTACGGGTGTGCAGCCAGCGGGCCCACTCCGGGTCGTCGGTCAGGTCGGCATCGGCCTCGGTGACGAAGGTGCCGGGGGCCACCGAGTTGACCGTGGTGCCGCTCGGCCCGAGGTCGGCGGCGAGGGCGCGGGTGAGGCCGTCGAGGCCGGCCTTGGCGGTGACGTAGGCGACGTCCCCGATGCGGCCGAGCCGGCCGAGCACGGAGGAGACGTTGATGATGCGGCCCGGGACACCGCGCTCGGCGAGCCCCTGGGCGACCGTCTGGCTCAGGGCGTACGCCGAGGTGAGGTGGACGTCGAGGAGGTGGCCGAGTTCCCCGGGCGTCATCTCGTCCAGACCGCGCCGGTCCCGCTGACCGACGTTGTTGACCAGGACGTCGATCACGCCGAGCCCGCTCACCGCGACCCGTGCCGCCTCCCGGTCGGTGACGTCGAAGGCCGCGCCCTCTACGTCCAGCCCGGCCAGGCGCAGTCCGGCGACCACCCGGTCCAGGGCGGCCTCGTCGCGGCCGTTGAGGATCACCCGGGCGCCCGCCCGCGCCAGGCCCCGCGCCATCTCCAGGCCGAGCCCGCGCACCGAGCCGGTGACCAGGGCGGTGCGACCGGCGAGCCCGAAGCCCACGCCGCCTGCCATCCGAGCCGTCCTCCTCCGCCGAAACGCACGTTTCTGCACCGTAGCCCACGTCGTCCCGGAACAGCGCGCGCCTCATTACCTGTCAGGTCATCGACCCCGATCGGCCCCGCTGACACGATCGAGAACGCAAGGAGCAAGGAGCAAGAACGCACGGAGCCCGACCGCCCGACGACCGGAAGGCCGCCGCCATGACCGCCTACGCCATAGCCCACCTGCGCGAGATCACCCCGCACGCGGAGATCGCCGACTACATCGAGCGCATCACCGCCACCTTCGAGCCGTACGGCGGCCGGTTCCTCGTCCACGGCACCGAGCACGAGACCGTGGAGGGCGGCTGGCCCGGGGCGGTCGTGATGATCGGGTTCCCGGGGATGGAGGAGGCGCGGGCCTGGTGGGACTCCCCGGCCTACCAGGAGATCGCCCCGCTGCGCTCCCGGCACATCGAGGGCGACATCATCCTCGTCCCGGGCGTCCCCGACGGCTACGACCCCACCACCACGGCGAAGGCACTCCGGGACTCCCTCTAGCCGCTCAGCGCCGTCTCGCCGCTCCTGGCCCCGGAGATGAGCTCCTGCCGGATGAACCACTCCGTGCCGAGCATCCGCTCCCGCGCCGCCGCCGGGAGTCCGGCCAGCAGCCCCGGCCCGGCCCCGCGCTCCACCTCGCTGCGATGGGCGAGCACGGCGGCCCACTTCCGCTCCAGCCAGGGGCGCACGTCGACCGTCGCCGTGACCCACTCGTCCGGCACGGTGTGCAGCCCCTTGCCCGCCGCCGCGAACTCCTCCAGCACCCGCACCGCCGAATGCGGGTGGGTGGCCAGATACAGCGCGCGGGGCCGCCAGGGCGCGCCCGCGTCCGGGTACAGCCGCTCAAGGCCCGCCGCCTGCACGGCCAGTACGGTCAGGCGGTGGGTGTGCACATGGTCCTCATGGCCCGACAGTCCGCCGTACGCGTCGTGCGTGACCACGATCTCCGGGCGGAACTGCCGTATATGCGCGACGAGCAGGCCGATCCCCTCGTCCAGGGGCGCGTCGCACAGCCGGGGCCGGCCGGGGGCGGACTCCGGCACCCGGGAGTCGGCGTAACCGAGCATCCGGGGCTTCTCGGAGGTGCCGAGTATCCGCGCCGCCTCGGCGAGTTCGGCGCCCCGCCGGGTGTCCGCGGCCCAGGTGGCCGTCACCACCGCCGTACGACCGCCCTCGGCGGCATTGCGCGCCAGCACTCCCCCGGAGAAGAGTGACTCGTCGTCCGGGTGGGCGAACACGGCGAGCAGGCTCGGCATCGGACGACCACCTCCGCGGGACTCAGGCCACCTGAACCTCCAACGGACATCGCACCCCCGTGAGTTCCTCCGACACCGTCCACAGCCGCCCGGCCGTCGCCGGGTCGCTCGCCGCCCGGGACCGGCTCACCAACGTCGGCCCGCCCCGCCACTCGCCCCAGCCGTCGGGGCCGACGTAGCTCGCGCCGGGCAGGTCCTGGGTGGCGGCGTACAGGGTCGGCAGGGCGCCCGCGCGGTCGCTCTGGGCCAGGAACTTGTTGGACAACCGCATCCCCACCCGGTTCAGCGGGCTCGCCGCGTGGCTCTGGAGGTTGGTGGCCGAGTACCCGGGGTGGGCCGCGAGCGCGCGCACCCGGGAGCCTGACTCCGTCAGCCGGCGCTGGAGTTCCAGCGTGAAGAGCAGGTTCGCCACCTTGGACTGGGCGTAGGCGCGGCGGGGGTGGTAGTCGGCGTCCATGTTCAGGTCGTCGAAGTGGATCGTGCCGCCCCGCCACCGATGGGCGGAGGAGGCGACGGTGACGACGCGGTCCGTGATGTACGGCAGGAGCAGGTTCGTCAGGGCGAAGTGGCCCAGGTGGTTGGTGCCGAACTGCATCTCGAAGCCGTCCTGGGTCCGCCGCTTCGGGAGCATCATCACGCCCGCGTTGTTGATCAGCAGGTGCAGCGGCCCGTCCCACCCGGCCGCGAACTCCCGCACGGAGGCGAGGTCGGCCAGATCGAGGCGCCGCACCTCGGTGCTGCCGTCGACGGTCGCGGCGGCGGCCCGGCCGCGCTCGGTGTCCCGTACGGCGAGGACGACATGCGCGCCCACTCCGGCCAGCGCCCGGGCGGCGGTGAGGCCGATGCCGCTGTTGGCCCCGGTGACGACGGCCGTACGACCGTGGAGATCGGGCAGGTCGGTCAGGTTCCACTTCTGCGTCTCGGTCATGCCACCGAATGTAGGCGCCGACAACAATGCTGTCAATGACAACAATGATGGCGACGCCAACAATGATGACGCCGACAACATCCAGTTACCATGTGCGCATGCCCGAGAGCCGCCCCTATCACCACGGAGACCTGCGCTCCACCCTGCTGGCCAGCGCCGAGCGCACGCTCCGGACGAAGGGTGTCGCCGCACTCTCCCTGCGCGAACTGGCCCGCGAGGCCGGCGTCAGCCACGCCGCGCCCGGCCGCCACTTCAAGGACAAGCAGGCCCTGCTCAACGCCCTGGCCCTCGCCGGTTACGACCGCCTGGAGCAGGCCATCAAGGCAGCCGACACCCCCGACCTCCCCCTCGAACCCCGGCTCACCGCCCTGGCCCGCGCGTATCTCCGCTTCGCCCTCGACAACGCCGAGCTGCTGGAGCTGATGTACGCCCGCAAGCACGACCCCGACTCCTACGACCAGATGGCGACCGCGATCGACGGCACCATCGGCGCGCTGTCCCGGGTCATCGCCGACGCCCAGCGGCGCGGCGAGATCATCGAGGCCGAGCCGGAACACCTCACGCTCGTCACCGGCGCGAGCCTGCACGGCCTCGCCGCCTTCGCGGCGGGCGGCATGCTCACACCCGAGGCGGCCCTGGACGGCATCGAGGAGCTGGTCCACCACCTCCTGTACGGCCTCAAGCCCCGGCGCGCGTAGCCTTCACCCGGGGAACATCTCCCCGACCCGTCACCCGACCGGCCGTCAGAAACGGTACGAGCAGGGCGAGTAGTGACAAGAGGGACTAACGACAGACCACACGACAGGTTCCGCTCCGGCCTCATTGCCCGGCGTGACCGGCCGTGATACACAGAGTGACCAGACAAGCATTCGTACGAAACCCGCCAACCAATGACGCCAAGTCGACATACGACAGCGAAATTGTCGGCGACAATGAGGCCTGACCTCTGCGCGACGCCAGAGGAAGTGGAACTACCCAACAGGGGCGGTGACTTACATGCTCTTTGCGGCCGACGAGGGAGACATCAACACCATCATCGGGGGGATCGCTCCGGACTGGGGCCCCTTCGGCAGCCTGGGCAACGAGGCCAAGGTGATGATCGAGGTCGTGATGGCGGTAGCGATCCTGCTCTGCCTCGGGATCGCCATCTGGGGCGCCGCCAAGCAGCGCATCGGCGCGACCGCGCTGCGCGACACCTTCAGCGCGGAACAGGGCAAGGGCCTCATCATCGCCGGCCTGACCGGCGTCTTCATCATCGGATCACTCGGCACGCTGTTCACGATCGTGTACGGCATGGCCGTGTAGCCGGCGCGCACCCGTCCCCTTCCGTCTCCTCCCACCCGCCCGTCGTGCCCACCGGCTGAGGTTGCGTCTCCCTGATGTCGAGTCACCACACCGCGCCCGCGCGGGAACCAGCACGGCTACCGTCGTACTCCAGCGGCTTCTACGGCTTCGGGTACGACGGTGAGGGGGCGTACGCGGTATGAGTCTCGGAGACGAGCGGGAGCCTTCCGGCGGCTACGGAGGCACGGGCCAGACCCGCACCCGGCTGCCCGAGGGCGGCGGCGACATGTACGGAGGCGCACGGCGGGGCGCCCGCTCCTCGTCCCGGAGCCTGGTCACGGTGGTCGGCGTGGTCGTCCTCCTCATCGCGGCCATCGCCTTCGCGAACCGTGGAGGAGACGATTCCTCATCCAACGAGGACTCAGCGGACAAGCCGGCGGCGGCTCCTACGGCTGCAACGGGCGAACGCCCGGTGGGCTCGGGCTTCGCCCGGGACGAGCAGGGGGTGCAGAGCGCGGCGGCGAATTATGCGGTGGCTCTGGGCTCGGCCGACATGTTCGACAAGGACAAGCGCGACGCCATCCTCCAGAACATCATCGTGCCTTCCCGCGTCTCGGAGTTCGAGGCGACCCTGGACCAGGCCTACACGCCGGCTTTCAATGCCAACGTGGGCCTGAACGAAGACGGCTCGGCACCCCCGGGCTACACCTTCGTGTCCCGTACGACCCCGATCGGCACCAAGGCCACCGAGGCTTCGGACAGCAGCGCCACGGTGGAGGTCTGGTGCAGCGGTCTCCTCGGCCTGGCCGGAGAGAACTCGACGAACCCGGTTACCAACAGTTGGTTCACCATCACCATGAAGCTCGAGTGGGCCGACAACGAGTGGAAGATCGTGACCCACTCGCAGAAGGACGGCCCCTCGCCCGTTCCCGGTGACGAAAGGGCATCCACTGCCGACGAAATGGCGAAGGCCGTCGAGGAGTACGGAGGCTTCACGTATGCCCGCTAGCCGCCGCGTACTCAAACTGGCCACCGTAGGCACGGCCGTCCAAGCCGCGCTGCTCCTCACTGCCACGCGGGCCATGGCCGCACCCACGCCTTCGCCCACGCCGAGCAACGACCCCTGCGATCTCATCCATGGCCCCGCCAAGGACTACTGCGAAAGCGACAACAGCGGCAGCGGATCCGGCGGCACCACGACCCTCGACCCCACCTCCACCCTCGACCCCCTCTCTTCCCTCGCCAAGGGCTGTGCCGACGCCGCCGCGTGGACCGTCGACAAGCTCAGCGAGGCCGTGAAGGACACCGCGAACGTCGACTTCACGAACCCGAAGTTCCTTCAGCAGTACGCCGTCGTGTTCGCCGCCTCCACCATCCTCACCCTCCTCCTGTGGCTGCTGGCCGTGGCCAAGCGAGCCGTGCGAGGCGTCCCGCTCACCACCGCCCTCAGCGAAGCCATCGGCTTCCTCTGGCTCACCGTCCTCGCGTCGGCGTTTACCCCGCTGATCCTCTACACCGTCGTCTCCGCCACCGACGGCATCTCCGAGGTGCTCGCGAAGACCACCGGCGACCAGACCGACACCTTCTTCGGCACGTTCTCCGGCGCGTTGGAGAAGGGCGAGGACATCGGCGGCGGACCGATCATGCTGATCGTCGTCTCACTCGTCAGCATCCTCGCCGCCGGAGTCCTCTGGCTGGAGCTCGTCATCCGCGCCGCCCTGCTCTACGTCGGCGCCCTCCTCGGCACCGTCGTCTACGCCGGCCTGGTCGACAAGAACCTGTGGGGACACGTCCGCCGCTGGGCAGGCATCATGATCGCCGTCATCCTCGTGAAGCCGGTCATCGTCATCGTCCTCGGGCTCGCCGGAGCGCTCTCCGCCGACGACGGCCCCGACGCCTTCTCCGCCGTCGTCTCCGGCCTCGCCATCATCCTGCTCGCCATCTTCGCCAGCGCGATGATCTACCGCTTCGTCCCCGGCTTCGGCGACGAGATCGCCGGCTCCCGCAACAACCGCATCATGCAGGGCGCCGAGAGCAAGGCCGCCGCCGTCATCAGTTCCCCCGCGACCCTGGTCGCCCAGGGCATCAAGACCCACAGCGCCCGCGCCGACAACAACGGCGGCCAGAGCGCGAGCAGCCCCCGCCCCGCCAACCAGGCGGCCGGCGGAGTCGCCGCGCACAGTTCCCGCACCGCGAACGGAGGCGGCGGATCTGTCCCCTCCGCCGCACCCGTGCCCCGGGCAGGCAGCCCGGTGAACACGCCCCACGCCAGCAACACCCGCAACAGCAGTACCAACCGCACGGGAGGTGAAGGGCGTTGACGACCGAGTCCCACGTGTCCCATCCGGTCACGCCCCGCCGTACATATCTGATCGGCCGCGCCCGGCCGAACGCGATCGTCGGCCGGAATCGTGAGACCGGCGAGATCGCCCTGATCATCGCGGGCGCGTTCCTCGGCATGATGTGCGGGCTCCTCGTCCCCGTCCTCTCCCTGCGCATCGTGCTGCTCATGGGCTTCCCCATGCTGGCGCTCGCCGCGGTCTACGTGCCGTACAAGCGCCGGACGTTCTACAAGTGGTTCGAGATCAACCGCAGCTTCAAGCGCACCCTGCGGTCCGGGACCGTCTACCGCTCGGCGGTGATGGAGGCGGGCGTCCGGATCGACGGCCGCGAGGTCGAGGTCGGGCCGCCGCCCGGTATCGGCCGGATCACCTGGCTCGCCGCCCCCTTCGGGCCCGACGAGATCGCCGTACTGCTGCACGCGGACCGCAGGACCGTCACCGCCGCCATCGAGATCGAGGGCCCGGGCGTCGGCCTGCGGGACTCCGAGGACCAGGAAGCCCTCGTCGACCGCTTCGGCACGCTCCTCAAGCACGTGGCCAACGGCGACGGCTTCGTCACCCGGCTCCAGATGCTCGCCCGCACCCTCCCCGCCGACCCCGACGCCCACGCCAAGGACGTCGCCGTACGCGGGGACGAGAAGGCGCTGCCGTGGCTGCAGCAGTCGTACGACCAGTTGCAGTCGATGGTGTCGACCAGCAGCGAGCAGCACCGCGCCTATCTGGTCGCCTGTATGCACTACACGCGCGAACTGGCCGCCGAGGCGCACGCCATGGCGCGGGCCGCCCGTCCGCAGCACGGCCGGAAGGTCGACAAGGACGCCGGGCTCGCCGTCGTCATGGCCCGTGAGCTGACCGACATCTGCTCGCGGCTCCAGGAAGCCGACATCCGGGTACGGCAGCCGCTCGGTCAGGGGCGGCTGGCAAGCCTCATCCACTCCATGTACGACCCGGACCACCCGATCGACCACATCCAGGCGATGACCAAGCGCAACGCCTGGCCGGCCGAGCTGGACGCCATGGAGCCCACCTACCTCCAGGCCAAGACCCGCGAGTCCTCCACCCGCGCCCCGTGGTGCCACGCCACGGCCTGGGTGAAGGAGTGGCCGATGACCCCGGTGGGCGTCAACTTCCTGGCGCCCCTTCTCGTGCACACCCCGGACGTCATCCGCACGGTCGCCGTCACGATGGACCTCGAACCCACCGAGATCGCCATCGAACGCATGCTGACGGAGAAGACGAACGACGAGGCCGAGGCCTCCCGCGCCGCCAAGATGAACCGGACCGTCGACCCCCGGGACATCGCCGCCCACAACCGCCTCGACCAGCGAGGAGAGGATCTCGCCAGCGGCGCCGCGGGCGTCAACCTCGTCGGCTGGATCACCGTCTCCTCCCGCTCTCCGGAGTCCCTGGCCCGCGACAAGCGGACCATCCGGGCGTCGGCCGGGAAGTCGTACCTGAAGCTGGAGTGGTGCGACCGCGAGCACCATCGCGCCTTCGTGAACACGCTCCCGTTCGCCACCGGCATTCGAAGGTAGGGCCTCCGCATGCGGGATCCGATGTCCATCCTCACCGACGCCTTCACCTCGTTCCTCTTCGGCAAGGTGGAGACGACCCGCCTGCCCGTCCGCACCTCCACCGGCCAGGCCCAGGCGGTCTATCTGCCCACGGCCGCGCCGGGCCTCGGCGACTCGGGCGTGATCATCGGCCGCGAGGTGTACTCCGGCAAGGGCTACATCTACGACCCCTTCCAGCTGTACGGCCAGCAGCTCCCCGCTCCGCACTGGCTGGTCCTCGGCGAGTCCGGCAACGGCAAGTCGGCGCTGGAGAAGACGTACGTCCTCAGGCAGCTGCGCTTCCGCGACCGGCAGGTCGTCGTGCTGGACGCGCAGGGCGAGGACGGCGTCGGTGAGTGGAACCTCATCGCGCAGGAGCTGGGGATAACTCCTATCCGGCTCGACCCGATGGCGGCCCTGGACCACGGGATCCGGCTCAACCCGCTCGACCCCTCGATCACGACGACGGGTCAGCTCGCGCTGCTCCGCACCATCATCGAGGTCGCCATGGGCCATGGCCTCGACGAGCGCTCCGGCTTCGCGCTGAAGGTCGCGCACGCCTACGTCAACGAGACCATCGTCGAACGGCAGCCCGTCCTCACCGACATCGTCGAGCAGCTACGGCATCCGGAGCCGGAGTCCGCGGAGGCGATGAACGTCGACATAGACGATGTCCGTGCCTGGGGACTCGATGTCGCCCTGGTGCTGGACCGGTTGGTCGACGGCGACCTGCGGGGCATGTTCGACGGCCCGACGACGGTCGGCATCGACCTCGACGCGCCGCTGATCGTCTTCGACCTGTCCCACATCGACCGCAACTCCATCGCCATGCCGATCCTGATGGCGATCGTCGGCGTGTGGCTGGAGCACACCTGGATCCGCCCCGACCGGAAGAAGCGCATCTTCCTGGTCGAGGAGGCCTGGCACATCATCAACAGCCCCTTCGTGGCCCAGCTCTTCCAGCGCCTGCTGAAGTTCGGCCGTCGCCTGGGTCTGTCCTTCGTCGCCGTGGTCCACCACCTGTCCGACGTCGTGGACGGGGCGGCGGCCAAGGAGGCGGCGGCGATCCTGAAGATGGCCTCGACCAGGACGATCTACGCCCAGAAGGCGGACGAGGCGAGGGCGACGGGCCGGGTGCTCGGGCTGCCGCGCTGGGCGGTGGAGATCATTCCGACGCTCACGCCCGGCATCGCCGTCTGGGACGTCAACGGCAATGTCCAGGTGGTCAAACACCTGGTCACCGAGACCGAACGGCCGCTGGTCTTCACCGACCGCGCGATGACCGAATCCTCCGCCGACCACCTGAACGACGACGCCCTGCGCGCCGCCGAGCTGGAGGCCGAGGAGCGGGCGGCGGCCTTCGTGGAACAGCACCTCGGCGACTCCGAGTCGACGGTGGCGTAAGGGGGCGGATCGGTGCGTGCGGACGACCGGCGGCAGGAGACCTCCGGCGGCATCCCCGACGGGCTGCTGGTCGGCATACTCGCCTTCCTGCTCGGCCTGACCCTGATGGTCTGGACGGCCACGGGACTCGCGGGCGTGTTCGCCCACGGCTCCTGGCCGGCGGGCGTCACCTTCACGCGTACGCCCCTGGCGATGCGGCATCTGTTCGGCGCCCCGCACGACATCGCGGGTGCCTGGCCGGAGACGCCCGCGGGAGAGCTGTCGGGGTACGGGCTGTTCTGGGGGCTGTTCGTCGGGCAGCTGATGGTGCTGATCGTGCTCACCGTGTTCGTGATGGGGACGGTGGCACGGTGGCGGGCGGTCCGGGCACGGCGCCGGGACGTAACCCCTGCGGAGCCGATCGTGGCCCCGGCCGAACCGGTCGTGGCCCCGGCGCCGGAACCGGTCACTCACGAGGTGCCGACACCGAGGGCACCGGAACCGGTGCCCGTACCGGCCCCCGCGGCTCCCGCCCCCTCCGCCGAACCCCTCGCCGGCTGGGAACCCACCCGCCCCGTCGTGGTCTACGGCGCCCAGGACACCCGGCACGCCACCGCGACCCAAGCCGTGCGCGACGCCGACGGCCCGGCCCTCGTCGTCACCTCCAACCCGGCCGTCTGGCAGGACACCAAGGACGCGCGGGCCAAGCTGGGCCCGGTCCACCTCTACGACCCCACGCACCGCTGCGACACCCCGTCCCGCCTCCACTGGTCCCCGACCACGGGCTGCGAGGACAAGCAGACGGCGGCGGCGAGAGCGGCGGCCCTGCTGGCCCCCGTCCGCCCCACCGCGAAGATCGACCAGGCAGTCGCCGACGTAGCCGAAACGCTCCTGCGCAGCGCCCTGCACGCGGCCGCGATAGACGGCCGTACGATCCGCCACGTCCACCGCTGGTCCCAGGGCACCCAACTCCAGGACGCGGTCCGCATCCTCCGTACGAGCCCCAAGGCGGCCCCCGGTGCCGCGGGCGAACTCGAGGCCGCGCTCACGGGCCACCCCGAAAGACGGGACATGGCCCAGCAGTTGACGACCCGGGCACTGTCTGCCCTGTTCACGGTCAACGTCCGCGAAGCCTGCACTCCGAACCGAACTGATGCGCTCGCCTTGGATTCCTTCGTCAACGAAGGGGGCACGCTTTATCTGGTGGGCGAGTCCCTCGAGGATCCGCGCACGAACCCAGGCGCGATGCCCTTGCTCACCGCCCTGGCCTCAAGCGTGGTCGAGCGCGGCCGGCGCATGGCCGAACGGTCATCCTCCGGTCGCCTCGACCCACCACTCACCCTGGTCCTGGACGACGTGGCGGCCGTGGCCCCGCTTCCCCAGCTCCCGGACCTGCTCGCCGCCGGAGCGGACCGGGGCCTGCCGACGCTGGCCCTGCTGCGCTCCCGGGAACAGGCCCGCTCCCGCTGGCCGCATGCCGAGCTACCGGTCTGAGTCCTTGTTCTTGACGAACTCGTGCTCCAGCGCCCCTGGTTGGCTCTCCAGCGGCACCGTCACCCCGCTCGGCTCGAAGCCCATCCGCCGGTAGAAGGCCTGCGCCCGCCCGTTGTCCTCGTGCACGATCAGCCGCACCCGCTCCAGCCCCTGCCGCCAGGACCACTGCAGCGCCTCGTCGAACATCAGCTCCGTCAGCCCGCACCCGCGATGCTCGGGCCGCATGAACACGCCCACGACATGCCCCTGCCGCCGCTCAACCGGAAACCCGGCCCAGTCGGTCGTGCCGGCCTCCTCCACGAGGACGGTCAGCGTCCCCACCCAGCTCCCGTCCGGCCCCTCGGCAACGACCTGCTGAGCCCCGAGCGCCCCCTCAGCGGCTCCCTCCGCCCGCTCCTTCCAGAACGAGTCCGGCCTGGCCGCCGCGTCCTCGTACGTCTCCAGAAAGGCGATCGGCGCCACGGGATCCCGCAGCGCGGCCAGCCGCAGCTCCCGCACGGCCGGCCACTCATCGGACCGCACCGACCGGACGACATACCGCTCCCCATTGCTCACGCTCATGGCCGCCACCGTAATACCCAGGTACTACGACCCTCATCCGATATCCGGCCTCCGCCCGACGCCCGGCGCTCACCCGGAGGATCGGAACGACGGCAGAGGCCGCCCCCTGCCCTCAAGGGGGTTGGCGCGTCCATCTCGAACTACCAGAGGAATCCACCTCGAGACGACGGTCCTCAGCGGTCCGGCTGACCGCCCGCTGCAAGCGCGATGTCGTCCTGATGGACGTCCGCATGCCCGGCCTCGACGGCATCGAGGCCGCGTACGCGCGGTGTCGACGGGGGACGCGGTGGTGGCCCCCAGCCTGGCCTGAAACGCAGAAAACCCCCGTGCCGATGGCACGGGGGTTTTCCCTAAAATTTGTTCGGCGGCGTCCTACTCTCCCACAGGGTCCCCCCTGCAGTACC
>NZ_JBWKCI010000005.1:0-7405 GCF_056436565.1 Streptomyces sp. NPDC043726
TTTTTTTATTTTTTTGGCCCCCGCCCCCTTTCCGCAGGCCTTTTGTGGGGCGCCGGGTTGGTGGGGGGGTCGGCCGCGATGGGTCCCCGGACCCCGCCCTCCCCTCACCTCATGAACCGCCCCCCAACAGCCCCGCCGCCCGCGCCCAGCGGTACTTCGCGCCGAGTACGGCCACCGGCTTCTCGGTCGTGTACGGGTACGCCACGACCCCTCGCTCGTAGAGGTACTGGCAGGCCTGCTCGACCTCGACGTCGCCCGCGAGCGACGCCACCACCGGCTTCTCGATCCCGCGCTCGCGGAACTCGGCCACCACGCGCGCGGTGAGCTCGGCGAAGACCATGGGGGGAGTGACGATGGTGTGCCAGTAGCCGAGGACCAGCGCGTGGATGCGCGGATCCTCGAGACCGAGACGGATGGTCGCCTCGTACGTCGACGGCGGCTCGCCCCCGGTGATGTCGACCGGGTTGCCCGCGGCCCCGAAGGGCGGGATGAACTCGCGGAAGGACTCGTCCAGGTCGGGCGGTATCTCCATCAGGGTGAGGCCGTTGTCGGTCACCGCGTCGGAGAGCAGCACCCCGCTGCCGCCGGCCCCGGTGATGATCACCACGTTGTCGCCCTGGGGGGCGGGAAGCACCGGCAGCGCGCGGGCGTACTCGAGCATGTCGTTCAGACCGGGCGCCCGGATCACCCCGGCCTGCCGCAGGATGTCGTCGTACACCGCGTCGTCGCCCGCGAGCGCCCCGGTGTGCGATCCGGCCGCCTTGGCTCCGGCGGCCGTCCGGCCGGCCTTGAGCACCACGACAGGCTTCTTCGGTACGGTCGCCCGCGCGGCCTCGACGAAGGCGCGTCCGTCCTTGAGGTCCTCCAGGTGCATGGCGATGCACTCGGTGTGCGGGTCCTCACCGAACCAGGTCAGCAGGTCGTCCTCGTCCAGGTCCGACTTGTTGCCGAGGCCGACGATCGCCGACACGCCCGTCTTCGTGGTGCGGGCGAAGCCCAGGATGGCCATGCCGATGCCACCGGACTGCGAGGTCAGCGCCACCCCGCCCTTGACGTCGTACGGCGTGCAGAACGTGGCGCACAGGTCCTGCCAGGTGGAGTAGTAGCCGTAGATGTTCGGCCCGAGCAGCCGGATGCCGTGCCGTTCGGCGATGGCCACGATCTCGGCCTGGAGCTCGTGTTCCCCGGTCTCGGCGAAGCCGGACGGGATCAGCACGGCGTTCGGGATCTTCTTGCGTCCCACCTCCTCCAGGGCCGAGGCCACGAACTTGGCGGGGATCGCGAAGACCGCCACATCCACCTCACCGGGAACGTCCGTGACACTCTTGTACGCCTTGCGGCCCAGAATGTCATCGGCCTTGGGGTTCACCGGATGGATCTCCCCGGCGAAGCCACCGTCGACGAGGTTGCGCATCACCGAATTGCCGATCTTCCCCTGCTCGTTGGAGGCGCCGATCACGGCGACCGAGGAGGGCTGCATCAGGCGGCGCATCGAGGTGAGGATCTCGTCGCGGGTGTACTTGCGGCGAGGCGGCGGCTGACTCCCGGCGAGGATCACCCTGATGTCCGCGGCCACCGCGCTCTCCGGGGTGGCGATCACCGGGTTGAGGTCCACCTCGGCGATC
The DNA here is from genome assembly GCF_056436565.1 of Streptomyces sp. NPDC043726. Lineage (NCBI taxonomy): Bacteria > Bacillati > Actinomycetota > Actinomycetes > Kitasatosporales > Streptomycetaceae > Streptomyces > Streptomyces sp. NPDC043726. The sequence continues at coordinate 1,626 of NZ_JBWKCI010000005.1, forward strand.
TCGGGGAAGTCCGCGACGAGTTGGGAGACCCGGCGGATCTGCTCGGCGACGGCCCACCGGTCCACGGCCGCCTGTCCGCGCACCCCGCGCAGGATCTCCGCCGCCCGGATCGAGTCCAGCATCGACAGGGCCTCGTCGGCGTCCACGGGGGCGAGCCGGAAGGTGACGTCCTTGAGGACCTCGACCAGCACCCCACCGAGCCCGAAGGCGACGACCTTCCCGAACGTCAGGTCCGTCACCGCGCCGACGATGACCTCCTGCCCCTTGGGGAGCAGCTCCTGGACCTGGACGCCCTCGATCCGCGCGGACGCGTTGTACGCCCGCGCGTTGTCGATGATCCGGTAGAACGCGGCCCGCACGTCGGCGGCGCCCTCCACTCCGACGATCACTCCGCCGGCGTCGGTCTTGTGCAGGATGTCCGGGGAGACGATCTTCATGACCACCGGCCCGGCGAACCGCGCCGCGTAGGCCACCGCCTCCTCGACATCGGTGGCGAGCTCCTCACCGGGTACGGCGATCCCGTACGCGTCGGCGATCACCTTCCCCTCTGGCGCGGTCAGCGCGGTACGCCCCTCTTCCCGCACGGAGTCGAGGAGCGCGCGCACCCTCAGCCGGCGGTCTTCGGCCATCACGTCAGATCACTCCGTTCGACTTGAGCAGGCGCAGCTCCTCGTCACCGAGGCCGAGCTCGCCGATGAAGACCTCTTCGTTGTGCTCGCCGAGCAGCGGTGAACTGGTCACCTCCACGGGGGAGTCGGACAGCTTCAGCGGGCTGCCGACGGTCACGAAGTCGCCCCGCTCGGGGTGCGGCACGGTGACGACCATCTCGTTGGCGACCAGTGAGGAGTCCTCGATGATCTCCTTGGTGGAGAGGATCGGGCCGCACGGGATGTTGTGCGCGTTGAGCCTCTCCAGCACCTCCCACTTGGGCAGGGTGGAGGACCATTCCTCGATCAGCTGGAACATCTTGTTCAGCTGGGGCAGCCTCGCCTCCGGCGTCGCCCACTCGGGGTCCTCGGCCAGTTCGGGCCGGCCGATGAGCTCACTGATCGGCTTCCAGCCGACGGGCTGCACGATGACGTACACGTAGTCGTTGGGGCCGCCCGGCGCGCACTTCACCGCCCAGCCCGGCTGGCCGCCGCCGGACGCGTTTCCGGACCTGGGAACCTCGGTGCCGAAGTCCTCGTTGGGATATTCAGCGAGAGGGCCCTGTGCCAGCCGTTGCTGGTCCCGCAGCTTCACCCGGCACAGGTTGAGTACGGCGTGCTGCATGGCCACGTTGACCCGCTGCCCACGCCCGGTGTGCTCGCGCTGGTACAGCGCCGCGAGTATCCCCGCCACGGCGTGCACCCCCGTCCCCGAGTCCCCGATCTGGGCCCCCGTCGCCAGCGGCGGCCCGTCCTCGAAACCGGTGGTCGACATCGACCCGCCCATGGCCTGGGCGACGACCTCGTACGCCTTGAAGTTGGTGTACGGGCCGTCCCCGAACCCCTTGATGGAGGCGTAGACGATCCGTGGATTGATCTCCTGGATGCGGTCCCAGGTGAAGCCCATCCGGTCCACCGCGCCCGGGCCGAAGTTCTCGACCATGACGTCGGAGCGCCGGATCAGCTCGGTGAGGAGCTCCTTGCCCCGCTCGGTCTTGGTGTTGAGGGTGATGCTCCGCTTGTTGCAGTTGAGCATCGTGAAGTAGAGCGAGTCGACGTCCGGGAGGTCGCGGAGTTGCTTGCGCGTGATGTCCCCGGTCGGCGCCTCCAGCTTGACGACGTCCGCGCCGAGCCAGGCGAGCAGCTGGGTCGCGGAGGGCCCGGACTGGACGTGCGTCATGTCCAGGACGCGGATGCCCGCGAGGGCCTTGGCCTGCGTTCCCGTCATGGGGGTCACCTCACTTGTACATGGTCTGGTTCATGGTTCCGGGGGCGTACGCGTCGGGGTCGACCCAGACGTTGATCAGCGAGGGCTTCCCGGACTCGCGGGCGCGCCGCAGCGCCGGTCCGATGTCGGCGGGGTCGCGGACCTCCTCGCCGTAACCGCCCAGCAGCTGGGCGAACTTGTCGTAGTGGACGTCGCCGAGGGTGTTGCCGACCCGCTCGCGTGCCTCGCCGTACTTGGCCTTCTGGCCGTAACGGATCTGGTTCATGGAGGAGTTGTTGCCGACGATCCCGACGAAGGGGAGGTCGTAGCGGACGAGGGTCTCGAAGTCCCAGCCGGTGAGGGAGAAGGCGCCGTCGCCGAAGAGGGCGACCACCTCCTTGTCCGGTCGTGCCTGCTTGGCCGCGAGCACGAAGGGGACGCCGACGCCGAGGGTGCCGAGCGGGCCCGGGTCCATCCAGTGGCCGGGCGACTTGGGCTGCACGACCTGGCCGGAGAAGGTGACGATGTCGCCGCCGTCGCCGATGTAGACGGAGTCCTCGGTGAGGAAGTCGTTGATCTCGCTCACCAGCCGGTAGGGGTGGATGGGGGAGGCGTCGGAGCGCAGCTGCGGCAGCCGCTTCTCGAGCGCGGTCTGCTCGGCCGAGCGCAACTCGTCCAGCCACTCCTTGCGCTTGGATGCGCCGCCGTTCAGGCGCCCGGAGGCGGCCTCGGTCACCGCCTTCAGCACCAGGCCGGCGTCCCCGACGATGCCGAGGTCGATGTCGCGGTTCTTGCCGACGGTGCGGTAGTCGAGGTCGATCTGCACGACGGTCGCGTCCGGGGACAGCCGCTTGCCGTAGCCCATGCGGAAGTCGAAGGGCGTGCCGACGATGACGATGACGTCGGCGCCGGAGAAGGCGTACCGGCGGGACAGCTGGAAGTGGTGCGGGTCGCCGGGCGGCAGGGTGCCGCGTCCGGCGCCGTTCATGTAGGCCGGGACGTTGAGGGTGCGCACCAGCTCGATGGCGGCCTCGGTGCCCCGGGTGGTCCACACCTGGCTGCCCAGCAGGATGGCGGGCTTCTCGGCGTGCACCAGCAGGTCGGCGAGCTTCTCGATCGCCTCGGGGTCGCCGGCGGAGCGGGTGGAGGCGCGGTAGGCGCCGGGCCGGGGCACCCGGGCCTTGGCGGTGGGGACCTTGGCGTCGAGGACGTCCCTGGGGATCTCCAGGAAGGAGGGCCCGGGCGCGCCGTGGTAGCACTCGCGGAACGCCATGGACACCATGTCCGCCGCGCGTGCCGTGTCCGGCACGGCCGCCGCGAACTTGGTGATCGGGGTCATCATGTCGACGTGCGGGAGGTCCTGGAGGGACCCCATCTTGTGCTGGGTGAGGGCGCCCTGGCCGCCGATCAGCAGCATCGGGGACTCGGCGCGGAAGGCGTTGGCGACGCCGGTGACGGCGTCGGTCGTGCCGGGGCCGGCGGTGACGACGGCGCAGCCGGGCTTGCCGGTGACGCGGGCGTAGCCGTCGGCGGCGTGCGCGGCGACCTGTTCGTGGCGCACGTCGACGACCTCGATGCCCTCGTCGACGCAGCCGTCGTAGATGTCGATGATGTGGCCGCCGCACAGGGTGTAGATGCGGTCGACGCCCTCGGCCTTGAGGGCCTTGGCTACGAGATGACCACCGGAAATGACGTCCTGGGTGTCGTCGGGCATGGCGAAGTCCTGTCCCTTCGTAGGGGGTTGGAACGGCTCTCGCGGTACATTGCATACAGTCGACGAATACTGTATGAAGCTTGTTATCCCGCATCCGGTGGGTGGTGTCCAGGGGGCGTGCGGCACTTTTGAGTCAGGAGCCGGAATGGACCTGTACGAGCACCAGGCAAGGGAACTCTTCGAAGAACACGGCATCTTGGTGCCGAGGGCCGAAGTCACTGACTCCGCCAAGGAGGCGCGCGAGATCGCTCGCCGGCTCGGCGGCAGGGTCGTCGTCAAGGCGCAGGTGAAGACGGGTGGGCGCGGCAAGGCGGGCGGAGTGAAGCTCGCCGCCGACCCGGCCGCCGCCGAACTGACGGCCCGCCAGATCCTCGGCATGGACATCAAGGGCCACCGCGTCGGCAAGGTGATGCTGGCCCAACCCGTGGACATCGAGACGGAGTTCTACGTCTCCTACGTCCTCGACCGCGCGGCCGGACGCTTCCTCGCCATCGCCTCGGCGGAAGGCGGCATGGAGATCGAGGAGGTCGCCGCGAGCCGGCCCGAGGCCGTCGCCCGCGTCCACATCGACCCCGCCGAGGGCGTCACTTCGGCGAAGGCGAACGAGATCGTGACGGCGGCCGGACTCCCACCGCGGACCGTCGACGTGCTCGTACGGCTGTGGGAGGTGCTGGTCCGCGAGGACGCCGTGCTCGTCGAGGTCAACCCGCTCGTCCGGACGCGCCAGGGACAGATCCTCGCGCTCGACGGCAAGGTCACCCTCGACGACAACGCCGGCTTCCGGCAGGCGCGTTGGGGCGCGGAGGCCGAGGCGCACGACGACCCCTTGGAGGCGGCCGCCGCGGCGAAGGGCCTCAACTACGTCAAGCTCGACGGCGAGGTGGGCATCATCGGCAACGGCGCCGGCCTGGTGATGTCGACGCTCGACGTGGTCGCCGGCTGCGGCGCCCGCCCCGCCAACTTCCTCGACATCGGCGGCGGGGCGAGTGCCCAGATCATGGCCGACGGCCTGTCGGTCATCCTCTCCGACCCGGCCGTGAAGTCCGTCTTCGTGAACGTCTTCGGCGGCATCACCGCCTGTGACGCGGTCGCCGACGGCATCGTCCAGGCCCTGGACACCGTGCGGTTGACCAAGCCGCTCGTCGTCCGCCTCGACGGCAACAACGCCGCCCGGGGCCGCGCCATCCTCGACGAGCACGCCCATCCGCTGGTCCAGCAGGCCACCACCATGGACGGCGCGGCCCGCCGAGCCGCCCAACTCGCCACCACAGCCTAAGGAGACGGGACACCATGGCGATCTACCTCACCAAGGAGAGCAAGGTCCTCGTCCAGGGCATGACCGGCGGCGAGGGCATGAAGCACACCCGGCGCATGCTCGCCGCGGGCACCGACGTCGTCGGCGGCGTCAACCCCCGCAAGGCCGGCCGCACCGTCGACTTCGATGATCGCGCCGTGCCCGTCTTCGGCTCGGTGGGCGAGGGCATCGCGGAGACCGGCGCGGACGTGAGCGTCCTGTTCGTGCCGCCCGCGTTCGCCAAGGCCGCCGTCACCGAGGCCGCCGACGCCGGCATCGGCCTCGCCGTCGTCATCACCGAGGGCATCCCGGTGCACGACGCCGTCGCCTTCACGACGTACGCGAAGGCCAAGGGCACGCGTGTCATCGGGCCCAACTGTCCGGGCCTGATCACCCCCGGCCAGTCCAACGCGGGCATCATCCCGGCCGACATCACCAAGCCGGGCCGTATCGGCCTGGTCTCCAAATCGGGCACGCTCACCTACCAACTCATGTACGAACTCCGCGACATCGGTTTCTCGAGCTGCGTGGGCATCGGCGGTGACCCGGTCATCGGGACGACCCACATCGACTGCCTCGCCGCCTTCCAGAACGACCCCGACACCGAGATCATCGTCCTCATCGGGGAGATCGGCGGCGACGCGGAGGAACGCGCCGCCGCGTACATCCGCGACCACGTCACCAAGCCGGTCGTCGGCTACATCGCCGGATTCACCGCCCCCGAGGGCAAGACCATGGGCCACGCGGGCGCCATCGTCTCAGGCTCCACCGGTACGGCCGCCGCGAAGCAACGGGCCCTGGAGGCGGCCGGAGTGCGGGTGGGGAGCACCCCGACGGAAACCGCGAAGCTCGTGCTTGCCCGCCTCGAAGAGCAGAGGTAGGCCGCGAACACGGTCCCCCACTGCACCGCGAACGCCG